>NZ_JBFAIM010000024.1:0-150304 GCF_040654715.1 Nonomuraea sp. NPDC050643 | reverse complement strand
GGGCATCGTGCCCGGCGGTGGCGTGGCGCTGCTGCAGGCCGGCGCCAAGGCGTTCGACAAGCTCGAGCTGACCGGCGACGAGGCCACCGGTGCCGCCATCGTGCGCAAGGCGCTGGAGGAGCCGCTCAAGCAGATCGCGGTCAACGCCGGCCTCGAGGGCGGCGTCGTGGTCGAGCGGGTCCGCAACCTCACCCCGGGTGAGGGCCTCAACGCGGCCACCGGCGAATACGTCAACATGTTCGAGGCGGGCATCCTCGACCCGGCCAAGGTGACGCGCTCGGCGCTGCAGAACGCCGCCTCCATCGCGGCGCTCTTCCTCACCACCGAGGCCGTCATCGCCGAGAAGCCCGAGAAGACCCCTGCAGCCCCGGCCGGCATGCCCGGCGGCGGCGACATGGACTTCTAGGTCATTTCTCGTCACTGTCACCAAGAGCGGCCCGGGCTTTTCCGGGCCGCTCTTGTTTTGTTTAGCTGCCATTACGTTTCACAATTGATCCGCTACTTGGAGTGAGGAAAGGTGGTTGCCACACCGCCTCAACGAAGGAGTAGAGGATGCTTTCCCGCAGCAAGCGTATTTTCGGCATCGCCGCCCTGACCTTGGCCGCAGCGACCGCCACCGCGGCTCCCGCGCACGCGGACGGGCATTACCCGACCGATTTCAGCATTCTGCAGGAGCTGCGCGCTCCGCTCTGCGCCCCGGTCTCGGAGGTGGGAATCCCGCTCGTCGACGCGCTGCTGCCGCAGCTCCTCGCCTGCGGCTGACGTCTCTCGGCTTCGGGTCACCGGGTGAGGTCACCCTCGGGAGCCTGGCGGCCGCGGCTCGCACCCGCGGGGCGCCGACCGGCTTACCCGGCCCACACGCGCCGGTCGGCATGACCTGCGCCGGGCACCCCTCCGGCACCACCTGGCTCGCACCAGAAGGCGCCCCGCCGTAACGGCGGGGCGCCTGCTGCGTTCGGGGGCGTTGCGGCGGGACCGCACCGTGGGTACGGGCGTGCGACCTGGCCGCCGCCCCGGCCCAGCCCCCGGCTCCCGGCTCGACTCCCGGCTCAGGCCTCGGCTCCGGTCCCGGTCCCGGTCCAGCCCGGTTCGGTTCGGTTCGGCCTGCCTGGGGTGGTTCGGGTGGGGCCGGGTTGGGTGGGCGATGTCCGTATCGGGTGTTGGCCGCCTATCGTCGATACCCGGTGTCGGGGTGTGGGTGGGTCAGACGCCGTAGTGGGCGATGATGTGGCCGCGGGCCAGGGTGTTGGCGGTGATGTTGAAGCCCACCACCGCCGGGCTGGCGTCGCTGTCCACGCCCAGTTCGTCCACGCCCAGGGCGTGCACCGTGAAGACGTAGCGGTGCGGGTCGCCGGGGGGCGGGGCCGCGCCGCCGTACGCCTTGGTGCCGTAGTCGTTGCGGGCGTGCGTGGCGCCGTCGGGCAGGCCCTTGAAGTCGGGCTGCGTGCCGGCCCCCGTGGGCAGCTCCGTCACGGAGGCCGGGAGGCCGAACAGCACCCAGTGCCAGAAGCCGCTGCCCGTCGGGGCGTCGGGGTCGTAGCAGGTGACGGCGTAGCCGCGGGTCCCCTCGGGGGCGCCGGACCAGCGCAGGTGCGGTGAGAGGTTCTGGCCGGTCATGCCCCAGTCGTTGAAGACGTGGAGGTCGTTGAGCCTCTCGCCGTCCTGGATGTCGTCGCTCTCGACCACGAGCGCGGGGACCGACGGCAGGTGTTCATGTGGAAGCGGTGCGGGCACGGCATCCTCCTAGGGTGAGAGCTGCTTGCCCAGCCATCCTAGAAGCGGCCGCGCCCGCCGCCTCTCACGCCGCCAGCGGGGCCGGCAGCGCCTTGTCGTGCAGGACCGTCAGGGACGTGACCGCCCGGGTCAGGACGACGTACAGCCGGGCCAGGCCGCGGGGCTCGGCCTCGACGATGTCGGCGGGCTCCACCACGATGACGTGGTCGTACTCGAGGCCCTTGGCCAGGGTGGCGGGGACGATGAGCAGGCGGTGCTCGTCGGGGGAGTCGGGGTCGAGCACGGCGTGCGGGTGGTCGGCCAGCGCGTCGGAGGTCTCGGCGACCAGCGCGTCGGGGACGATGACGCCGATCGAGCCCTCCCTGGCCAGCGCCTCCTTGGCGGCCTGGGCGATCGTGCCGCCCTGGCGTACCGTGAGCGAGCCGAGGCCGGGGCGCAGCGACTGCGGCGGGGCCAGGCCGGGGGCGATGGCGGGGAGCAGGCGGGCCGCGTAGTCGAGGACCTCGCGCGGCACGCGGAAGCCCAGCGTCAGCTCCGTGACCTCGCCCTCGCGCTGGCCCAGGTGCTCGAGCACCGACTCCCACGAAGTGGTGGACCACGGCGTGGTGCCCTGGGCCAGGTCGCCGAGCACGGTGGCCGAGCCGTTGCGGCAGCGCCGGCCGAGCGCTCTGAGCTGCATTTCGGAAAGGTCCTGCGCCTCGTCGACGACCAGGTGGCCGAGCGATGGAGTGCGTTCCATCAGGTCGCCGAGTTCGTCGAGGAGCGCGGCGTCGGCGGCGGACCATTTCGCGGACTTCCAGCCCCGGTACGGCTTCCGCCAAATCAGCTTTTCTTGCTCTTCGGGCGACAAATCGGATTTAGCGGCTCGCGCCAAGAATTCCGGATCCGACAGAAGTCGGTAAAGGACTTGTTCGGGCGTGAGTTTCGGCCAGACCGCATCCACGAGTTGTTTGACCGGCTTCGACCTGGCCACCGCGTCCTGCACCCGGTCGTCCGGCGATTCGCCGCGCTGCTCCATCCGGACCAGCACCATGTGGGCCAGCCGCTGCGCCAGGGCCGCCCGGCCCGGGTTGTAGCGGGTGGTGCCGCGCAAGGAGGCCACGATCTCGCGTACTTCGTAGTCGGCCACCCGGAAGCGGTAGGCGCCCTTGGTGAACACCACGCCCTCCTCCGGCTTGACGATGTGCAGCCAGAGCGCGCGTTCGAGCACCGCCGCCATCCTGGCGTCGCCCTTCATCGCGGAGACGAGCGGCTCCTCCGGCGTCGCGTGCTCGCCGAGCAGGCCCGCCACCGTCGTCTGGTCGACCTTGACCTCGCCGAGCGCGGGCAGAACCGAGGAGATGTAGGACAGGAAGGCCCGGTTCGGTCCGACGATCATGACGCCGGATCTGGCCAGCCGCTCGCGGTGGGTGAACAGCAGGTAGGCGGCCCGGTGCAGGCCGACGGCCGTCTTCCCGGTGCCGGGCGCGCCCTGCACGCAGACCGTCTGGGCCAGGGTCGCGCGGACGATCTCGTCCTGGTCGGGCTGGATGGTGGCGACGATGTCGCGCATCGGGCCGGTGCGCGGGCGCTCGATCTCCTGGGTGAGGATCTTCGAGGGGCCGATCTCGCCGCCCTCGCCGAGCGGCTCGTCCTCGAACGCGGTGAGCGCGCCGCCATGGTAGCCGAAGCGGCGCCGGCGTACGACGCCCATCGGGTCGGCCGGGCTGGCCTGGTAGAACGCGCGGGACACCGGCGCCCGCCAGTCGATGACCAGCGGCTTGCTGCCGCCGTCGTGCACGTGGCGGCGGCCGACGTAGATCACGCCGGGCAGGTCGTCGCCGGCGGCGCGGTCGAGGCGGCCGAAGAACAGCGGCGTGTCCGGGTGGTCGGCCAGCGCGGCGACCCGCTTGTCGAGCAGCGACTGGAGGATCTGCTGCGACACCCAGTCGCCCGCCGCGTCGGCGGACAGGGATTGCGCGTGGGCGCGCATGGCCTTGAGGGCGGCCCTGGATTCGGCCAGGTGGGCCTGCTCGGCGGCGAGGACGTCGGAGGGTATGTCGGGGGCCAATTGGTGTGCGGGCATGCGAAAGCGCCTCCCTGGTTCGTTACGGAGGTGGTCAAGGCAGCGAATCGGCCAGTTTAGTGGCGACTCGGCCGGGCTTCCAAAGCATTTACCTCCGGCGGGCGGGGTAGGGAAGGAAGGTGGCGCGGGTGCAGCTCCGGTTCTCGCCGATCATCCCGACGATCGCGAGCTTTCTGCTCGCGGCGCTGTGGGGGTTGTCGGTGTTCGCGGGGTGGGGTCTGGAGGCGTTCTGCTCAGGTGGTGAGCTCACGTCGGCCTGCTCGCGGCGGCTCAGCACGGTCTCCACGGTGTCGGGGCTGTTCGCCGCACTCGCCGCCTGCTGCACGGTGGCCGCCTGGCTGCTGCCCTGGCCCCGTAATGACGCGCGTGCCTTCGCCCGTCTCATGGGCGCGGGGGTGCTGTCCTGGGTCGTCGCGGAGGGTGTGCTGTTCTTCGGCGGCATGCTGGCGCGGTAACGAATCTGGCAGAACCGCACTCTGGTAACGAACCTGGGAATACCGAAAAATTCGGGCATATCAGGTGGGTTTGCCGGATCATGAGGGTATGTCGCAGGCGGCGTGATAGTACGCAGGTGAGGGGGGTGGTTCGAATGTCTTCGGCCCGAGGAGTCTCGTGGACGTGACACCACGCTGAATGCCTGGCCGCTCGGGCGAGCGGCCGGGCATTACCAAGCGTTACACCCCGCCCAGTACGTCATCGGCGTCGATGATCTGGTAGGCGTATCCCTGCTCGGCCAGGAACCGCTGCCGATGCGCCGCGAACTCCTGGTCCACCGTGTCTCTGCTGACCACCGTGTAGAACCGCGCGCCCCCGCCGTCGGCCTTGGGCCGCAGCACCCGCCCGAGCCGCTGGGCCTCCTCCTGGCGTGAGCCGAACGTGCCCGACACCTGGATCGCGACGGCCGCCTCCGGCAGGTCGATGGAGAAGTTGGCCACCTTCGACACCACCAGCACCTGGATCTCCTTGTCGCGGAAGGCCTGGTAGAGGCGCTCACGCTCCTTGACCCGGGTCTCGCCCTTGATGACCGGCGCGTTGAGGTGCTCGCCGAGCTCGTCGAGCTGGTCGATGTACTGGCCGATGACCAGCACCTGCTCGCCCAGGTGCCGACGCACCAGCGCCTCGGTGACCTGCGTCTTCGACGGCGTGGTGGCACAGAAGCGGTAGCGCTCCTCCGACTCCGCCATCGCGTACGCCAGCCGCTCCTCGTCGGTCAGCGTCACGCGTACTTCGACGCAGTCGGCTGGCGCGATCCAGCCCTGGTTCTCCATCTCCTTCCACGGCGCGTCGTAACGCTTGGGACCGATGAGCGAGAACACGTCGCCCTCGCGCCCGTCCTCGCGCACCAGCGTCGCGGTCAGCCCGACCCGACGGCGGGCCTGCAGGTCGGCGGTCATCCTGAAGATCGGCGCGGGCAGCAGGTGCACCTCGTCGTAGACGACCAGGCCCCAGTCGCGGGCGTCGAACAGTTCCAGATGGCTGTAGACGCCTTTACGCCTGGTCGTCATCACCTGGTAGGTGGCGATGGTGACCGGGCGGATCTCCTTCTTCGAGCCGGAGTATTCGCCGATCTCGTCTTCGGTCAGTGACGTGCGCTTGAGCAGCTCGGTCTTCCACTGGTGCGCCGAGACCGTGTTCGTGACCAGGATGAGCGTGGTGGCCTGGGCGTGGGCCATGGCCGCCGCGCCGACGATGGTCTTGCCCGCGCCACAGGGGAGCACGACCACGCCGGAGCCGCCGTTCCAGAAGGCGTCGGCCGCCTCCCGCTGGTAGGGCCGCAGCGTCCACCCGTCCTGCAGCAGCTCGATGGGGTGCTGCTCGCCGTCCACGTAGCCGGCCAGGTCTTCCGCGGGCCAGCCCAGCTTGAGCAGCGCCTGCTTGACGTTGCCCCGGTCGCTCGGGTGCACGATGACCGAGTCGGCGTTGAGCCGCTCGCCCAGCATCGGCTGGATCTTCCTCGAGCGCAGCACCTCTTCGAGCACGGCCCGGTCGGTGGAGGTCAGGACCAGGCCGTTGACCGGGTCTTTCTCCAGCCGCAGCCGGCCGTAGCGGGCCATGGTCTCGGCCACGTCCACGAGCAGCGCGTGCGGCACCGGGTAGCGGCTGAAGCTGATGAGCGCGTCGATGACCTGCTCGGCGTCGTGGCCCGCCGCGCGGGCGTTCCACAGCGCGAGGGGGGTGACGCGGTAGGTGTGCACATGTTCTGGTGCGCGCTCCAGCTCGGCGAACGGCGCGATGGCCTTACGGCACGCGTCGGCCTGCTCGTGGTCGACCTCGAGCAGTAGCGTCTTGTCCGACTGGACGATCAGCGGTCCATCGCTCACTGGCTATCTCCGTGGGGTTTCCGGACGGGGCCTGGCGCAACAGGACCATCGTCTCCTGATCCCGGCTCCCCCGCTCCGACTCTCCAACAACGAGCGGGCAAGGATTAGTCCGGATCAGTCGTCCAGATAGCCGTTGAGCCCCAGGAAGAGGAACGTGCCGATGCCCAGCACGAAGCCGGTGCCGAACAGGACCCAGCTCCAGATCAGCATCGTGCGGGCGCTCTGCGGCTCCGTGCGCGCCCTGCCGAGCGCCAGGCCCGCCAGGATCGCGCCGGGCAGGCCCAGGACGTTGCAGCACGAGACGAGGGCGAGGAGGTTGAGCACGAGCGAGACGATGGCGGCCGCCGTGGGCCCGTCGTTGCGTGGCGGCGGCGGATAGCCGTAGCCATAGCCGTGCTGCGGGGGCGGCTGCTCGCCGTAGGGCGCGCCGTAGGGTTGGTACGGGTATCCCGGCGGATCTTCCTGACTCATGTTCACCTCCAGACAGGTCAACACTTATCACGGAAATGAGACGCGCCTGACCCGGTGTACGAGATCACCATAGAACCCGGACGACCTCAGCCGAGCATGGACCGCAGGGCCTTCCTGTCGAGCTTGAGCACGCTCGTCACCGGGACGGAGTCGACGAAGCGCACCTCGCGCGGATACTTCACCCGGCCGACCCGGTCGCGGGCCCACTCCATCAGCTCCTCGGCCGTCACCTCGGCACCCTGCCTGAGCTGCACGAAGGCCACGACCTCCTCGCCGACCCTGGGCTCGGTGCGGCCCACGACGCCCGACATCACGACCTCGGGGTGCTGGTTGAGCGCGTCCTCGACGTCGCGCGGGAACACGTTGAACCCGCCGCGGATGATCAGGTCCTTCTTCCTGTCGACGATGTACAGGTAGCCGTCGTCGTCGACGCAGCCGATGTCGCCCGTCCGCAGCTCCTGGCCGACCAGCGCCGTGCCCTCGGGGTCGGGCCTGTGCTCACCCCAGTAGCCCAGCATCAGCGAGTCGCCGGAGACGCAGATCTCGCCGACGTCGCCCATCTCCATCGCCTCGCCATCGCTGTCGCGGATGGTGATGGAGTATCCGGCCAGCGGCAGGCCCACGCTGCCCGCCTTGCGCCGCCCCGGCGGGTTGAAGGTGGTCACCGCGCTGGTCTCGGTCAGGCCGTAGCCCTCGAGGATCTGCACGCCGGGCATCCGGCGCTCGAACTCCTCCAGCACGTCCCTGCCGAGCGGCGCCGCGCCGCAGGTGAGGTAGGTCAGGTCGGGCAGCGGGTGCTCTTCGAGCGGCTCGGCGAGCAGGAGCTGGAGCATGGCGGGGACGACGGTGCCGTACTGGACGCGCTGCTCGGCGGCCAGCCTCAGGAACGCCTTCGGCTCGAACCAGCGCATCAGCACCGCCTGCTGCGGCTCGGTCGCGTGCATCGAGGCGACCGAGATGATCAGCCCGTACGCGTGCGACAGCGGGACGGGCACCAGCGCCCGGTTCTTCCCCTCCTGATGGGACATCTCGAACGCGTCCTTGGCCACGTGCCAGAGGCCCTGATGGCTCAGCATGACGCCCTTGGCCTTGCCGGTGGTGCCACCGGTGTACATGAGGGCGGCGAGGTCACCAGGGTCCCGCGCCACGGGCCCGTGCTCGGCTGCCCGCTCCAGCTCGCCCGTTTCCACAAATATGGGGATCTGTACGTCGGCGGCCCGCACGTTCTCGACCAGCTCCGGCGACGTCACGATCGCGGAGGCGCCGCTGTCATGCAGGATGTGGCGCAGCTCGTCGGGCCCCACCAGGAACACCACGGGCGTCACCACGGCGCCCGCCGCCCACAGCGCCTGATAGATCAGCGGCACCTCGGGCGAGTTCGCCATCATCACGACCACGCGGTCTCCAGGCCGGATCCCGGCCTCGGCGAACCCTCCGCACATCCGGCGCGCCCGCTCGGCGAGCACGTGGCTGCGGTGCCAGACGTCCTCGTAGAACATCGAGTCGTGGTCGTCGAAACGGCTCCATGACTCCTCGGCCAGCCGGCCCAGCGTCTGCTCGGTCACATGCACAACCTGATGCGAGCGAGGATGCGCAGTCAAGCCTCGGCGGATGGTGGTCTGATCTTGACTAGCCATTGTGGACGGTGTCCTTGTGGTCCGTAAATGGGCATAAATTCTCTACTGTGTCCATTCGAGTTTTCTTGTTGGCCTAGATCGTGTAATGGTGGGAGATCTAAGGGCCGCATGGGCCTGCCAACAGCATGGAGAGCATGATCGACATGTCCGCGTCGATGGATCGGGCCCTGATTCTCGCACAAAAGGCCAGGTCGAAGCCGCGTGGTGACGCTGTGCGATCTCTCCGTATAAAACGAAGAATCTCGTTGGCCAGAAATATTTCCTGTAGAAAACTTTCCAGTTAATCCCGAGGTGACTTCGTGACCGAAACGCCTGAACCGGGCGAGATCGACCTCGACAACATAACGCTCACCGGGAGCCTGATCGCTGTCAGAGAACATGTCAGAGCCGTGGCCGGTCCGGCCACCCGAGACCTCAACAGGCGGGAGGCGGACGGGCTGCTGCGGTCGTACCTGGAGCCGGGATGTTTTCCCGAGGGCGTGCGACGGCTGGCCACGCGGCACCTGCTCGTCCTCGTCGGCGAGGAGGAGACGGGCAGACGGTTAGGGGCCATCTCCCTGCTCTCGCGCATGTCGCTGGCCGACGGCGCCATCACCGTGCTGTCCCCGGCCGCCACCGCGCACGACCTGCTCTCCAGGACCGAGTACGAGCCGGGCCGCGCGTACCTGCTGCACGACTGGATCGCGGCCAGCACCGACAGGACCGTGCTGGTCAATCTGGCCCGCAAGCTGGCCGAGCTGGGCTCGTACCTGGTCGTGACCAGGGCCGGCGAGCCCTCGCAGGCGGTCGAGGTGGAGCATCCGTGGGCCGCGCCCGACCCCGGGGAGCTGTTCGACCTGTGCCTGAGCGCCTTCGAGCGGCGCGCCGGGCTGAGCGCCGAGGAGCTGACCCAGGCCCGGGTCCTGGCGCTGACGCTGCCCACGCCCGCCGAGGTCGTGCGCCTGGCCGCGCGGCTGACGCGCGACGGCGAGCCGGCCGGCGAGGAGGTGGCGGCCTGGTTCGACACCAAGCCGCCCATGCGCGAGGTGCTGACCGTGGCGGCGCTGGCGTTCACGCACCGGCTGGCCGAGGCCGTCTTCGATGAGCAGCTCGCCCGGCTCGAGCGGCTCTGCCACGAAACGGGCCGCCGGACGCGCCGTGGCCCGCTGATCGCCGTCACCGACGGGGTGGTCGGCTTCCACGCCCCGCACCACCGCGGCCAGGTGCTGGCCGAGCTGGTCGGCAGGTACGGCTTCTGGCTGTGGCAGCCGCTGCGCGAATGGGTGCGCTCGCTGCCGGGGCAGGGGAGCGAGGTCCAGGTGCGCGCCGCGGAGGGCGTGGCGGCGCTGGCGGCTCTCTCGCCGAAGGAGGTCCGGCGGGAGCTGCTGGAGGGCTGGGCCCAGGGAAGCGCGGCCGAGCGGGTGGCGGCGGCCAACGTGCTGTCGTACATGTGCGCCGACGACACCCTCGCACCCGCGGCGCTCGGGCTCGCGCTCGGCTGGGCGGCGGATCCCGCCACGGCGGCGACCGCGGCCGTGGCGCTGGGTGGCGGGCTGTCCGTCCGCTACCCGGCCGACTCCGGCAGGCACCTGCGGCGGCTCGCGTCCGGCGGCGGACCGGCCGCGGCGGTGGCGGAGCGCTCGCTGGCGCCCCTCCTCAAAGCTCTCCACCTGTGAAGCTCAGAGCCCCGCCACGCCCGTGCACACGAGCCGGCACGAAGCTCAGAGCCCCGCCACGCCCGTGATGCGGTGCAGTGCGAAGCGGTGGACGGCGGCCCTGGTCTCGTCGTAGGCGGTCAGGTAGCCGCCCTCCATCCTGGCCGGCTCCAGGATGCGGGAGGTCGCGTTGCCCTGCGAGTCGAGGTAGCCGATCCACACCCGCACGCCCTGCTTGATCGCCTCCTGCAGGGCCGAGATCGTGGCCGTGGCGGGCCCGCGCGGCACCTGGCCGCTGGGGGAGTCGACGGGCTCGCGCCGCGACAGGTGCGCGGCGTCACCGGCCCGCAGGGCGCGTACGGCCGCCACCGCGACCTCGGGGTCCAGCCCGTTGGCCGCGGACGCCGTGCGGACCGGGGCGAGCGCCTCGGTGCGCCGGCTGTCGAGCTGGGAGATGATGACGTCGCCGTCGAGCGACTCGGCGACGGGGGCGTAGCCCATGGCCCGCAGCGAATCGACCAGCGCCGCCCTGGACGAGCGGGAGGCGATGACGGTCGGGGCGAGCCGCCGCAGGCGAAGCGCCGCCGAGCGGCGGTCGGCGGTGATCTGGTCGAGCAGCGCGGGGTCGTCACACCGGATGTACGCGCTCGCCGTGCCGACCCGGATGCGCCCATGCCGCCTGGCCACGTCGGTCACCAGATAGGACAGCGCCTGCGGCACCGGCGTGGCCGAGTGGCGGCCCAGCATCGACACCAGCTCCTCACCCCCGTGCCCCGCGTCGAGCGCCCGCCGGATCGAGCTCTCGCTGAATCGGTAGACGGTCGCCCCGCCCTTCGACTCGACGTCGGCGGTGAGCGTCATCCAGCGGTTCAGCTCGCTCGTGAGCGGCCCCGGCGCGACCGCGGTGAGGTCGGCCTGGAGCAGCACGTGATCGACGGGCTCCGGCAGCAGCGGCGCGAGCACCGAGGCCGCGTCGCCGCCCTCGACGAGCGCCCGCCCGTGCCCGGACAGCGCGCCCAGCCCGGTCACACCGATCTGCTCGGCCTCCCGCAGCGCGAACTCGGTGAGCTGCTCGCGCAGCGGGCCCCGCCGGCGCGGCTGCTCCCAGGCCAGCCGTTCGAGCACGGAGTCGCGGTCGGGCGCGAGGCCCGGCGCCGAGGCCAGCACGCCCAGCGTGGCCGCCCTGACCCCGGGCGCGGCGGCGCGGCGCAGGTCGGTGTGCAGCGCGTTGAGCGGCCGGTCGCGTTCGTCGCGGTCGCCGACCAGCCCGGGGACCCGGTCCATCTGCAGCCACGTGGCCGCCAGCGTCACCCACCGGTCGTCGGTGGACCTGACCCGCCACAGGTCGTAGCCGGAGGTCGGCAGCCACTCGCCGTCCACGCCGCCGCCGGAGGCGATCAGCCCGGCCGCGTGCGCCACCTCGATCACCAGCGCCGCCACCCATTCGGGCAGGTCCAGCTCGCCGGCCGCGCGCTTCAGGTCGCGTACGCCGAGCCCGCCGGTACGCAGCACGCCCGGCGGCTCGATGCTCCACCGCTCGCACAGCTCCTCGACCGACCTGACGAACGAGAACGCCTGCCCGGCCGCCGTACGGTCGGCCAGGGTCCGGTCGCGGGCGGCCCCCTGGAGGGGCGGCGGCAGGGCCAGCAGGCCGCGGTGCACCCGGCCCCCGCGCAGGTAGAGCCCGACCTCGCGGGGCAGCGTCACGCTCTCCTCGCCGCTGGCGGCCAGCAGCCCGCGCGCCAGCAGTTCCTCGATGGGGGAGCGGGCGGAGTCGACGCGCACCTCGCGCCTGGCGTTGGGCACCCGGCCGGTCGGCGGGCCCCAGACGAGCTGGTCGAGCGCGCCCCTGGCCTCGGGCGAGACGGCCTGGACGAGTGCGGCCGGCCGGGCCAGCGCGGCCGCCAGCCGCTCTTTGCCCGAGCCCTCGGTGCCCGGGGAGATGTCGTCGGCCATCTCGTCGAGCTGCTCGGGCGCGTGGTGCCGGAACGCGTCGAGAGCCCTCGGGCCCAGCCCGGCCGGGTCGTCGAGCACCTTGCGCACGCCCGGGCCCAGCTCCAGCGCGTCGTCGGGACCGTAGACCAGGGCCAGGTCGCACAGCCGGTCGAGGGCTGCCGACAGTGCGGGCTCCGGATTCGCGCGCGGGCCCGTACAGCTCGCCTCCGCGTTCGCCGCGCCGGTGCTCTCGTCGTCGGCGTGCGCGAGCGCCGCGCCGACGAGGTCGCGCAGCGCGCCCTTCGACATCGGCCCGTCCTGTACGGCCAGCGTCTCCACGACGGCCAGCGTGAACCGGTCGAGCCGGTCCAGCACCCTGCCGATCGCCGACGGGCTGCCGGCCCGCGAGGCGAGGCCCTCCAGATGCGCGGGCACCGGAGTGATCAACTCGGGGCGCGCGGAGACCAGCGCCCGCAGCTGTTCGTCGGTGCGCCCCCTGATCCACTCCGTGAACTCCATCGTTGCCATGGTATGTCCCACCTGATTGGGGCAGCATTGCTAGACGTGATAGAGCGCGCGGACCAGCTCGTGCTGAACTACGTGTCGAAGGCGGCCGATGCCGCCCACGGCGTGCTCAGGGCCGACCAGCGGCTCGATTTCGCCAGGCGGTTGCGGGCCAGGATCGAGGCCGAGCGGCACGGCAGCCAGAACGCGCGCCAGGTGGCCAAGGTGCTGGCCCGGTTCGGCGATCCGGCCGCCCTCGTCGAGCGCGAGGCGCGCAGGCTGGCCGAGGAGGGTGCGGCCACCAGGCGCGACACGGCCGTCGCCGCGCCGGTGGAGTCCGCGCAGCCGCGCGGCACCGGTTCCACCATGCGCTTCCCGGCCATCGCCGACGACCCCGACACGCCGCCGGGCGTCAGGACGTACAGCAAGATCGCACAGGAACGGGTCCACCGGCGGGAGGAGGGCCGCGGGCTGCCGTTCGCCGGGCTGCGCAGAGCGGCCATGTTCAGCGCCAATCCGATGGCCACCGGGGGCCGGGACGCCAGGACCGTGGTCAAGGAGCATCCGCGTGACACGGCCGCCATGGTGATCCTGGTGGTGGCGGCGCTGCTGGTGCCGTTCGACCTGCCGCCGCTGGCGATCTTCGAGGTTCCCGTGGTGGCGTGGGCGGTGGGCGCCGCGCTGGTGCTGTTCGGCGACACCTGGACCCTGCGCGACAAGCTCGTCGGGATCGGCGCGCCGCTGCTGGGCTATTCGGTGGGCGGGGTGCTCATAGGCGGCCTGCGGGTGGGGACGGAGGCGGGGCTGCAGGCGTTCGTCACCCAGTTCTTCGACGTCAGCGGCACGATGTTCATGATCGGTACGGGCTTGGGCGTGGTCTGGCTGGCCTACCGGCTGCTCGACCTCACCTGACCGGGGCCGGGCTCGGGAGCAGGCCGATCGCCAGGCGTACCCAGGCGGTGACGAACTGGTCCTTCTCCGCGTGCCCCGGCAGCTCGCCCACCGTCTCCTGGAACAGCCGGTAGTGCACCACCGAGCCGCCGAGCACGGCGGCGATGCCCGCCCAGTCGACCTTGGCGTCCTGGTATTCGGGCTGCGCCTGGAACCAGGTGACGATCGCGTCGAACATGGGCTGCAGCAGCCCCTCGCGTACGACGGTGACCAGCTCGGGGAACTGGCTGAGGTCGCGGAAGAAGACCCGGGTGAGCTCGGACTCCTCGCGCACCTTCGCCAGGCCGGCCCGGCACACGTGCGCCAGGCGCTCCTCCAGGTCGACCGAGGTCTCCATGGCGCTCAGCTCGGCCAGGCTGCCGGCCACCTGACTCCTGGTACGGGTGGCGTGCTCGTTGATGGCCGCGGCGAGGACCTCGTACTTGGACTTGAAGTGCCTGTAGAGCCCTCCGGCGCCGGGCGAGAGCCCTGAGGCGGCCTCGATCTCGGCCACGGAAGTGGCGGAGTAGCCCCGCTCGGCGAACAGCCGCAGGGCCTCATCGACGATCCGCTCACGGGTCGATCTGGTCATTTTTATCCGGTACCTCCGTAAGGAGCGTAGTAGTTACGGAGCGGCACGCCGGATCAGACCCGCCAGAGCGGAGCCCGCGATCAGCCAGACGACGGCCGCGAGCCCGTAGTTGACCAGGGTCGTCCAGCGCGGATCGGCGAGCTGGAACAGGTTGGGCAGGCCCAGCGACAGCCACGAGGCGAGCGACTCGACGAACTGGTACCAGATGTTGGCCGGGTTGGCCCTGAAGACCGAGAACGCCGCGTAGAGCACCACGATGAGCGCGGCGACCCTGGAGGCCACCTTCACCACGTAGGCCACGGCTCCCACGATCCGCTGCCACAGGGTCACGGTGCGCCCGCCCGGCCGTGCGGGCCTGTGCGGACGGGGCGGAGCGGAGGAGGCGACGAGCCGGTCTCCGGTGTGCGGCGGCTTGGGGGTGTCGGTCACGGCCGCTCCTCTCCGATAAGTAATTCCTTTCTTCCCATTCCCGCGCCCGCAGAACAAGGGCCGTTACGCGGAGTAGAGGCCCGTTTGGCATCCTTCACCTGTGACGACTTCAGTGGGATTCGACCTTGACATGACATTGGCCGACACCAGAGCCGGCATCGCCGCCGTTTACGACGAGCTGGCCGCGCGATTGGGCGTCCCTTTTGACAGCGCGGCGATCGTGCGCCGGCTGGGCCCGCCGTTGGAGATGGAACTGGCCAACTGGCTGCCCGCCGAGGAGGTTACGGCGGCTGCCGACCTCTATAGGGAGATATATCCGGAAATGGGGGTTCCGGTGCACACCGCCATGGTGGGCGCGCACGAGGCGATCGACGCCGTACGCCGCCGTGGGGGCCGCGTCATCGTGGTGACGGGCAAGAACGTCCGTGACGCCCGTGGCACGGTCAAGAGCCTCGGCCTGGCCGTGGACGAAGTGGTCGGTTCCCTTTTCGGTGCCGCGAAAGGATCGGCACTCGCGCGCTTCGGCGCGGCGGCTTATGTTGGTGACCATGTCGCGGACATCGAGGCGGCCCGCGCAGGTGGCGCCGTGAGCGTGACGGTCGCGACCGGCCCTTACACGGTGGGAGAGCTGCGTGATCACGGAGCTGATGTGGCGCTGGGCGACCTGACCGAATTCGCGGGCTGGTTCGCCGGATGGCACGAGCATGACGAACTCCGGTAATTGCCCGCCATTTACCCGGTCGCCCTGGCGCTTCGCGGGGCATAACCTACATCCATCCATCCTCCTCTCGACTGTTTGAACGAGGTCCTCCTGTGCCGAGTGGCAAGGTCAAGTGGTACGACGCCGACAAGGGTTTCGGCTTCCTCACCCGCGACGACGGCGGTGAGGTCTTCGTGCATTCCTCCGCGCTTCCCACTGGTGCGGCCCCGCTCAAGCCCGGCCAGAAGGTCGAGTTCGGCGTGGCCGAGGGACGGCGTGGTCAGCAGGCGCTCTCGGTCAGGATCCTGGACCAGCCGCCGACGCTGGCCAAGACCAAGCCCAAGGCCAAGCGGAAGAAGCCGGACGAGATGGTGGTCATCGTCGAGGACCTGATCAAGTTGCTCGACGGTGTCTCGACCTCCTACCAGCGGGGCAAGCACCCGGACATGGTGCACGCCAAGAAGATCGCGCAGGTGCTCAGGGCCGTCGCCGACGACCTCGACGCGTAGCGCCGGGCGATCGGGCTGGTCGGCGGTTCGGGCTGTCGGCCGTTCGGGCTGGTCGGCCGATCGGGATCGGTCAGCCGTTCGGGTTGGTCAGCGGTTTCGTCGAGTCGAGCGTGTCCGTCCGCGGCGGCTGCGGCCGGTCGGCGGCGGCCTCGGCTTCGGCGCGCTGCCGCCGCAGCTTGTCCTTGGTGGCGCGGACACGCCTGCGCCTGGAGACCAGCAGCCAGCCGAGCGCGGCGGTCAGCGCTACCGTCAGCGTGACCAGGCCGGCCGTGCTGCTCTCCGACAGCGAGAGCACCAGCCCGACCAGGCCGCCGAACACCCACGCGAGCTGCAGCACCGCCTCGACCACGCCGAACGTGGACGAGCGCACCTCCTCGCCGATCTCCCGCTGCACGATCGCGTCGAGCGCCAGCTTGCCCAGCTCCTGCGCGAAGGCCGTGACCAGACAGATCGCCAGGGCCGTCCACAGGCCGAAGAAGATCGCGGTGACGATCGTGGTCACGACGGTCACGGCCAGCGTGACGAGCACGATGAGCTGCGGCGCGTGATTACGGGTCCAGTTCGCGGCCACGGCGCCGACCAGCCCGCCCACCCCGGCGGCGGCCGCGAGCAGCGCGATCGTCTTCGGGATGTCGAAGAAGGGGTCACGCGTCAGCGGGTCGTCGAGCGCCAGCCACGGCACCGCCTTGTCCTGCACCAGGAACAGCAGGAAGAACAGCAGGAACCCGGAGAAGACGCGGATGGCCACGTTGGCCCAGACGGCCTCGGCGACCGCGGGGCCCACCTTGAGCAGGGTGCGCCAGCGGGGCGACTCGCCCTCTTCGTCCAGGTCGGGGGAGTCGATGTGGCGTGGCAGGCGTACGGCGGCGACCCCGAGCAGCAGGAAGGCCACCATCGCGATGCGCAGCACGGCCGCGCTGCCCAGCCACGCGGTCAGGCCCGCCCCCAAGGGCACCGCCACCCCGGCCGAGATCAGCGTGAACAGCGCCACCCGCGCGTTCGCCGACACCAGCGTGATGTCGGCGGGCAGCACGCTGGGCATGATCGCCGCCCGCGACACGTTGTACGCCTTCGACAGCACCAGCACGCCCAGCGCCCCGATGAACAGCGTCGGCAGATCGCCGGGCCCCACCGCGGCGGCCATCGCGAAGCACAGCAGCCCCCGCCCGAACAGCGTGCCCGCCATCACATAGCGCCGCCCCGACCTGAACCGGTCGAGAATCGGCCCCACGAACGGCGCCAGCAGCCCGAACGGCAGCATGGTGATGACCAGGTAGAGCGCCACCGAGCCACGCGCCTCGCCGACGGGCACCCCGAAGAACACCGTGCTCGCCAGCGCCACGGTGACCATCGCGTCGCTCGCGCTGTTGCCGGCCGACAGCTCGATCAGGCGGCCGAGCCCGGTGCGGTCGGCGCCGTTGGCGTAGGTGAGCCGCCGCGTGGCCTTGCCGACTTTTCGCGCGCCGTTGGCCGTGGCCTTACCCGCCCGGGCGGTCCCGCTCGCGGTGGCCTTGCTCGCGCGCACGGTCGCGCGGCCCGCGTCGGCGGCGCCATGCGCCATCCGCCGCGAGATCTGGCGTGCTCGCTCCCAGCCACCCTCCACGCCTACCAGTCTTACCCGATTGATACGGGATCTCAGTGCGGGATCCCCCGTTGTGGGCACCCGCAGGTCCCTTGATGGGTGAGAATGAAGTGTGAGCGAACAGCACCTTTCGGCGGAGGCGGCCCGATGAGCCGCACCAGGGCCCGCGTCTCCGCTCCCGACCAGGCATGTGTCGCCGCGGTCGATCTGGCGCGCGCCGCGGCCGAGGAGCTGGCGCGGCCGGGCGAGCCCGGAGACCACCTCGGCTACGAGAGCGAGGGCGACCGGATCGTCACCCACTACTTCGCCTGTCTCGACCGGGCCTATCGCGGCTGGCGCTGGGCCGTCACCGTGACGCGCGCCTCGCGTGCGAAGAAGGTCACGGTCAGCGAGGCCGTTCTGCTGCCCGGCTCCGGGGCGCTGCTGGCGCCCGAGTGGCTGCCGTGGAGCGAGCGCCTGCGCCCTGGCGATCTCGGCGTGGGCGACCTGCTCCCCACCGCGGACGACGACGACAGGCTCGCGCCCGGTTTCACCGAGACCGACGAAGAAACCGACCATCAGGCGGTTTTCGAGTACGGCCTGGGCCGGGCACGTGTGCTCTCGGCCATCGGCAAGGATCGGGCTGCCAGACGCTGGCACTCGGGCGAGCACGGGCCACATACACCGATCGCACACGCCGCTCCCGCGCAGTGTTCCACCTGCGGGTTTTACTGGCTGCTGGCGGGTGGGTTGCGGCCGATGTTCGGGGTCTGCGCTAACGAATACGCGCCCGACGACGGCAAGGTCGTGGCCGCCGACCACGGCTGCGGCGCCCATTCCGAGGCCGCCGTGCTCCCGCCGCCGGTGGAGCAGGCCATCCCCATCCTCGACGACCTGGGCTACGACCTGATGGAAGAGGAGTCGGGCTCGGTCGACGAGTCCGCCTCGGAGGAGCTCGGCCACTCCTGAGCGTGCTCGGCCGGGCAGGCGCGGCTTCGCCGTGCCCTCGAGGGGTCTGAGAGCGCCCGGACAGGGCAGTCGTGGTGAGTGCGAAGAGCGTGGCGCGGCGGGGCCGGGGTCCTGTCGGTGAAGGATCGTGAGTGTCGGTCCGGGCCGCTAACCTACGGTGGCCCCCTACCCTCGACCAGGATCGTGATCGATGAGCGACACCTACGGCACTGACCGGATGCGAGCAGCCGTCCTCTCGGCGTGGACGGCCTCGCCCGCCCGGTTCCGCGAAGACGCCAACGCGGAGGAGGACTTCGCGCTCGGCGGCTACCGCGATCGGCTGATCGTCGAGCTGGCCCAGAACGCCGCCGACGCGGCGTTGCGGGCGGGCGTGCCCGGGGTGTTGCGGCTGACGCTGCGCGGCGACGTGCTGACGGCCGCCAACACCGGCGCCCCGCTCGACGCGACCGGCGTGGAGAGCCTGTCGACGCTGCGCGCCTCGGGCAAGCGCGACGAGGCGGGGGCGGCGGGCCGGTTCGGCGTCGGGTTCGCGGCGGTCGTGTCGGTCTGCGACGCGCCCTCCATCGGCTCACGGGGGGCCGGCGCGGTGCGCTGGTCCCGTACGGAGACCGCCGCCCTGGTCGCCGAGATCCCCGCGCTGGCGGGTGAGCTGGCCGACCGCTCCGGGCACGTGCCGTTGCTGCGGCTGCCGTTCGACGAGCCGCCCCTCATCGACGTCCCCGAGGGGTTCGACACGCTCGTCCGCCTCCCGCTGCGCGACCAGGCCTGCGTCGAGGCCGTGCGCCGCATGCTGGGCGAGACCAGCCCCGCGCTGCTGATCGGCCTGCCCGCGCTCGAGGTCATCGAGATCGACCTCGACGGCGAGATCCGCAACGTGGGCGCCGACGGCTGGCACGTGGTCTCTGAGTCCGGCGAGTTCACCCCCGAGGAGGTCGGCAGGCTCTTCGCCGACCGGCCCACCGAGGAGCGGGCCCGGCCCTTCTGGTCGCTGCGCTGGGCGGTGCCCGTGACCGGCACCGGTGAGCCGGGGCCGCTGCCCGCCGCCGTGCCGCCCGTGGTGCACGCCCCCACGCCCAGCGTCGAGCCCATCGACCTGCCCGCGCTGCTCATCGCGTCGTTCCCGATGGCCACCGACCGGCGCCACGTGGCCAAGGGGCCGCTCACCGACTTCCTGGTCGAACGGGCGGCCGACGCCTACGTGCGGCTGCTGCGAGAGCTGCCTCGCACCTCCAGGCTGCTCGATCTCGTGCCCTCGCTCATGGGCAAGGGCGAGCTCGACGCCCGCGTCCGGCGCGCGGTGCTCGAGCGCCTGCCCGCCACGCCCCTGCTGCCGGCCCTGTCGGCGCCCGCTCCCACCGTGCAGTCCCCGTCGTTCGCCGACGCGAAGGTCTACGAGCCCGACGCCGAGTGGCGGGTCGAGCATCCGGCGCCCGAGTCCGAGGGCGACGGCTGGGTGGTCGCGGGGCGGGAGGCGGCCGTCGTCGCGTCCGGCTCGTCCGAGCTGCTGGCCGCGGTGGCGGACTTCGTACCGGGGCTGCTGCCCGCCGGGTGGAACGCGCGGCATCCGGCGATGGTCGCGCTCGGGGTGCGCAGGGTGGAGCTGGCCGACATCGTCGACCTGCTGTCGGGTGAGGCGGCCGAAGCGCGCGAGCCGTCGTGGTGGCGTTCGCTCTACCAGGTGCTGCCCGCCGACGATCCCGAGTCGCTGGGCGCACTGCCGGTGCCGCTGACCGATGGCCGGGTGGTGCGCGGGCCGCGCGGCACGCTCATCCTCACCGACGGCGGCGCCGACCTCGACCTGACCCCGCTCGGGCTGCGCATCGTGCATCCGGAGGCGGCCCACCCGGCGCTGCTGCGGCTGGGCGCCGCCGAGGCCACGCCCAGGACGATCCTCGACGATCCGCTGACCAAGGCCGCGGTCTCGGAGTCGCTCGACAACCCGGACCCGGAGCCGGTGGCGCGGGCCGTCCTGTCCCTGGTCCAGACATCCGGGCTGGTGCCCGGCGAGGCGCCGTGGCTGGCCGAGCTGGCGCTGCGCGGCACCGACGGCGAGCTCTACGCCGCCGGCGACCTCATGCTGGCCGGCGGCGCGCTGGCCGGGCTGCTGGAGCCCGACACGCATCTGGGCGTGGCCGCGGCCGAGCTGGAGGAGACCTACGGCGCGCGGGTGCTGGCGGCGGCCGGGGTGCTCGACGGGTTCGCGGTGGTGAACGAGGCCGACGTGCTGCTCGACCCCGACGACTGCGACCACGACCTCGACGGCGAGGCCGACTGGCTCGACCACGTGCTCGACCTGCTGCCCGAGCTGGACGTGCCGCCGCTGGTGCCCGAGTTCGTGGCCGTGCGCGACCTGGAGCTGGTGGCCGACTGGCCGGCCGCGCTGGCGCTGCTCACCACGCCGCCGCTGCGGGCCGCCCTGCATCCGCTGCGGGTGGAGGGCGTCGAGGTGCCGTCCTACACCGCGTGGTGGCTGGCCAACCATCCGGTGCTGAGCGGGAGCAAGCCGCTGGAGCTGCGGCTCCCGGGGGCCGACCCGCTGCTGCAGGGCCTCTACGCCGACGCGCCCACCGGTCTCGACGAGGCCGCCCTGTCCATGCTCGGCGTGCGCACGACGCTGACCGAGCTGCTCACCTCCCACGGAGGGCCCGAAGAGCTCCTCGACCTGCTGGCCGACGACTCGATCGAGGTCGACCGGGCCCAGTTGCGCGCCCTGTGGATCGCGCTGGCCGCCGTCGACCCCTCGCGGGTCGCGCCGCCCTCGCGGGTGCGGGCCGTGCTCGAGGGGGCGATCGTGGTGGCCCCGGCGGACGACGCCGTGGTGGTGGAGGCCCCCGACCTGCTGCAGCTCGTCGCCGGCCGGCCGCTGGTGCTGGCCTCCTACGATCTGGCTGAGGCGCTGTCCGAGCTGCTCGACCTGCCGCTGGCCGGTGAGCTCACCTCGGGGGAGGTGACGTCGGAGGGCGCCGTGCGTGAGGTGCCCGCCGAGGTGCGGTCCCTGCTGCCGACGGCGCCAGCGACCTACGTGGAGCACGAGAAGCTGCTGGTGGACGGCGTGGAGTGCGCGTGGCGCTACTTCGAGGGAGCCGTGCACTGCACCGGGGTCGACGGGCTGGCGCGGGGGCTGGCGTGGGCGACGGGGCAGTGGAACGACCGCCTCGCCGTGGCCGCCCTCCTGCGCGACCCGGCCTCGGTTCCCCTCCTCCTGGCGGAGGCCGACCTGTCCTGAGACGAGCGTGGCGGCCGGGCCCCCGTGGGCCGGCCGCCACCGTGACGAGACGCCGCGGGTCAGGCCGCGCAGGTGGCGGCGGGGGCGGGGAGCTTGCCTTCCAGCACATACGCGTCCACCAGGCCCATGACGCAGCCGTTGCCGCTCAGGTAGGCGCCGTGGCCCTCGCCCTCGTACGTCACCAGGACCCCCGTCTTGAGCTGGTCGGTGAGCTTGGTGGCCCACTGGTACGGCGTGGCCGGGTCACCCTTGCCGCCGATGACGACGATGGGCGCCGAGCCCGTGGCGTCGATGCGCTTGGCGGCGTTGTCGCCCTTCACCGGCCAGTGGGCGCAGGTGCCGGTCGAGCCGTCGAGCGACAGGATCGGGAAGATCTTCTTCACCCGCTCGTTGACCTTGGCGGTCTCGGCGGCCGTGGGGCGCTCGGCGTTGTCGGCGCAGTTGATGGCCGTCAGGCTCGTCATCATCGTCGAGTACGTCCCGTCCGGCCTGCGCCCGGTGTACGCGTCCGCCAGGGCGAGCAGGGCGGTGCCGTTGCCCTTGATGGCGGCGGCGGCCCCCTGCTCCAGCATCGACCAGGTCTGCTTGGCGTACAGCGGGGTGATGACGGCGAGCTGGGCCAGCCCGTAGGTGAGCTCCCGGTCACCCACCTTGAGCGGCTTGGTCTTGAGGCCCTCGAGCAGGGTCTCCACCGCCTTCTCCGCCGCGGCCGGGTCGGCGCCCAGCTCGCAGCTCTGCGCCACGCAGTCCTTGGCGAAGGCGGCGAACGCCTGGTCGAACCCGGTCGCCTGGATCACCGCCCGCTCCTCGAACGTCACCGTGGGGTCGAAGGCGCCGTCCAGGACGAAGCGGCCGACGTTCTTGGGGAAATGGGTGGCGTACACGGCGCCGAGGTGGGTGCCGTACGAGAAGCCGACGTAGTTGAGCTGCCTGTCACCGAGCGCGGCCCTGAGGAGGTCGAGGTCCTTGGCCGCGTTCATGGTGCCGACGTGGGGCAGGATCTTGCCCGAGTCCTTCTCGCAGGCCGCCGCGAACTCCTTGGTCAGCTTCTCCGTGTCCGCGTCCCCGCCAGCGGAGATGATCTTGTCGATCTCGCCGCCGCACCTGACGCCGGAGCTGCGCTCGACGCCGCGCGGGTCGAAGCTGACCAGGTCGTAGCGGCTGCCCAGCTTGGCGAACGCGGTGGCGGCCAGGCTCATCGTGTCCACCCCCGACGCGCCGGGGCCGCCGAAGTTGAAGACCAGTGAGCCCAGGCGGTCGCCGGTGGCCTTGACCCGGATGAGGGCGAGGTCGATCTTCTCGCCGCCCGGCTGGGCGTGGTCGAGGGGGACCGGGAGCCTGCCGCACTCGACGCCGGCGCCGGGGGTGGCGGGCTTGCCGTCGGGGGTGGTCAAGTCGGTGCAGGGGCTCCAGGTGATCGTCCCTGTGCTCTTCGCGGCGGGCGCCGCCGTGTTCTTCGCCGCAGGCTGCCCGGTGGTGCCACAGGCGGTGAGTACGGCCGCGCCAAGGAGCAGGGTCACTATGGGCTTCTTCATGCGTACAAGCATGATTTAGCGGGCGTATGCCGATGTAGTGGGCGCAAACACCACTTCCGGATGACTTCGGCGAACAGCCAGAGATGACGAATGTCAGCTCCGGACTGATATGCCGGTCAGCCGCGCCGGGGCCGCCGGACGAACCACATGCCGAAGAAGCCGAAGCCCACCCCGGTCAGGCAGGTCCAGATCCACCACGTGTTCTCCGGGGCCGGGCGGAAGATCAACAGGATGACCAGCGCGACGGCCCACACCCCCGTGCCGACGGCCACGGCGGCGGTGTCATTGGTCTTGATCGGCTCCGGATCGGGATGCCATTCCTGCTTCACGTTGTCCAGCCTAGCTTCCAATCCGGTCTCGATCTCATCACCGGCTCTTTTCGCAGCTCATGACGACTGTCACTGTTCGCGTCGTGAGCGACACACGTAACGCAATAGATCGTTTCTTCGCAATCTCCGCACGAGGTTCGACAGTCTCCCGTGAAGTACGGGGCGGCATCGCCACCTTCTTCACCATGGCCTACATCGTCGTGCTGAACCCGCTGATCCTGACCAGCGGCAAGGACGTGGAGGGCCAGTTCATCGGCGACGGCACGACGCCCAACGTGGCGCTCGTCGCCGCCGGCACGGCCTTCGTGGCGGGCGTGTTGACGATCCTCATGGGGGTCGTCGGCAAGGTGCCCTTCGCGATGGCGGCCGGGCTCGGCCTGAACGCCTTCGTCACCTTCCAGATCGCCACCGTGATGACCTGGGAAGAGGCCATGGGGCTGGTCTTCCTCGAGGGCGTCATCATCGCCGTCCTGGTGATGACGGGGCTCAGGACGGCGGTCTTCCACGCCATTCCCTCCCAGCTCAAGACGGCCATCAGCGTGGGCATCGGCCTGTTCATCGCGCTGATCGGGTTCGTGGACGCCGGCTTCGTGCGCAAGGCCGCCGGCACGCCCCTGGAACTGGGCATCGGTGGCGCCCTCACCTCGTGGCCGATCTTCGTGTTCATCGTCGGGCTGCTCGCCACGGCCGCGATGGTGGCGCGGAAGGTCAAGGGCGCCATCCTCATCGGCATCGTGGGCACCACGATCCTGGCCATCATCGTCGAGGCGATCGCCAAGCTCGGCCCGTCCGTGCCGGACGACCCCTACGGCTGGCGGCTCAACCAGCCCGTCGTCCCCGACCAGATCTTCGGCTTCCACAACCCGCTCACGCTGTTCGCCGAGTTCAACCCGTTCGGCGGCTTCGTACGCGTGGACGTGCTGCTGGCCGCGCTGTTCGTGTTCACCCTGCTCATCACGGACTTCTTCGACACCATGGGCACCATCGTGGGCGTCGGACGCCAGGCCGATCTGGTGCAGGAGGACGGGACGCTGCCGCGTACCAAGCAGATCCTGCTCGTCGACTCGATCGGCGCGGCGGTGGGCGGCGCGGGCTCGGTCTCCTCGAACACCACCTACATCGAGTCGGCGGCGGGGGTCGGCGAGGGCGCTCGCACGGGCTTGGCCAGCGTGGTCACGGGGGCGCTGTTCCTGGTGGCCATCTTCTTCGCGCCGCTGGTCACGATCGTGCCGTACGAGGCCGCCGCTCCCGCGCTGGTCCTGGTCGGCTTTATGATGATGACCGCCATCCGCGACATCGAGTGGAACGACTACGAGATCGCCATCCCGGCCTTCCTCACCGTGGTGATCATGCCGTTCACCTACTCGATCTCCAACGGAATCGGCGCCGGCTTCATCAGCTACGTGCTGATCAAGGTGGTCAGCGGCAAGGCGCGGGAGATCCACCCACTCCTGTGGGGCGTGGCCGTCCTGTTCGCGCTCTACTTCGCGATCGGGCCGATCAGGGCGCTGTTCGGAGTCTGAGCACCCCCGACCACCCACGAGCACCACGAGCACCACGAGCACATACGAGTACGCACGTCGAAGCCGTTCCGCGCAGGCGGGGCGGCTTCGAGGTATCACTGCATCAGACGAACGTTATGTAGGGAAATATCTTGCCATGCCGTATAGTTAGCGAAGGTAATGACTCATGCTAACCAAACCCCAGCCCAAGATGGACCTGCGCAGCGACGCAGGCCTGGCTTCAGTCCTGCGCGTCTCCTTGGCAAGGCTGACCAGGCGCCTCCGACGACAGGCGGCGGCGCACTCGCTGACGCCCACACAGTTCGCGACGCTCGCCGCGGTGGAACGGCATTCCGGGATAACCCCCGGCGAATTGGCCGAGCTCGAGAAGGTGCAACCTCCCTCGATGACCCGCGTGATCGCCGCACTCGAGGAACGCGGCCTGGTCTCCCGCAGCCCGCATCCGACCGACCGGCGCCAGGTGAGCGTGACCGTGACCGAGGCCGCCGAGAAGCTGCTGAAGGAGGAGCGACGCCGCAAGGAAGCGTGGCTGACCCAGCGGCTGAAGGAGCTTTCGCCGGAGGAGCGGTCGATCCTCAGGCAGGCGGCGCCGATCCTGGAGAAGCTCAGCAAGATCTAGAGCCTGAAGAACCCAAGACCGGGATGTTCCGGTCACTCAGGGTTCACAACTATCGCATCTTCGCAGCCGGGGGCACCGTCTCCAACGTCGGCACCTGGCTGCAGCGCACCGCCCAGGACTGGCTGGTGCTCGATCTGACCCGGGACACCGGGGGCGGCGCGGCGGCGCTCGGCCTGGCCACCGCGCTGCAGTTCCTGCCGATGCTGCTGTTCGGGATGTTCGGCGGCGTGCTCGCCGACCGCTACCCCAAGCGGCCCATCCTCATCGCCGCGCAGACCATGATGGCCGGGCTCGCGCTCACCATCGGCGTGCTCACCATGACCGGTTCGGCCCAGGTCTGGCACGTGTTCGTGATGGCGTTCCTGCTCGGCATGATCTCGTGCGTCGAGGTGCCGACCCGGCAGGCGTTCGTGGTCGAGATGGTCGGCCGCCAGGACCTGCCCAACGCGATCGCGCTCAACAGCTCCATCTTCAACCTCGCCCGCGTGGTCGGCCCGGCGCTCGCCGGTGTGCTGATCTACGTGCTCGGCGGGACGGGGCCGATCTTCCTGATCAACGCGCTGACCTTCGGCGGTGTCATCTCCAGCCTGGTCTTCATGCGCAAGGCCGAACTCAACCCCTCCGCGCCCGTCCCACGCGCCAAGGGGCAGCTTCGCGAAGGGCTGCGGTATGTGATCCAGCGCGAAGAGCTGCTCATGCCGGTGCTGCTCATCGGGTTCGTGTCGATGTTCTCCCAGTCGTTCTCGATGTCGATCGCGCTCATGGCGGCCGAGGAGTTCAAGGCGGGGGCGTCCTCGTTCGGGCTGGCGTCCAGCATGTTCGCGGTGGGGGCGCTCGGTGGGGCGCTGCTCGCGGCGCGGCGGGCCCGGCTGACGAAGAAGGTGCTGTTCGCGGGGGCGATCGGGTTCGGGCTGTTCCAGATCGCGACCGGGCTGGCGCCGTTCTATCCCGCGTACCTGGTGCTGCTGATCCCGACCGGGATCGCGCTGATCACGATCAACACCGCCGCCAACGCGAGCGTACAGATCGCCACCTCTCCCGCCATGCGCGGCCGGGTCATGGGGATCTACATGCTGGTGTTCACCGGTGGCGCGCCGATCGGCGCGCCGCTGATCGGGTGGCTGTCCGAGCTGGGCGGGCCCAGGATGGGCGTGGTCCTGTCCGGGGCGCTGGTCCTGGCCGGCACGGGGCTGGCGGTGCTCATGACGCGCCTGATCAGTTCGCGCGTGGCCAAACCCGCCCTCGCGGTGGCATGAGTCGATGACAATGGGTGGGCATGAGGCTTTTCGCGGCCCTGGTGCCGCCCGACGACGTGCTGGACGAGATCTCGGCCGCGATCGCGCCGCACGTCGGGCAGGTGCCGGGGCTGCGCTGGCCCGACCGGGCCACGTGGCACATCACGCTGGCGTTCTTCGGAGAGGTGCCCGAACAGGTACTGCCGGAGCTGGAAACGCGCCTGGCGCGGGCCGTGGGGCGGCACTCGGCGCTGACGCTGGCCTTCGAGGGGTTCGGGGCCTTCTCGTCCGCGCGGCGGGCCCGGGTCTTCTGGGCGGGGGTCACGGGTGACTCCATGGTCCGGCTCGCCGACTCCGTCAAGGCCGGCGCCCGCCGGGCCGGGGCCACGCAGACGGACGAGAAGCGGTTCCATCCGCATCTGACGCTGGCCCGAGCCAAGGCGGAGACGGATCTGCGTCCGCTGGTGGAGTCGTTGTCCGGGTTCAGCGGGTCGTCGTGGCGGGCGGAGCGGGTCCGGCTCGTCCGCAGTCACACCGGGGCCCAGGTGAGGTACGAGTCACTCGCGGAATGGGCGCTCGCACCCGCTGAGCGGGGCTAGGCTCCTGGGCGTGGATCGTCCTCGCTCCTGGCTGCTGCCCGTCGTGCTCGGCCTGCTGCTGCTGATCGTCGTCGTCGGCGCCCTGCTGACCTGACCCCGTCCGCGGTCACGCCACGCTTTCCCCATGATCCCCTCATCGACCGCGTTTCAGCGCAGGTCCTTTGGAGGTTCCTTCACATTGCCGGTGCTCGGAGCCTGGGGGCGCCGTGCACTGCACGTCGGGGAGGAACGAGTGGTGGCCGGTGTGACGCGCCCCGGGAGCGGCTGTTCAGGGCCGCTGGGCCGCGCCTCGGGGGAGCAAGTTGGGCGGCGTTGGGCCGCACCCCTGGGTAGGCCAACGAGGGCTTTGCGTCGCGTCCCTGAAGGGTCGAGCGGGGATGGCTGGGCCGCGCCCCGGATGCCGCCCGCCGCTCTTGGAGCGGGGGCGGCGGTGGGTTTACCAGGCGTAGTCTTCCGGGGCGGTGCGGTGGCCGGGGAAGATTTCGTTGAGGCGCGTCAGGGCGGCCTTGTCGAGGTTGATCTCCAGGGCGCGCAGGCTGCCTTCGAGCTGCTCCATGGTGCGCGGGCCGATGATCGGGGCGGCGACCGCCCGCTGCTTGAGCAGCCAGGCCAGGGCCACGTTCGCCGGGTCCTCGCCCAGCTCGTCGCAGAGCTTCTCGTACTGCTCGATCTGGTCGCGGTGCTTTTCGAGCTGCTTGAGCATGTGCTCGGCGCCCGAGCGGCCCTTGTCCAGCTTGCGGAGCACGCCGCCCAGCAGGCCGCCCGCCAGCGGGCTCCACGGGATCACGCCGAGGCCGTAGTCCTCGCACGCGGGCAGCACCTCGAGCTCCGGCGCGCGCGTGAGGAGGTTGTAGTGGGACTGCTCGCTGACGAGGCCGGTGAAGTTGCGCCGGGCCGCGATCTCCTGGGCCTTGGCGATGTGCCAGCCCGCGAAGTTGGACGAGCCCACGTAGATGATCTTGCCCTGCTGGCGCAGGACCTCCATGGCCTCCCAGAACTCCTCGAACGGGGTGTTCCGGTCGATGTGGTGGGCCTGGTAGATGTCGATGTAGTCGGTCTGCAGGCGCTTCAGCGAGGCGTCGCAGGCCCTGCGGATGTTGAGCGCCGACAGCCTCTTCTCGTTGGGCCAGTCGCCCATGTCGCCATAGAGCTTGGTCGCGATGACCGTCTTCTCCCGGCGCCCGCCGCCCTGGGCGAACCACCGGCCGAGGATGCTCTCGGTGACGCCCTCGCCTTTCTTCCCGCCATAGGTGTTCGCGGAGTCGAAGAAGTTCAACCCGAGCTCATGAGCCCGGTCCATGATCGCGAAGGAGTCTTCCTCCGAGGTCCGCGGGCCGAAGTTCATGGTGCCGAGGCAGAGCGGGCTCACCTGGAGACCGCTGCGTCCGAGGTTGACATAGTCCATGACCCAACCCTAAAGACCTGGAGTGCACTCCAGGCCATACACTCTGTTGATGATCTCGGGTGAAGTGGAGGCCGCGCCACCGAGGTCTCGCCCCTTGTGATCGCCCTGCTCCGTGCCGCCGTGCCGCTCTTCTTCGCCATGGTCATGGGCATGATCGGCGCGCTGGTGGTCACGTCGGTGCCCGGTAGGCATGACACGGTCACCCTCGCCGCGTTCGCGGTCATGACCGCCGTGCTCAACCCGGCGAGCGCGGTTGCCGGTGATGTTCAGCGACGATGTGGCGGTGCGTGAGCGGGTGCTCGGGCTGCTGCCGCTGATGTTGCTGGCGTCGGCGCTCGACGCGGCCCAGGCGGTGCAGGGGATCGGCCTCACCGCGCTCAAGCGCTCCGGGTCGATCCTGGTGTACTTCGTGATCGGGTACGGGCTGCTGGTGCCGGCGGCCGTACCCGTGGCCAGGACGTGGGGGATCACCGGGCTGTGGGTGGCCATGGCGGTGGCCAACGCACTTCTGGTGGTGCTGCAGGGCACCGGCTTCCACCGCCACAGCGCCAGGCTGGTCGTGGCCGTCGCCACCCGCTAGCGACAGCCGGGGGCGGGGCGTCGGTCGGGCCGGTGAGGGGCACGTTGTCTTGAAGGTCTTCGTGTCTTTCCTGGCGTCCGCTCGTCTTCGGTCGTTCGCATGCCTAGACCGAAATGGCAGGTCGGACTGCGCGGGCGGTGCGTGGGGCATGATGGCGGCGTGGGGGATGTCGTGATCAGGGTGCTCGCAGTCGTGGCGGCGATCTGTCTTTCGGCCGTCGCGCCCGCCTACGCGGCGGCCGATGACGGGATGGAGAAGCTCTTCACCTTCAAGGACCCGGCGATCACCGAATCGAGCGGGCTGGCCGTGTCACCGACGCACGAGGGCGTCTACTACACGCACAACGACAGCTCCGCCGCGCCGACCTTCTACGCGGTCGACGGGCAGGGCCGGACGCGGGCCACGTTCCAGGTCCGTGGGGCGCAGGCGCGTGACTGGGAGGCCATGGCGGCCACCAAGGACCCGGCGACGGGGCGCGGAGTGCTGTGGTTCGCCGACATCGGCGACAATCTGGACGGGGCCTGGCCGAACATCTCCGTCTACAAGGTGATGGAGCCGCGGACGCTCACGAACGCGGCGCTGCCCGCGACCCGCTACCGCTTCCGGTACGCCGACGGCGGCCGCAACGCCGAAGGCCTCATGATCAACCCGAAGACCGGGCGCCTCTACGTGGTGTCCAAGGAGTTCGCCGGGTCGGTCTACGCGGCGCCCGCGAAGCTGCGTACCGACCGGGTCAACGTGCTGCGCAAGGTCGCCGGCGCGCCCATCATGGCCACGGACGCCGCCTACGCGCCCGACGGCTCGTCCTACGTCGTCCGGACGTACTTCTCGGCCACCCTGTTCCGGCCGTCGGGGGAGACGATCGCCAAGGTGTCGATGCCGGAGTTGAAGCAGGCGGAGTCGATCGCGTACACGCCGGACGGCAAGGCCCTGCTCACGGGGACGGAGGGGCCGCGCAGCCCGGTCTACCGGGTGCCGATCCCGGCCGCCGGCCGGCCGGTCACCGCCACGCCCAGCCCGGTCAGGGGTGAGGAGAAGGAGGAGTCGAGCCCGTCGGCGCAGGCGGCGGAGTCCGGTGATGGTGGGCTGACGGCCAAGGACGTTCTCATCTGGCTGGCGGCGGCGGTGACGGCCACGGGCGTGATCACGTTCCTGGCCCGGCGCACGCGCTGACGGGCTGACGCGTCGATATGTCCGGGGTGCTGGTGCTGTCGGTAGTCGTGCTGGCGAAGGTGTTGGTGACCGTGGGTCGTTGCGGTGAGGTGGTGGTGAGGCGGAGGAGCGTTTTCCTGGAGGGGCGGTCACGCGGGTCGGCGGGTGGGGCCCACCGGGCGGAGCCGTAAAGGAAAAGCCTGGAGAAGATCAGCGGAAGGTCAGCATGTCGCCGCGGAGAGCCCGCTCGACCACCTCGATCGAGCGGGACAGGCGCACCAGGCGCGGCCCCTCCTCCCGATAGGTGTCGAGGACCGCCTCGATGGCGTGCGGCGGCAGGTGGCCCTTGAGGTCGACCGCCGCCGCCCGGTAGCCCGCCCGCGCGGCCTGGATGGCCGAGCCGACGTGGTGCCTGGCCATGCTGGCCAGCGCCACCGGATGCCGTCTGAGCACCTCGTACGCCCGGTAGTCCGGCGGCACCGCGTCGAGCAGCCAGGCCACGGCCGAGGTCTCCCAGTCGGGGACGCTCGGCGGCCGGACCTCGGCCGGCCATTCCGGTGGGACGTACATGAGGTCATCGTACTCATGTTCGATTCGCCCGGATATGGCGGGGACGGCCGGTAAGTCGGAAAATCAGCATGTGACGGAAAAGATCGGGGTCGTGGGCGCGGGCATCGTCGGGCTCGCGGTGGCGCGTGAGCTGGCCTCTGTCAGAGGGGCCGAGGTGACCGTGCTGGAGAAGGAGGGCCGCGTCGGCGCCCACCAGACCGGCCACAACAGCGGCGTCGTGCACGCGGGCATCTACTACCCGCCCGGCTCGCTCAAGGCCAGGCTGTGCCGCGAGGGGGTGGCGCTGCTCAAGGAGTACTGCGCGGCGCACGAGCTGCCCTACCGCGAGGTGGGCAAGCTGGTCGTGGCGAGTACGCGCGCCGAGCGGCCGCTGCTGCGCGCGCTGGCCGAGCGGGCCCGCGCCAACGGGGTGCCGGGCATCGCCGAGCTGGACGGGCTGGCCCTGCGCGAGATCGAGCCGCACGCGGTCGGTGTGGGCGCGATCCACTCGCCCCACACCGCGATCTGCGACTTCCCGGCCGTCGCGCGGCGGCTCGCGCTCGACGTGTCGGGCATGGGCGGGTCCGTACGCCTCTCGCACCCGGTCAGGGCCATCAGGGAGCGCCCAGGCGGCGTGGAGGTGCTGGCCGGGAAGCGCAGGTACACCTTCGACCGCCTGGTGGTGTGCGGCGGGCTGAGCACGGACGCGGTGGCCCGGATGGCCGGGGCGCCGGGCGAGGTGCGGATCGTCCCGTTCAGAGGGGAGTTCTACGCGCTCAAGGGCGCCGCCAGGGACCTGGTACGGGGGCTGATCTATCCGGTGCCCGACCCCCGCTACCCGTTCCTGGGCGTGCACCTGACGCGACAGCTCGGCGATGACGTGCTGGTGGGGCCGAACGCGGTGCTCGCGCTGGCGTACGAAGGCTACAGAAGGTCGAATTTTCGTAATGTCCGGCAAATTCTTGGCTGGCCGGGGACCTTGCGGATGGCACGTACGCACTGGCGTACCGGGCTCAAAGAAGTCTACGGATCGCTCGTCAAAAGCGCGTTTCTGCACGGCGCCCGACGTTATGTCCCCGAGCTCGCCGCCGCTGACCTCGAACGGGCCCCGGGCGGCGTTCGCGCGCAGGCCGTCGCCAGGGACGGGCGGCTGGTCGACGACTTCGTGGTGGACGTGCACGGCAAGGTCGTCCTTGTTCGCAACGCGCCTTCACCCGCCGCCACCTCAAGTCTGGCAATTGCCCGGCATATTGCCGGAATTGTCCCAGCACTCGTCTGATGAGGGCATCCTTGTCTGTGATGGAATCACGCCTGCTGATAGTCGAGGACGATCCGAACATCCTCGAACTCCTCGCCGCGAGCCTGAGGTTCGCGGGTTTCGACGTGACCACGGCGAAGAGCGGCCTCGACGCCGTGGCCGCCGTGCAACGACACCGCCCCGACCTCGTCGTACTCGACGTCATGCTGCCCGACCTGGACGGATTCGAGATCGTCAGGCGGCTGCGCGGCGGCGGGCTGCACACACCGGTGGTGTTCCTGACCGCCCGTGACGAGACCGAGGACAAGATCCGCGGGCTGACGATCGGCGGCGACGACTACGTGACCAAGCCGTTCAGCCTGGAGGAGGTGGTCGCCAGGATCCACGCCGTGCTGCGCCGTACGAGCGGGGAGTCGCAGGCGGCGCCGCCGCGGCTGACGTTCGCCGACATCGAGCTGGACGAGGAGAGCCACGAGGTGTGGCGCGGGGGCAACGCCGTGGCGCTGTCGCCGACCGAGTTCAAGCTCCTGCGGTACTTCATGACGAACGCCGGCCGCGTCCTGTCCAAGCCGCAGATCCTCGACCACGTGTGGGACTACGACTTCCGGGGCGAGGTGGGGATCGTGGAGTCGTACGTGTCCGTGCTCCGCCGGAAGATCGACAACCGCAGCCCGCGACTCATCCACACCCTGCGAGGGGTGGGATACGTCCTGAGATTGCCACCGAGTCCCTAATGCGCGGCCTGCCGCTGAGAATCAAGCTCATCGCGTCGATGCTGGCGCTGCTCGGCTTCGGCCTGACCTTCATCGGCCTGGTGAGCGTCTCGGTGCTGCACGGCTATCTCATCGACCGCGTGGACAGCCAGCTCACGCTGCTCGCCGCGCGCATGGACAAGAAGGTCAGGAGCGACTGGCGGAAGGACAGGGAGACCGCCGACCGGCCGATCCTCATCGAGTCCGACGCGATCGCCCTGGTCAGGGAGCCCGGCGGCGACTTCGAGCCGATGCTGATCGACCGCGACGTGGACCAGAAGTCCAAGCCCGTGCTGGCGCCGTCGCCGGGCGGCGACCCCTACACCGCGCCCGCCCTGCACGGCGGCGGCGAGTGGCGCGTGCTGGAGCACGAGGTCCAGCGGCGCACGCTCGTCGTCGCGGTGGACCTGGAGGAGGTCGACGCGATCACCCGGCGGCTCGTGCTGATCGAGCTGCTGGGCGGTGGCGGCATCCTGCTCATCCTGGCGGTGGTGGGCATCACGATCGTGCGGCGCAGCATGCGGCCGCTCGGCCAGATCGAGCGTACGGCCGAGGCCATCGCCGCCGGCGACCTGGGCCGCAGGGTGCCGGACGGCGACCCCCGTACCGAGGTGGGCGGCCTGGCCAAGTCGCTGAACGGGATGCTGGCCCAGATCGAGACCGCGTTCACCGCCAGGTCGCGCTCCGAGGCGGCGGCCCGCCGCTCCGAGGACCGGATGCGCCAGTTCGTCGGCGACGCCTCGCACGAGCTGCGTACGCCGCTGACCTCGATCCGCGGCTTCGCCGAGTACGCCAGGCAGAACCCAGGAGCCGACCCCGTCGAGCTGATGCAGCGCGTGGAGAAGGCCGCCGGGCGGATGAGCCTGCTGGTGGACGACCTGCTCCTGCTGGCCAGGGTGGACCAGCAGCGGCCGCTGCAGATGCGGCCGGTGGACATGCTGGCGCTGGCGGCGGACGCCGTACAGGATGCCCGGATCCTCGCCCCCGACCGGCTGATCAAGCTCGACGTGGTCGGCGGCGCGGCGCTGATCGTCTCCGGCGACGAGGTACGCCTGCGCCAGGTCATCAGCAACCTCGTCACCAACGCGATCGTCCACACCGAGGCCGGCTCCCCGATCATCGTGCGGGTCGGGGCGGGCACCGACAAGCTGTTCCTCGAAGTCGTCGACCACGGCCCCGGCCTCACCCCCGAGCAGGTCGAGCACGTCTTCGAGCGCTTCTACCGGGCCGACTCGGCCAGGTCCCGGCGCCGCTCGGCCGAGGACAGGGGCAGTGGGCTCGGCCTGGCGATCGTGCAGGCCCTCGTACGCGCCCACGGCGGCACGGTCACCGTGGACAGCTCGTCCGAGGGCGGTTCCACCTTCCGTGTGGAACTCCCACTCGCCTTGGAGTGACCCTTCAGCTAACCCTCAGGTGGCTGCGTCACTCTAAGTAGGTGACGAAACCCGAGGCGCTGATCATGGTGGTGGACGACGAGCCCAGCATCAGGGATCTGCTCTCCGCCAGCCTGCGCTTCTCCGGGTTCGAGGTGCTGACCGCCGCCGACGGCGAGGAGGCCGTCGAGGTGGCCGTCCGCGCCTCGCCCGACCTGGTGGTGCTCGACGTGATGCTGCCCGACCTGGACGGGTTCGAGGTGGCCAGGCGGATCGACGCGCCCGTGCTGTTCCTGACCGCTCGCGACGCCACCGAGGACAAGATCGCGGGGCTGCGGGTCGGGGACGACTACGTGACCAAGCCGTTCAGCCTGGAGGAGGTGCAGGCCAGGATCCGGGCGGTGCTGCGGCGTACGCGCGGGGAGGCCGCGCCCGTCAGCAAGCTGAAGGTGGCCGACCTGGAGCTGGACGAGGACGCGCGCGAGGTGTGGCGCGGTGGCCGGCAGGTACGGCTGTCGCCGACCGAGTTCAAGCTGCTGCACTACTTCATGGTCAACGCCGGCCGCGTGCTGTCGAAGGCGCAGATCCTCGACCACGTGTGGAACTACGACTTCGGCGGCGACGCCGGGGTGGTGGAGTCGTACGTCTCCTACCTCAGGCGCAAGGTGGACGACGTCGAGCCGCGGCTCATCCACACCCTGCGCAGCGTCGGCTACGTCCTCAGGGAGCCGCCCGCGGGGTGACCCGGTGAGACCGGTCCACCCGGGATCGAGGGATCACGTGTGGCGAGGCCGGGCTAGGCGGCGGGTCGCTGGGTAGCTTGGGTGGTATGGATCTGCTGGGCGCGCTGGAGACCCTGCGCCGGCCGCTGGACCGGGAGCTGTTCCCGCTGGCCGTCGGAGAGGCGGCGGCCGACCGGCGGGCGCTGCGAGAGCTGACCGGGCAGCTCGACGACTACCTGCTGCCCAGGCTGCGCGCCATCGACGCGCCGCTGCTCGCCGTCGTCGGCGGCTCCACCGGCGCGGGCAAGTCCACGCTGGTCAACTCGCTGGTCGGGGCCGACGTGGCCGAGCCGGGGGTGCTGCGCCCCACCACGCTGGTGCCCACGCTCGTGGTCAGCCCCGCCGACCGCTCCTGGTTCATGGGCCAGAACGTGCTGCCCGGCCTGTCCCGCGCCACCGGCGACGGCCCCGGGGCGCTGCGCGTGGTCACCTCCGCCTCCCTCGGCCCGGGGCTGGCGCTGCTCGACGCGCCCGACATCGACTCGGTCGTCACCGCGAACAGGGAGCTCGCCGCCCAGCTCCTGGCGGCGGCCGACCTGTGGCTGTTCGTCACGACCGCCGCCCGCTACGCCGACGAGGTGCCCTGGAGCTTCCTGCGCTCGGCCCGCGAGCGCAGCACGGCGCTGGCCGTCGTCCTCGACCGGGTGTCGCAGGAGGCCGTCGAGCCCGTCTCACGCGACCTGTCCCGCCTGCTCACCGAGAACGGTCTCGACGGCACCCGCCTGTTCACCGTCCCCGAGGCCGCGCTCCCCGACGAGAAGGCCCGCCTGCCCGCCGCCTACGTCGAGCCCATCTCCGCCTGGCTCGCCGGGCTGGCCGACGACGCCGCCGAGCGCTCCCGCGTCGTACGCCAGACGCTGTCGGGAGCCCTCGACAGCCTGACCACGCGCGTGCCCTCGCTGGCCACGGCCGTCGAACGCCAGCAGGACGCCTTCGACGGGCTGCGCTCGATCGTGTCCGGGGCGTACGCGGGCGGGATGGCCGACTTCGACGAGGGCATGCGCGACGGGTCGCTGCTGCGGGGCGAGGTGCTGGCCCGCTGGCAGGACTTCATCGGCACCGGCGACCTCATGCGCTCCCTGGAGAGCCGGGTCGGCTGGCTGCGTGACCGCGTCGTGGGCTTCTTCACCGGGCGGGTGCCGGAGGTCCAGCTCAGGGACGCCCTGGAGAGCGGCGTGGAGGCCCTGATCAGGGGCGCCGCGGACGGCTCCGCCGAGCGCGCCCTGGACGGCTGGTCGGCCGCGCCCGGCGGCCCGGGGGTGCTCGAACGGCTCGGCGCCGTCGAGTCCGCCCGTCTCGGCCGGGCCTCGCCCGACCTCGGCAAACGAGCCGAGGCGGCGGTGCGGGGGTGGCAGGAATACGTCCTGGACCTGGTGCGGGAGGAGGGAGCCGAGCGGCGTACCACGGCGAGGGTGGCCTCGTTCGGGGTCAACGGGGCCGGGTTGCTGCTCATGCTGGCCGTGTTCGCCTCTACCGGCGGGCTGACCGGGATCGAGGTGGGGATCGCGGGCGGGACGAGCGTGCTGTCGCAGAAGCTGCTTGAGGCCGTGTTCGGGGATCAGGCGGTGCGCTCGCTGACCGTGCGGGCCCGGGAGGATCTGCGCGAACGGGTGCGGATCCTGCTGGAGGAGGAGGCCGCCCGGTTCACGGCGCGGCTGGAGTCGGTGGAACCCCCGAAGGGGACGGCGGACGCCCTGCGTAAGGCGGGCCGCCGCATCCACGAGCACCGCGCCGAACTCCCGGCAGCCGGGGAGTCCGCCAAGACGGCCGAGTTGCGGCCCCCGGTGATCGGTCCGGAGGAGAGGTCGTGAAGCTGCTGCGCCGTAAGGAGGGGCCGTCGCTCGAGTCGCGGCTGGCCGCGCTGCTGGAGGCGGCCGCCCTGGGCGAGGGCCGGCTGTCGGAGCGGGCGGTGACCGAGGCGCGGACGATCGCCGAACGGGCGGGCGTACGCCGCGACCTGTCCATCGACCACACCGTGGCCGCGCTCGCGGGAGCCACCGGCAGCGGGAAGTCCTCCCTCTACAACGCCCTGGCCGGGGAGGACCTGGCGGCCGTGGGCGTCACCAGGCCCACGACCTCCGCCGCCCAGGCCGCGCTCTGGGACGGTGACGGCGCGGGCCCGCTGCTGGACTGGCTGGACGTCCCCCGGCGCCACTCCACCACCCCCGACTCCGACCTGTCCGGGCTCGTCCTGCTCGACCTCCCTGACCACGACTCCATCCGCCTCTCGCACCGCCTCGAGGTGGACCGCCTGGTGGAGCAGGTGGACCTGCTGGTCTGGGTGGTGGACCCGCAGAAATACGCCGACGGCGCGCTCCACGAGCGCTACCTGCGGCCACTGGCCGAGCACGGGGACGTCATGCTGGTGGTGCTCAACCAGGTGGACCGGCTCCCGCCCCAGGCGGTCGAGCGGTGCCTGCGCGATCTGCGCCGCCTGCTGGACGAGGACGGCCTGACGGGTGTGCCGGTGCTGGCGGTCTCGGCCCGTACCGGGCAGGGCATGGGCGAGCTGCGCTCGCTGCTCGGCGACCGCGTCTCCGAGCGCAAGTCGTGGTCGGCCCGCCTGGCCGCCGACATCACCACCGCCGCCGACCACCTGGCAGGCGCGGGCCCCGCACGGCCGGACGGGGTGGACGGCGCGGCGGGCGCTGCGGCGGGCCACGCGGTGGGCGACAGGGCGGGCGACGGGGCGGGCGACGGGGCGGGCAACCTGGTGGGCCACGCGGTGAACGTCGCGGTGAAGAGCCCGGTGAACGGCCCGGTGAGCGGCCCAGCGAGTGGCCCTGCGAGTGGCGGGGTGGACACGAGGCCGCCGGCGGGTGACGAGGCCAAGCGGGTCGCGGGGGCGGGCAAGGCGCTCACCGGGGCGCTGTCCGTGGCGGCCGGGGTGCCGCTCGTCGTGGAGGCCGTGGCCAAGGGGCATCGGCATCGCGCCGTGGTCGCCACCGGGTGGCCGATCACGCGGTGGCTCAGGAGGTTCCGGCCCGATCCGCTCCGCAGGCTGCGCCTCGGGGGCGGGCCGGGCGGGGAGATCGTGGGGCGAACATCGGTTCCGGCGGCGTCGGCCGTGCAGCGGGCGCAGGTCGAGACGGCGGTCAGGGACGTCGGTGAGGTGGCCGCGGCAGGGACGCCGGGGCCGTGGGCGGTGGCGGTGCGGCAGGCGGCCAGGGATCGGGCTCGCGAGCTGGCGGACGCGGTGGACCGGGTGGTGGCCACGACCTCCGTCGGCGCCACCAGGAGGCCCAGGTGGTGGCGGGCGGTCAACCTGCTGCAGTGGCTGGTGTTCGGCGCGCTGCTGGCCGGTGCGTTGTGGCTGGGGGCGCTGTTCGGGATGGACTACCTGCGCCTGCCCCAGCCGCCGCTCCCGACCGCCGGCGTGGTGCCGTGGCCGACGGTGCTGCTGGTGGGCGGTGCGCTGGCGGGCGTGCTGCTCGCGCTGCTGTCACGGCTGGCGGCCTGGATCGGGGGCCGGCGACGGGCCCGCCGTACGGCCAAGGCCCTGCGCGTGGCCATCGACCAGGTGGGCCGGGAGCTGGTGATCGAGCCGGTGCGGGCCGAGCTCGACCGCTACGCCCGCTTCGCCGAGGCGCTGGAACTGGCCCGGGCCAAGACCTGAGGCCCGGCGGTGAGCCGTCCGGGGCCGGGACCTGAGCCCGGATGGGTCAAGACGGGTTCTTTCCGTGCAGTACGGCCGCCAGCACCGCCCCCAGCAGGGCGGACGCGGCGGCGGCGAGGAAGGGGGCAGAGGGGCCGATTCGTTCGCCGACGACCCCGGCCACCCCGGAGCCCAGCGCGGCCCCCGTACCGATGGCCGTCGAGACCCACCCGAACGCCTCCGCCTGCGCGGTCGGCGCGAACTCGTCCACCAGCAGCGACGCCGTCGTCAGCGCCGGGTTCAGCGCCAGCCCGCCGGCGAACAGCGCCACCCAGAGCACCGGCAGCGAGTCGATCAGCACCAGTGGCGCCAGCACGATCCCCATCGCCAGCATGAGCCCGGTCAGCCGCGCCCGCACCCCCGACCTCCATCGCCGGGCGCCGTAGAGGGCGGCCCCGGCGATGCCGCCGAGTGACAGGGCCGCCACCAGCGGCCCGGTCGCCGCGGGGAGGTCGCGGGCGGCGGCCAGCGCGGGCAGCCCCACCTCCAGCGCCCCCATGGTCCCGCCGGTCAGCAGCACCACGGCCAGCAGGACGAGCATCCGCCGGTCGGCGAACACGCGCCCCCGCCCCCGCGAGAGTGCGCTCGTGCCCGCCCGTGCCACCCGGGCGAAGGCCAGCGTGCCGAGTCCGGCCGCCACCGCGACCACGCCCAGCGCCAGCGAGGACGAGGCCACCACGATCAGCAGCCCGAACACCAGCGGCCCGGTGAGCATGGCCAGTTCCTGCACCAGGTACACGAGGCTGTAGGCGGTCGTGCGTCCCTCGCCGCCCATGCGGCGGCCCCACTCGATCCGCATGCTGAGGGAGATCGGCGGCAGTCCGGCCCCGGCCAGCCAGGCCAGCGCCACCAGCGTCCACGCGGGCGTCCTCGCCCCGGCGCAGGCGACCAGCGCGAGCAGCGCCGCCACGTGCACCAGGGCGCAGCACACCAGCACCGGCCCGGCCCCGCGCCGGTCCATGACCCGCCCGTGCAGGGGCCTGCCCATGCCGGCCCCGAGGGAGAACGCCGCCGCCGTCAGCCCGGCCAGGGCCAGCGAGCCGCTCGCGTACCGGACGACCAGGACGATCCCCACCGGTGCGACCTGCTGGGTGAGCTGGGCCAGGAACCCGAGCACGGCCTGTGCCGTGACCCCGGGCAGCCCGAGCAGCGTCCGGTACATAAGCCGCACGCTATCCCGTAGATCAAGAAACGGGACAGCCGTCGACCTTGGCGGACTTCTCGTTGAACTTCTCGAGCTTCTCCCGCGAAAGCGGCTTCTCCTTCGCGACGAGGGTGGCCACGCCGGGTTCCGTGAGGAAGCCGCCATCGACGTACCAGGTGTCGGGCACCGATGTCCGCACGCCCACGCCCTCCTCCGCGGCGGGATCCCGCACCGCGTACGTGGAGACGCGCACCCCGCGATCCTTCAGCAGCTCCCGCACCTCGGCGACGGGTTTGTCGCGGTAGGGAACGCAGTGCATGGGCTCGCCCTTGGCGGAGAACGTGGTGGAGCTCTGGTACTTCTCGCCCGGCCGGGCCTTCCTGCCCACGGCGACGTCGGCGGTGCCCTTGAAGTTCGTGGGGATCTTCACGCCGATGGCGCAGCCGTCCAGCTTGTCGCAGGGGCCGGGCGGGTAGATGCCCTGGATCTCGGTCAGGTACCGGTTGTCGGGTGTCGTGGGGAAGACCTGGCCCTCGAAGGCGGCGGTGGAGGGGACGACCGTCAGCGTGAGGTCGAGCCCGTAATCTCTTAGCTGCTTCTCGTAGATCTTCGGGTTGGCGTAGAGGTCCTTGATCTCGATGACGTAGTAGCCGTTCTCCTCCGTGATGTCGAGCGCCGCGGCGGCCGACATCGGGAGCAGCCAGGTGGCCCCCACGGCGCCGGCGGCCAGGAGCGCGCCCGCCGGTACGGCCACCCGCGGGCTGAGCCGCCTGCGGGGCCTGACCGGGGCGGGAGCGGGGTCACCGGCGATGATCTCGTGCATCAGCTCACGGGCCCCTTCACTGACCCCAGGGACGGCGGGCGCCGCGAACCGGGAGACGATGCGGTCGATGTCGTGGGTCATGACTGTCCCTCCGCGAGTGAGACGGCGCGCGGGCCGTAGCCGTCGAGTTCCGGGTCCAGGTCGGCCAGCTCCTTGGCCAGCCGCTTGCGGGCGCGGTGCAGCCGCAGCCGGGCGGCGCCCCGAGAGCAGCCGAGCACCTTCGCGACCTCCGGCCCGCTGAGCCCCTCCCACGCGACCAGGGAGAGCAGCTCCTTGTCGTCGTCCGTGAGCCGCTGGAACGCCTGGTACGCCGAGTCGTGCGCGCTGACCGGCTCGGCCCAGGCGGTGATCTCCTCGCGCAGCCGTACGGCCAGGGCGATCCTGCGCTCCTCGGCGCGGAAGTGGTTGGCGAGCACGCGCCGGGCGACGCCGTACAGCCAGAGCCTGGCCTCGTCGCCCTTCGGGACGGCGTCCAGGCGGCGCCAGGCCGTGGTGAAGGTCTCCGCGATCACGTCCGCTATGTCGTCCGGGGACCCGGCGCGGCGCCGGACGTAGCCGGCGATGGCGGGGTAGTGCGCCATGTAGATCTCCTCGAAGCGTTCCTCGGGCTCAGGCAGCCCCATGCGGCGTTCCTTCCGATTGGCGAACACATTTGAGGAGATGTCCGGTTAAGGCGGGGTGTTTCACTCGGTCCCGAGCGATTCCGCGACCTCGCGGAGCGCCGACAGGAGCGGGCGCAGCAGGGGCTGGGCGTCGGACCCCCGTCGTACGGCGGCGAAGACGCGGCGCTCCGGACCCGGTGTGCGGCGGACGACGACACCGGGCAGCGCCATGTCCCGCAGCGCCAGCCGCGGCACCAGCGCCACCCCGGCCCCCGCGCCCACCAGCGCGACCACGGCGCGGAAGTCGTCGGAGCAGTGCACGAGGTCCGGCGTGAAGCCCGCCTGCTGGCAGGCGAACGTGATCATGTCGTGCACCGGGTTGCCCGGGTAGGGCCCGATCCAGGTCTCATCGGCCAGCGACACCAGCGTGGCCGAGCCGGCCAGGGGATGGTCGTGGGGGAGCACGAGGTCGAACGGCTCGGCGTAGAGGGGCCGGCGCGACAGGCGGGGGTCGGCGGCGTCGGGCGCGCCGCGGTACTCGACCGTGATGGCCAGGTCGGCCCGCCCGTCCAGCAGCAGGGACAGGCTGTGGTCGCCTTCGGCGTCGAGCACGCGGACGCGCAGCCCGGGGGCGGAGGCGCGCAGGGCGGTGATGGCGGGGGAGAGCACGGCGCTGATCGCGGTGGCGAAGCAGGCCACGCTGACCTCGCCGGCCTCGCCCGTCGTGTACGCCGCCACCTCGGCCTCGGCCCGTTCGAGCTGGGCGAGCACCTCGTTGGCGTGGCTGAGCATGATCTTGCCCACGGCCGTCAGGCGCACGCCGCGCCCGTCGCGGGTGAACAGCCGGTGCCCCACCTCGTGCTCCAGCGCCACGAGCTGCTGGGACACGGCGGACGGGGTGAGATGCAGCGCCGCCGCCGCCGCGGTGACCGTGCCGTGGTCGGCCACCGCGCGTAGCGTACGCAGCCGCCGCGTGTCTATCACGCAGCGAGAATACTCATCCGGGCGCCATGACCACTCAGCCCCTGGCTTGGACGAACGCCCGCACCGCCCGGTCCACGTCCTCCGGCGAGTGCGCGGCGGAGAGCTGCACCCGGATCCTGGCCTGGCCGTGCGGCACCACCGGGTAGGAGAAGCCGATCACGTAGATGCCGAGGTCGAGCAGGCGCTCGGCCATCGCGCCGGCCTCGGCCGCGTCGCCGATCATCACGGGCACGATCGGGTGCTCACCGGGCAGGAGGTCGAAGCCGGCCTCGGTCATCGCCTCCCGGAAGCGGGCGGTGTTGGCGCGCAGCCGCTCGCGCGCCTCGCCGGAGGTCTCGAGCACGTCGAGGATGCGCAGCGAGGCCGAGGCGATGACGGGGGCGAGGGAGTTGGAGAACAGGTACGGGCGGGAGCGCTGGCGCAGCAGCTCGCAGATCTCCTTACGGGCCGAGACGTAGCCGCCGCTGGCCCCGCCGAGCGCCTTGCCCAGCGTGCCGGTGATGATGTCGATCCGGTCGGTGACGCCGTGCAGCTCGGGGGTGCCGCGCCCGGTGGGGCCGACGAAGCCGACGGCGTGGGAGTCGTCGACCATGACCATGGCGTCGTACCGTTCGGCCAGGTCGCAGATCTCCCGCAGCGGCGCCAGGTAGCCGTCCATGGAGAACACGCCGTCGGTCACGATGAGCCGCCGCCGCGCCTCCGAGGCCTCCTTCAGCCTGGCCTCCAGCTCGGCCATGTCGCGGTTGGCGTAGCGGAAGCGCTGGGCCTTGCAGAGCCGGATGCCGTCGATGATGCTCGCGTGGTTGAGCGCGTCGGAGATCACCGCGTCCTGGGCGTCGAGCAGGGTCTCGAAGACGCCGCCGTTCGCGTCGAAGCAGGAGCTGTACAGGACGGTGTCCTCCATGCCGAGGAAGTCCGACAGGCGGCCCTCGAGCTCCTTGTGCACCTCCTGGGTGCCGCAGATGAAGCGGACGGAGGCCATGCCGAACCCCCATCGGTCGAGCGCCTGCTTGGCCGCCGCCACCACGGTGGGGTCGTCGGCCAGGCCCAGGTAGTTGTTGGCGCAGAAGTTGAGCACTTCGCGGCCGGCCACGCTCACCTGCGAGCTCTGGGGGGTGGAGATCACGCGTTCCGGCTTGTGCAGGCCGGCCTCGGTGATCTCGTCGAGCGTCGTGCGTAGCTGCTCGCGCACGTTCGTGAACATCAGGCGCTCCTGTCGATGGTCGTGGCCGCGTCGGCCTCCGTCGGCTCGTTCCCCGCCCTGCCGGGCCCGGCTTCGCTCCAGTCGAGGATGACCTTGCCGGTCCGGCCGCTGGCGGCCGTGTCGAAGGCGGCGTCGAAGTCGTGGTATGGGAAACGGTCGGTGATCACCGGGGTGAGGTCGAGGCCCTTCTCCAGCAGGACGGACATGTTGTACCAGGTCTCGTACATCTCCCGGCCGTAGACGCCCTTGATCGTGATCATGGAGGTCACGATCGTGGACCAGTCGACGGCGAACTCCTCGGCGGGCAGCCCGAGCATGGCGATCTTCCCGCCGTGCGTCATGCTCGCGATCATGTCGCGCACGGCCACGGGGTTGCCGGACATCTCCAGCCCCACGTCGAAGCCCTCCCGCAGGTGGAGCTGGCGCATGCCCTCGGCGATCGAGGACCTGGAGACGTTGAGCGCGAGGGAGACGCCGAGCTTGCCGGCCAGGTCGAGCCGCTCGTCGCTGACGTCGGTGATCATCACGTTGCGCGCGCCGACGTGGGTCGCCACGGCCGCGGCCATCAGCCCGATCGGCCCCGCCCCGGTGATCAGCACGTCCTCGCCGACCAGGGGGAAGGACAGCGCGGTGTGCACGGCGTTGCCGAACGGGTCGAAGATGGCGGCCACGTCGGGATGGACGGGGACGCGGTGCACCCAGACGTTCGAGGCGGGCAGCGTGACGTATTCGGCGAAGGCGCCGTCGCGGTTGACCCCCAGCCCCACCGTGTTGCGGCACAGGTGCCTGCGGCCCGCCATGCAGTTGCGGCACTTGCCGCACACGATGTGGCCCTCGCCGCTGACGAGGTCGCCGACGGCGATGTCCTCGACGCCCGGTGCCACCTCGACCACGTGGCCGGAGAACTCGTGCCCGACGATCAGCGGCAGCTCCAGGGTGTTCCTGGCCCAATCATCAAATTTCCGAATATGTAGGTCGGTGCCGCAGATGCCGGTCCGCAGGACCCGGATCTTCACCTCGCCGGGCCCCACCTCGGGCTCCGGCACGTCCTTCAGCCGTAGCCCAGGCTCGGCCGTCTCTTTGACCAGCGCTTTCATGGCCTCATTCCCCCAATCCGAACCTAACGCACTGTGCCCGCTCAGCTCGGGACGTGTCCATCGAGGGATTCTTAAGTGCCCCCACAGCTCAGCTTCACGCAGCACGCCGATCCACGGTCTTGATTGAATGGGTTCGTAACACCCCCAGAAAGGACACCAATGGACGACCTCCGCATCGGCGTCATCGGTCTCGGCCTTCGCGCGAGCCTCGCCCTCACCGCCCACCAGCCCGGCAGGGGCTCGGTCGTGACCGCCCTGTGCGACTCCGACCCGGCGGTGCTCAAGAGCCAGGCGGGGCGGTTCGAGGCGGAGTTCCGCACCGAGGACCACCGCGAACTGCTCGACCGGCCGGACCTCGACGCGGTGATCGTGATGACGCCCGACGACACGCACGAGCGCATCGCGATCGACTGCCTGGAGGCAGGCAAGGCCGTCTACCTGGAGAAGCCGCTCGCGATCACGGTGGAGGGCTGCGACAACATCCTGCGCGCCGCGCGCCGGACCGGCACCCGCCTGTACGTGGGCCACAACATGCGGCACATGGGCGTGGTCCGCCTGATGCGCGACATCATCGCCAAGGGCGTCATCGGCGAGCCGAAGACCGTCTGGGTGCGCCACTTCGTCTCCTACGGCGGCGACTACTACTTCAAGGACTGGCACGCCGACCGCACCCGTACGACGGGGCTGCTGCTGCAGAAGGCCGCCCACGACCTCGACGTGATCCACTGGCTGGCCGGCGGCTACACCACCCGCGTGAACGCGCTCGGCGACCTCATGCTCTACGGCGACCTGCCGCGCCGCGAGCCGGGCACGCCTCGGCCCGAGGGGTGGCTGCAGGAGTTCGAGTGGCCGCCGCCCACGCGTACCGGGCTGCACCACGTCGTGGACGTCGAGGACGTGTCAGTGATGAACATGCGGCTCGACAACGGGGTCATCGCGGCCTACCAGCAGTGCCACTTCACGCCCGACTACGTGCGCAACTACACGGTCATCGGGACCGAGGGGCGGCTGGAGAACTTCGGGGACGGGCCCGGGGACACGGTCAAGGTCTGGAACACCGGGCCCTCGGGGTATCGGGAGGACGGCGACATCACCTACCGGGTGCCGCCGGCGCAGGGGACGCACGGGGGCGCGGACGTGGAGATCATGGCCGAGTTCCGCAGGTTCGTCCGGGAGGGCGGGGCGACGGACACCTCGCCGGTGGCGGCCCGGATGAGCGTGGCGGCCGGGTACATGGCCACGATGTCGCTGCGCGACGGCGGCATGCCGTACGACGTGCCGGGGCTGGACGCGGGGCTGGCGGCGTACTTCGACAACGGGCAGAAGGAGCCGGGAGCGGCGTCCGGACAGTAGACATATGTGGATATGTCGTTGCGCGCCCGCATTCGTGACGGGGACCAGATGGCGTTCGGCGAGCTCTTCGACGAGTTCGCCAGAGCCGTCTACAACCATGCCTTCCGCCTGACCGCCAACTGGTCCACGGCCGAGGACGTCATGGCGTTGACGTTCCTCGAAGCCTGGCGCTTACGGGACAGGATCGACGCGGAGGGCGGCCCGAAGCAGCGCTTTCCTGTCCGACGAGGAGGCGCCGCTGTCGGTGTTCCCCGCGCCGGTGACCGGGCCGGCCTTCGTCGAGGAGGGGGGCGAGCGGGGCTTCGTCATCGACCCGCGCGTGATCGGCGAGGGCCAGACGGGTGTGCTGGAGTTCAGCGTCTCGGAGCACAGCAGCACGGTGGTCGCCGGCATCTGGGCCGCGGTGGGCCGGAACCCGATCGCCGAGTGCGAACTGGTGGACACCACGGACGCCCCGCTCTCGCACTGACCCGGTGAGGCGCCCGCCGCGGACGGGCGGGCACCCGCACGGGCAGGTCAGCGCTCGGCCTCCTTGGCCTCACGGTCCACGATGGGGAACGGCGGCGGCTCCTCGACGCCCTGGGTGAGCTGGCGCGGCCCGTTGGGGCTCTCCGCGTCCTGGGCGTCCGCCACGGCCTCGGCGGCGGCCTCCGCCGCAGCCGCGGCCTCCTCCTCGGCGGCCGAGCTCTGCGGCTGGTCGTCGCGGGTCGCCGCCGACCTGGGCAGGGCCTCCGTGAACGCCTTCGAGACGCCCTGCAGCGCCGAGGTGACCTCGCTCGGGATGACCCAGAACGTGTTGTTGTCACCCTGGGCGAGCTGCGGCAGCACCTGTAGATACTGGTACGCCAGCAGCTTCGGGTCGGGGTCGTTGCGGTGGACGGCCTGGAAGACCTGGTCGATGGCCCGCGACTGGCCCTCGGCCTCCAGGATGGCCGCGGTGCGCTGGCCCTCCGCCCGCAGGATGCGGCTCTGCTTGTCGCCTTCGGCCGTCAGGATCTGCGACTGCCGCTGGCCCTCGGCGTTCAGGATGGCGGCCCGCTTGTCGCGCTCGGCCCGCATCTGCTTCTCCATCGCGTCCTTGATGGTCTTCGGCGGGTCGATGGCCTTGATCTCGACGCGGTTGACGCGCAGGCCCCACTTGCCGGTGGCCTCGTCGAGGACGCCGCGTAGCTGGCTGTTGATGGTGTCGCGGGAGGTCAGCGTCTTCTCCAGGTCCATGGAGCCGACCACGTTGCGCAGCGTGGTGACGGTGAGCTGCTCGACGCCCGTGATGTAGTTGGCGATCTCGTAGGCCGCCGCCCGCGGGTCGGTGACCTGGAAGTAGAGGACGGTGTCGATCTCGACGACCAGGTTGTCCTCGGTGATGACGGGCTGGGGGCGGAAGGAGACGACCTGCTCACGAAGGTCGATCATGGGATAGACGCGGTCGATGTACGGGATGACGAAGTTGAGCCCCGGCTTGAGCGTGCGGTGGTAGCGACCGAGGCGCTCGACGTTGCGCGCCCTGGCCTGCGGGACGATCCGCACGGCCTTGAGCAGCGTGATCGCCGCGAACAGTATGACGAAGAGTCCGACCAGCAACAGCGGGTCCATGGGTCACTCCCGGGGATATACGAGGGCTGTCGCGCCCTCGATCTCGATGATGTCGACGGTCGCCCCCGTGGGAATCACCAGGGTTTCGTCATAGGCGCGCGCCGACCATTCCTCGCCCCCGATGCGTACCCGGCCGTCGCGGCCCGTCACTTCCGCGACCACGTACGCGGGCTTCCCGACGAGCGCTTCCACGCCGAAGCGCTGCAGCGGCGGCTGGGTGATGTGGCGCATGGCGATCGGCCTGAGCACCAGCAGCCCCGCAGCCGAGGAGACGGCGAAGAAGAGTAACTGCAGGGGAACGGGCAATCCGATGGCCGCGGTCGCGGCGGTCAGGAGGGCGGCCGCGCCCAGGAGACCGAGAGAAGCCGTGAGCGTGAATATTTCGGCCACGCCGAGGACTACCGCGAGGATTACCCAGATGATCCATTCATCCATGTCGGCCCTCCTGATGGGACAACGGGCCTGCGCTATCGTGTGGTTCCCCTTCTCTACGGTAATCCCGATATCAGCGCTTCGGCACCCATCCACCTGCGGCATCGGTTTCGGCCAGGGCGCTTCCCTGCCGCCATTTCTCCCACGAGAGCTGCCAGAAACCCCATCCGTTGTCCCATTCGAGCTCACGGCCGGTGCCCGTGATCGTGATGGGGTCGCCGCGCAGGGAGGTGTCGTAGAACCAGGCCGCCTGGTCAGGCCGGGAATTGATGCAGCCGTGACTGACGTTTGCCCGGCCCTGCGCCCACACGTTGTTCTTCGCGTGCACGTATTCGCCGCTGTTGGAAATGCGCACGGCGTGGTCGATCATCATGTCGTAGAAGCCGGGATCGCCTTTCTCGCGGCCGGGGGAGACCATGCGGACCGGATTTCCCTTGTCCATGGTCAGATGCACGCCGCTGGTCGTCGTGTATTCGAAGGTGGTGGCCATGCCCGCGCTGATCGCCATGCGCTGGGCGACCGCGCCGTCTCGGTGGACGAGCATCTGGTGCGTCCGGGTGTCGATCGAGCTCGTCTGCCTGCGGCCGACGGTGAAGGAGAACGTGGAGTCGGTGGCGCCGTAGCGGCCGTCGGCCGCGCGCACGCCCGCCAGGTGGGCGGTCACCGTCACCTGCTGCCTCGCCGCCCAGAACCGGCGGGTGCGGAAGATCACCCGGGTGTCGCCGGTCCACCGCCAGGCGCCTTCGACCGGGGTCGCCGTCCTGACCTCCAGCGCCCGCTCGACGGCCGCCTTGTCCTCGACGGGGGCGTCGAAGTCGATGATGACCGGCATGCCGGTGCCCACGGTCTCGCCGGGCAGGGGCGCGGTCGCGGCCACCTGGAACGTCTCCTCGGGCGCGCGGGTGCGCAGGCGGCCCATCGCGACCGTGGCGGGCGCGCCGGCGCGGGCGGCGGTGGCCGTCACCGTGTATTCGGCGGCGGGCTTGAGCGTCCAGTCGGTACGCCACGTCGTGCGCGACTCGTCGAGCCGGCCCGCCACCGACTCCCCGCCCTCGTAGACCAGCACCTGGCTGAGCGTGCCGCCGTGTGCCTTGACGACCAGGCCGCGGTCGGTCCTGGCGCGCTTGGCGTCGAACGACGGCCAGACCTGCACGACGGGGGGCGGCGCCGGGGTCTCGGTCGGGGAGGAGCCACAGCCGCAGACCAGGAGAAAAGCGACACAAAGCATCGCGACACGGCGCATGTGACTCCTGCTTTCCGAGGGAAGGGTGCCCCAAGGGTAGCGGTGAGTCAACTTTCAAGCACGCTGAGTCACCTATCCGACGGTTCCGGAAACCTCCCCCAACGTCAGGCCGCCCGCGGTCGCCCGGATGGTCACCGTGTCCCCGTCCTGCAGGAACGTACGGGTCTCGCCGCCCGCCAGCTTGAGAGGGTCGCTCCCGTTCCAGGTCAGCTCGATGAGCGAGCCGCGCTCACCGGGATCGGGGCCCGAGATCGTGCCGCTGGCGAACAGGTCACCCGTGCGCAGGGAGGCCCCGTTCACCGTCATGTGCGCGAGCATCTGGTCCGGCGTCCAGTACATGGCCGAGTACGGCGGGCGCGACACCGTCTCCCCGTTGAGCAGGATCTCCACTGAGATGTCCAGCCCCCAGTCGGCCCGCCTGCGCAGATAGCCGGCCGGCTCGGGGTCCTGGGCCCGCCCGGGGATCCTGGGCAGCGCCTCCAGCGGTGTCACCCACGGCGAGACCGAGGTGGCGAACGACTTGGCCAGGAAGGGCCCGAGGGGCACGTACTCCCAGGCCTGGATGTCGCGGGCGCTCCAGTCGTTGACCAGCGTCACCCCGAACACGTGGTCCTCGAACGCCCCGGCCGGCGAGCCCATCGTGGTCGGCACCCCGACCACGAACCCCAGCTCCGCCTCGATGTCGAGCTTCTGGCACGGCCCGAACGCCCCGGCGCCGAGCTGCCCCTGGGGCCGTCCGACCGGCGTGCCCGACACCACGACCGTCCCCGACCTGCCGTGGTAGCCGACGGGCAGGTGCCGCCAGTTCGGCTGCAGCGGCTCGGAACCGGGCCGGAAGATCTTGCCGATGTTGCTCGCGTGGTCGATCGAGCAGTAGAAGTCGACGTAGTCGGCCACCTCGAACGGCAACCGCATGCGCACGTTCTCCAGCGGGATGAGGTGCCGCTCGGTGACGGACATGTCGCCGGTGAGCTTGTTCTGGATCAGCGCCCTGGTGTCGTGCCAGGCGGCGCGGCCCCTGGCCATGAAGGGGTTGAGCGAGGGGGCGGCGAACACCTCGTCGTGCAGTGCGCGGGCCAGGTCGAGCACCTTGTCGCCGTACCGTACGCCCACCCGGGGCGCCTCTCCGGGACAGGAGAAGACCCCGTAGGGCAGATTGTCCACTCCCCAGGTCACGGGTTCTCCTCGATCAGTCCGAGCGTGCGCAGGTCGTCGATGGGCGTGCTGGTGCTGCACGAGCCGTAGCTCACCAGCAGCCGCCGCGCCCGCTTCGCGATGCCCTCCGGTACGGAGTTCGCCAGGCGTACGAGGTGGCCGACGTCGGTCGTGCGCAGCACGGGCGCGGGATCGCGCCCGTCCACAGCCTCGCAGACGGCCATCAGCAGGTTCAGGAAGCCGTGCCGGTCCACGCCGAGCGAGGGGTCGAAGTGGCGTACGGCGTGGTGCAGCCCCGCCGTGGCCTTGAACGGGACGTCGTGCTCCACGCAGAACCTGATGAACTGCGCAAGGTGCTCGACCGGCGGGAACGTGTCGGCGGTCGCGCCGCCGCAGCGGACCTTCAGCCCCGTGCCCGGTGGCACGTCGATGGCCGGTTTCTTGGGGATCACCTCGGCGAACAGGCGTACGCCGGCCGGCAGCGCCAGGCGTTCGGCCAGCGCCTCGACGGACGTGTCGGGCGGCAGTCGCGCCTCCACGAAGTCGACCGGCAGGTCGTCGAAGTCCGGCAGCTTCTCGGTGTCCATGATGAGCCCGATCCGGCGCGGCCGGTCCGGCAGGCCGCGCAGCCGGTCGAGCCGGCTGGCAGGGCAGAGGAAGCGGTGGGTGAGCACCTGCTCGCCCCGCTCCGCGTCCCGGCGGTGCCGGGCCAGGGCCTCGTCCATGTGCAGGGAGGTCGGCGGGAACAGGCCCGCGTCGTCGACCAGTGCGGTGTAGAGGATCATCGTGCCCAGGTCCACGCGTATCCGGGGTCCTCGCAGGACAGCGCGCCCTGGCCGAGGTCGAGAGGGCGGAACGTGTCCACCATGACGGCCATCTCGCTCGTCGTCGTGACGCCGCGCGCGACCGCGTCGATCACCGCCTCGACCGCCCCGGGCTGCGGCCCGTGCGTGAACCCGGCGGGATGCAGGGAGATGGAGCCCACGTCGATGCCGGACCCCTTGCGGGCGGAGTAGTCGCCGCCCACGTAGAACATGAACTCGTCGGAGTCCACGTTGTGATGGTTGTACGGGATCGGGACGGCCTCGGGATGGTAGTCCAGCGGTCGCGGGCAGAACGAGCAGACCACGAACCCCGGCCCCTCGAACGTCTGGTGCACGGGCGGCGGCGCGTGCGTCCGCTTCACGATCGGCTCGAAGTCGTTGATGTTGAACGCGAACGGATAGAGGTAGCCGTCCCAGCCCACGACGTCGAACGGATGGTTGCGGTAGACGAGCCGGGTCAGGCCGCCCCGCGTGCGCACCAGCACCGGCACCTCCTCGCCCTCGACCACGAACGGCTCGGTGGGGCCGCGCAGGTCGCGCTCGCAGTAGGGCGCGTGCTCCAGGAGTTGCCCGTACTGCGACAGGTAGCGCTTGGGGGGCCTGATGTGCCCGGCCGCCTCGATGGCCAGCACGTTGACCTGCCCGTCGGGCACCCACCGGTGGATGGTGCCGGTCGGGATGACGATGTAGTCGCCCTCGGCGGCCTCGATCACGCCGTACGTGGACTCGAAGCGCACCCTCCCGCGCTGGACGTAGACGCACTCGTCGCCCATGGAGTCGCGGTAGAGCTCGCTGGGGCGGTCGCTGGTGGCGTACGACAATCGGACGTCGCCGTTGCCCGCCAGCAGTTGGCGGCCCGTGACCAGGTCGCCGGCGCTGGAGAGCTCCTGGGTGCGGAAGTGACGGGGTGAGAGCGGTAGGTTGGGCTCCAGTCGGGTCTCGACCGCCGGCGTGGCCGCCTCCGCCTTGACGATCGCGGTCGGCAGATGGCGGTGGTAGAGCAGCGAGGAGTCGGACGAGAAGCCCTCCTCGCCCATCAGCTCCTCCGCGTAGAGGCCGCCGTCCGGCCGCCTGAACTGTACGTGCCGTTTACGCGGCACCTCTCCCACGACCCGGTAGTACGGCATCCGCCCCTCCTGACCACCATACCCATAGCGTCCGATAAACGGACAACTATGTCCTCTATACGTAACTACCGTCCGCTATCGACCTGGAGATGTCAACCCAGCGCGGCGGCCAGCTCGGCGGCGGCGGCCACGACGCGCGGCCCGGCGGACTCCTCCAGCGGCCCGAACGTCACCACCCCCACCGAGGCCTCCAGCCACGGCAACCCGGTGACCGGCGCGGCGACGCCTCGCGCCCCTTCCTGCAACTGCCCCTCCGTGACGAAGTAGTCGTGCCGCCCCTCGCGCAGCGCCAGGATCGCCTGCCCGGCCGCCCCCTTCGCCAGCGGATGGCGCGCGCCCTCGCGGTAGGCCACGTGCATGTTCGTCCACGACGGCTCGACGACGGCCACGGCCAGCCCGTCGTCACCCTCGGCCACGGTCAGATGCGCGGTGGCGCCCACCTCCTCGGCCAGCCGCCGCAGCGTCGGCACCGCCGCCGCCCGCAACAACGGCTGTACGGCCTGCGCCAGCGCCAGCACCCCGAACCCGAGATGCACCCGCCCCTCGGCGTCCCTGCGCACGAATCCCTCGTTCAGCAGCGTCGTCAGCAGCCGGTAGACCACGGGCCTGCTCAGCGCCAGCTCGGTGCTCAGCTCGGTGGGGGTGCGCCCGCCCTTGCCGTCGGCGAGCAGCCTGAGCAGGCGCAGCCCGCGTTCGAGGGTCTGAGCGGATTCAGCGGCCATGCGACCGATTATCCAGTGACGCGTCGCTGTGACGTGGGCCGATGAGGGGGTACGTATCGGCGTAGTGACGCCGGGGGGTAACGATGCGGCAAAGGTGGGTTCTCCTGCTTGCCGGGCTGGCCTTGTGCGCGCTCTACCCTGCCGTGCCCTCCTTCACCGCGCCCATGACCCCCATGGCCAGGCAAACTCCGCTCGAACCCGCGGGCGAGAGCCTGGTGGAGGACACCTTCTACCTCACCGAGGGCATCGAGGTGCGCCAGTGGCTGCTGCCCACCACGAAGGGCGTGGCCTTCCGGGCCGCCTACCTCGCGGTCGGCGTCAAGGTCGACCAGGGCGGCCGCCTGTACGGCAAGCCGCAGCGCTCCGGCACCTACGTCACCCCCGTCCAGATCTGTGCCGGTCAGGCGTGCCGGGAGCAGGACCTCACGCTCGTGGTGCTCAGCAACGTGCCGTGGGAGCCGCGTGAGCTGACCTTCCCCGGCAGGGCGGGCACCGCGCTGTCCGGCGCGATCGGCATCAACGGCGGCCCCACCGGCGTGGTCCCCACCTTCACCGTGACCGACTACGACAAGCTGCCCAAAGGCGTGAGCATCGGCCCCGACGGGCAGGTGGGCGGCGTCCCCCAGGCGCCCGGCCTGTCCGAGGTGCCGGTGCGGATCTGCGTGGCGGGCAACTGCGCGGGCGTCGTCGTCCGGCTGATCATCGTCTGAGCCCTACGGTCGCGAGCCGGGCCGGCCCGTACCTGGCCCGGTAGGGCGGGCCCCACCAGAAGTCGGGGGACGGCGGGCATGATCTGAGCCCGGCTCACAACGCACACTTCTCAGGTAACCCCGCACCTAGGAGGCCCGCCATGAGCACCATCACCGCAGCGCGCAAGACCGAGCAGCAGTCGCCCCCGCCTGTCGTGCACACCGCCGCCATGCTCTGGCTGTCGGCGGTCGCGTTCGGCGCGTTCGAGGCCGTGCTGATGATCGGCAGCCTGCTGTACGAGGGCACCCCGGTGCTCGACCTGCTGCCGGGAGCCGGGTTCCGGCTGGCCGTGTTCGCCGGGGCGATCTTCCTGGCCCTGAAACTGAAGGGCGGCGCGAACTGGGCACGCTGGACGCTGGCCGGCACGCTCGGCGTGTTCGGGACGCTGTCGCTGGTGATCGAGCCCGCCCAGTGGCTGCTGGCGGGCGGCTCGATCGGCGAGGCCCTGGCCGGGGCGGGCACGATGGAGCTGATCTTCGCGGGCAGCCGGATCCTGCACGTCCTGGCCGTGCTCGGCGCGGTGACCCTGATGTTCCAGCCCCGCGCCAACGCCTATTTCAGGTCCGCGTGAACGGGGGTCAGCGGCTCGGGCGCGCGCAGGTTGCGCACGCCCGGGGACAGCAGCGCGGCCAGCGTGGCCACCACCACGATGACCCCGCAGCCGAGCAGCGCCTGCTCCGTGCCGAACAGGCCGGCCGCCGGACCCGCCAGCAGCAGCCCGATCGGCCCGAACATCAGCGACCCGAGCATGTCGTACGAGCTCACCCGCGACAGCGACTCGGCCGGGACCTCCCGCTGCATCGTCGTCTGCCACAGCACGCCGAACACGTCGAAGCACACGCCGAGCACGAACGACCCGGCCACCAGCGCCCAGAGCGGCGCGTCGAGCCCGAGCAGGAAGTACGGCAGCGAGGTCGGCAGGCACAGCAGCACGGCCACCAGGATCGGACGGCGTGGCCGCACCCGTATCGACACGATCACGCCGACGATCGTCCCGACCGCCTCGCCCACCAGGAACGCCGACCAGGCCGCGGGCCCGCCCAGGGTCTCCTTGGCCATCAGCGGGCCGAGCACCCCGTGCCCGGCCTGGATGGCCATGACCATGAGTGAGAACTGCGCGACCACCACCCAGATCCACTGCCGCGAGCTGAACTCCCGCCAGCCGTCCCGCAGGTCGGCCAGCACCGAGTGCCGCTCACCCGCGAGCTTCTCGCCCGGCTCCAGGCGCAGCAGCGCGATCAGCACGCCGGCCGTCGCGAACATGGCGCCGCTCACCGCCAGCGCCCAGCCGCCGCCGAACAGCACCACCGTGCCGCCGCCCAGCACCGCGCCCGCCACGCGCGAGGCGTTGGCGCCCAGGCCGAGCAGCGCGTTGCCGGCCTGCAGATGCTCCCGCGGCACGACCTCGGGGATGATCCCGGTCAGCGCGGGGAACGTGACCGCCGTGGCGACACCACTGACCGCCGCGGCCGTGATCAGCGCGGGCAACGGGGTCCAGCCGGTGAGCAGCATCGCCGACAGCGCCAGAAAACCGGCCGCCATGAGGAACTCGCCCGCCATCATCACCCGCTGCCGCGGCAGCCGGTCCGCGATCACGCCGCCGACCAGCATGAACAGGATCATGGGCAGCGCTTCGGCGGTCAGCACGGCCGACAGGGTCGAGGCGGTCGCCCCGGGCAGGTTGAGGATGCCGAACGCCAGAGCGACAGGGGCGAAGGCACTGCCCAGAACGGAGATCGTCCGCGCCGAGAGCAGCAGGGTGAACCGGCGGTCCCGGAGCAACCCGAGATCGCTGAGATAACTGTGCACCGGCCCGAACCCCCTGGAAAAAGCGCCAAACTCCACCATTCTGCCGCCTGTTTCGGCCCTTGTCGTCTGGTTATTTCTTGTCACTCTCGTGACAAGAGCGATCGCGGAATGTGCAGGCGTTTGGCAAGAATCGAGCCTGCTTCTCCCGTAATTTGCTAGGTCCCTGCTGACGGCGAGGGGGCCAGGCATGCTGATCGCTCAGGTGGCCCGATGGGCCCGGGAGATCCCGGAGTCGCCCGCGTACACGTTCGTCGACCACCTCGGGGACGGTTCGCGCGGGACGCTCACCTGGGGCCGGGTGGATCTCAAGGCCAGGGCGCTGGCCGTACGGCTGCGCGAGCTGGCCGGGCCGGGGGACCGGGTCGCGGTGCTCGCGCCGCAGGGGCTGGACTACGTGGTGGCGATGCTGGGCGTGATGTACGCGCGGCTCGTCGCGGTGCCGCTGTTCGCCCCCGGCCTGCCCGGGCACGCCGAGCGGCTGTCCGGGGCCTACGCCGACGCCGACCCGCTCGTCGTGCTGACCACCACGGCCGCGCTGCCCGGCGTCCGCGACTTCCTGGCCACCGCCCCCGCGCCGAAGCGGGTGGTGGCCGTGGACGCGGTCTCCGACCTGCTCGCCGACGAGTGGGAGCCCGAGCGGATCCGCCCCGAAGACCTGGCCTACCTGCAGTACACCTCCGGCTCCACCCGCGCGCCCGCCGGGGTCGAGATCACGCACGCGAACCTGACGGCCAATGCCGCCCAGCTCTGGGAGGTGTTCCGGGCCACGCCCAGGACCTCGGTGGCGGCGCTGTGGCTGCCGCTCTTCCACGACATGGGGCTGGTCGCCACCGTCGCGATGCCGATCGTGGGCGGCAACCAGGCGGTGTTCATGGATCCGGTGGCGTTCGTGATGAGCCCGGTGCGGTGGTTGCGGCTGCTGTCGGAGTTCGGCGACGTGTTCACCGGCGGGCCCAACTTCGCCTACGAGTACACCGCCGCCCGCGTCAGCCCCCAGGAGAAGGAAGGGCTCGACCTGTCCGGCGTGCGGGTCATGCTGAACGGCGCCGAGCCGGTGCGGCCGGGCGCTATCGAGGCGTTCGACGACGCCTTCGCCGGGTGCGGGCTGCGGCCGGAGGCGCACACGCCGGCGTACGGGCTGGCCGAGGCGACCGTGTTCGTGGCCGCGACCGGGCGGGACGAGCGGCCGGTGGTGACCGCGTTCGAGCGCGACGCGCTGCGCGACGGGCGGGCGGTGCCGCACACCGGGACCGGCCCGCGCAGCACGCTCGTCTCCTGCGGGCGCCCCCACGGCCAGCAGGTCCGCCTGGTCGGCGAGGACGGGCGGGAGCGGCCCGGCGGCGAGGTCGGCGAGATCTGGGTGCGGGGGCCGAACGTGGCCCGCGCCTACTGGCGGGACCCGGCCCGCAGCGCGGAGACGTTCGGCGCGGTGGTGAACGGCGCGACGTCGGACGGGACGGTGCCGGACGGTGCGGAGGGGGCCTGGTTGCGCACCGGCGACCTCGGTGTGCTGCACGGCGGCCGGCTCTACGTCACCGGGCGGATCAAGGACCTGGTCATCGTGGACGGGCGCAACCACTACCCCCAGGACATCGAGGCCACCGCGCAGGAGGCGCACCCGGCGGTGCGGCGGGACCGGGTGGCGGCTTTCGCGGTGCCGGGGGAGGGGACCGAGCGGCTCGTGGTGGTGGCCGAGCGGTCGCGGCACGGGCTGGAGGCCGACGCGGACGAGGTGGGCCGGGCGGTACGGGCGGCGGTCCAGAAATATCACGAACTATCGGTGTACGACTTCGTGCTGACCCCGGCCGGGGCCGTGCCCAGGACGTCCAGCGGGAAGATCGCCCGGCGGGCCTGCCTGCGGGCGTATCTGGAGGGCGCCCTTGTCTGAATCGGGCGCGTTCGAGTCGGCGGGGCGCTTCGTCTATCGCGGCAGGTGGACGCTGCTGGTGCTGAGCCTGGCGGTGGCCGTCCTCGTCGCGCCGCTGGGGCTGGAGCTGTTCGGGCGGATGGCGGACGGCGGCTTCGAGGACCCGCGCGCCGACTCCACGACCTCCGCCCACTGGAACGACGAGTGGTACGGCGGCCACGCGCCCGACGTCGTCGTCCTCTACCGGCATCCGGCGGTCGAGGCCCGCGACCCGCGCTACAAGAAGGCGGTGCACGACTCGCTGCGCGGGCTGCCCGGCCGGTACGTGCGCGCGATGGCCACGTACTGGACGACCGGGTCGAAGAAGATGGTGTCCGCGGACGGGCATTCGACGTACGCGGTGGTCACGCTGAAGGGCGGGCCGCAGGCCAAACGCGACGGCTACGCCGCGATCGAGCGGCGGCTCAGAGGCGTCCAGAACCTCTACGTCTCCGTCGGCGGCTCGGTGCCGCTGCTGGCGGAGCTCAACGACCAGACTGCCGCCGATCTCGCCCGCGCCGAGGCCATCTCCATGCCCGTGCTGCTGGTGCTGCTCGTGGTGGTGTTCGGCAGTCTGGTGGCCGCCGGGCTGCCGCTGCTTGTGGGGCTGCTCTCGGTGCTCGGCGCGCTGGTGCTGTTACGCCTGCTCACCGAGGTCACCGAGGTCTCCGTCTTCTCCCTGAACGTCGTCACCATGCTCGGGCTGGGCCTGGCCATCGACTATTCGCTGTTCGTGCTCAAGGCGTTCAGGGAGGAGATCGCGGCCGGCGCCTCGAACGAGCAGGCCGTGGTGCGCACGATGGCCACGGCCGGGCGCACCGTGGCCTTCTCCGGACTGACGGTCGCCACGGCGCTGCTGGGGCTGCTGCTGTTCCCGCAGATGTTCCTGCGCTCGATCGGGCTCGGCGCGGCGGCCGTGGTGCTGGTCGCCATGGTGGCGGCGCTGGTCGTGCTGCCCGCCGTGCTGGGCGTGCTCGGGCCACGGGTGAACGCCCTGCGCCTCACGCCCGACTTCGGGCGGCGGGAGGGCGGGGTGTGGCACGCCGTGGCGTCGAGCGTGATGCGCCGGCCGCTGCTGTACCTGGTGGCGGTGACGGTCGTGCTGGTCGCGCTGGCGGTGCCGTTCCTGCACGTCAAGTTCGGCAACGTGGACCACCGGGTGCTGCCCGCCGCCTCCGAGGGCCGCCGCGTCGCCGAGACGCTCGACCGGGACTTCGCCAGGAACTCCATGGCGCCGATCGACGTACACGTCCTGGTCGAACGCTCCTTCACCGAGCCTCCCGCCCGCCGCGGCCCGCTGGGGCAGGGGCACACGCCGATCAGCGCCGTCACGCCGGTGACCCCCTCCGACGTACGGCCCTTCGTGACCCGCCTGAAGCGGCTGCCCCACGTCACGGCGGTCGAGGTGGCCGGGCTCTCCCAGACCAACGGCGCGGTACGGCTGGCCGTGCGCTACGACCGGGACCCGATGTCGGACGAGGCCAGAGAGCTGGTCCGGTCGATCAGGTCCCTGGACCTGGAGCCGAACACGCGCCGCGTCGTGGTCGGCGGGACCACCGCCGCGCAGCTCGACCTACAGGACAGCCTGCTCGCCACGCTGCCGTGGATGGGGCTGGTGGTGTGCTCGGTCACCGGGGTGCTGCTGTTCGCGGCGTTCGGGTCGCTGGTGCTGCCGGTGAAGGCGCTGCTGATGAACGTCCTGTCGATCGGGGCCTCGTTCGGGGTGATCGTGTGGGCCTTCCAGGACGGTCACCTGGCCTCGGTCCTGGACTTCACCTCGACGGGGTCGATCGAGGCGACCGTCACCGTCCTCATCCTGGCCGTGGTGTTCGGGCTGTCGATGGACTACGAGCTGTTCCTGCTGTCGCGGGTGCGGGCGGAGTGGGTGCGCACCGGGGACAACACGGCGGCGGTGGCGGCCGGGCTGCAGCAGACGGGCGGGGTGATCACCAGTGCGGCGTTGCTGCTGCTGGTCGTGATCGGGGCGTTCTCCACGGCCGGGATCACGATCGTGAAGCTGCTCGGGGTGGGCATGTTCGTGGCGATCGTGGTGGACGCCACGCTGGTGCGGGCGCTGCTGGTGCCCGCGTCCATGCGGCTGCTGGGCGGGGCCAACTGGTGGCTGCCCCGGTCGTGGCGGCGCTTCCACCGGCGCATCGACCTCCACGAGCCCGCTCCCCGACCGGCCCTTGAGCCGCGACCGGCCCCCGCACGAAGCCTGGCCTCCGCACCCGGCTCGCCCCCCGCACCCGGCTGGGCTCCTGGTTCGGCTGCTGGTTCGGCCTCCGCGCCGAGGCCGGGCTCCGTGCCGCAGGCCGTGGCGCCCGGTTCGCGGGCGGGTGCGCCGCCGAGGGCGACCGGGGCCGAGGCGGCCTCTCCGCCGCGGGTGGTGGACGTGCCGCCGCGGATCACCGTGCGCGGGCGGCCGGCCGTCTTCGGGGCGGACACCGACCCCGTGCCGTTGCCCGCCGAGCCCGCCCGTCCCGGGTGGGTGAAGGTGGCGGCGGGACGCGACCGGGTGGTGCGGGCCGATCCCGGCGGCGCCGGGTGGCGGTGGGTGGAGGTGGACGAGTGAGCGTCGCCGGCCTCCGGGTACGCAGGCCCGGCCCGCTGTTCCTCGTCGTCGGGCTGGCCGGGTTCATGACCACCCTGGACAACACGGTCGTCACCGTCGCGCTGCCCAGCATCCAGCGAGACCTGGACGCCCGCCTGACCGCCCTGGAGTGGGTGGCGACCGGCTACATCCTGACCTTCGCGGGCCTCATGCTGGCCGGCGGCCGGCTGGCCGACGTGCACGGGCATCGGCGGGTGCTGCTGGCCGGGCTCGGCACGTTCACGGCGGCCTCGCTCGGTGCGGGGCTGGCCACCTCCGTCGGCGCGCTGGTCGCCGCCCGGCTGGTCCAGGGCGCGGGCGCCGCGCTGATCCTGCCCGCGACGCTGGCCGTGCTGGCCGGGCGGGAGGAGCGGCAGCGGTCCATGGGGGTGGCCGTGTGGATGGCCTCCGGGGCCGCGGCGCTGGCGCTCGGGCCGGTGGTGGGCGGGTACCTCAGCCAGCACGCGCACTGGAGCTGGGTGTTCCTGATCAACGTGCCCCTGGGCGCGGCCGTCATGGCGCTGGCCGCCGTGGCCGTTCCGCCCTCCCGTGGCGATGGCCGTGACCTGGACGTGGCCGGGGTGGTCACGTCCGTGGTGTTCCTGGCGGCGGGGACGTTCGCGTTGATCCACGGTGGCGAGCACGGCTTCGGGTCGCCGGCCGTCGTGGTCGCGCTGCTGGCGTGCGCGGGCGGAGGGGCGGCGTTCGCGGTGGCCGAGCGGCGGGCCCGGGACCCGATGGTGGACGTGCGGCTGTTCGCGGTGCGGAGCTTCACCGGCGGCGTGGTGGCCCAGGTGCTCTGGGGGCTCGGCGTGAACGGGGTGTTCTTCTACACCGCGATCTTCCTCCAGGGCGTGCTCGGGTTCACGCCCACGGACTCCGGGCTGGCCTTCGTGCCGCTGGCGCTGCTGGTGGTGCTCGTCACGCCGCTGGCGCCGGCGGTGGAGCGGCGGCTGGGGGCCGGGCGCACGGTGGCGGCCGGGCTCGTGCTCGTGGCGCTCGGGATGGCGCTGGCCGCGACGCTGCAGGCGGGCGACGGGTGGGGGCGGTTGCTGCCCGCCGTGTGCGCGATCGGGGTGGGGTCGGCGCTGACGATGCCGCTGGGATCGGCGGTGCTGGGGGCCGTGCCGGAGGCGCGGGCGGGGGTCGCGGGCGGCGTCTTCTCCGTGAGCCGCGAGATCTCGGGGCTGTTCGGCATCGCCGTGGTCGGGGTGATCGTGCACGCGGCCAGTGGCTTCGCCGCCGGGTACGCGGTCGGGCTGCTCGTCGCGGCCGGGCTCGTACTGGTCGGGGCGCTGGTCAGCCTGGTGACCCTGCCATGAGGGTGGCCGTGCTGGGCTTCGGGTCGCGGGGCGACGTCCAGCCGTGCGCCGCGCTGGCCCGGGGGCTGGCCGGACGAGGCCACGAGGTCACCCTCGTCGCGGCCGGCCGCTACGCGAGGACGGGGCCGCCCGGTACGAGGTTCGTGCCGCTGGAGGTGGATCCGGTGGCGATCCTGGAGAGCGAGGAGGGGCAGCGGTGGCTGCGGAGCGGGCCGCTGGGGTTCGTACGCGGGTTCAGGGACGTGGTGGAGCCGTCGGCCGCCAAGCTGGCCGCCCAGGTCGACGGTGCCTGCGCCGGCGCGGACCTGGTGCTCGCCCCCGCCCTGGGCGCCTTCGGCCGGCACCTGCACGACAGGTACGGGATGCCGTACCGGATCCTGCATTTCCAGCCCAGCGAGCCCACCCGCGAGTTCCCCAACCCGCTGGTGCCGCTCGCGACCCTCGGCGCTCTCGGGAACCGGGCCAGCTACGCCCTGGTCGAGCGGCTCGGCTGGATGGTGCTCGGGCGCATGGTGAACCGGCTGCGGTCGAGCGTGCTGGGGCTGGGGCCGCTGCGGGGGAGCCCGTTCGCGGCCGACCGGCGGGCGCGGGTGCCGGTGTTGTGCGGGGTCAGCCCGCTGGTGGTGCCCCGCCCTCCGGACTGGCCTGAGCACGTGCGGATGACCGGCTACTGGCGGCTGCCCGGCACGGGGGTGGGCGAGGAGCTTGAGGACTTCCTGGCGGCGGGGGCGGCGCCCGTGTTCGTGGGGTTCGGGAGCATGGCGCCGCGGGAGCCCGAGCGGGTCGCCGCCGAGGTGGTGGCCGCGTTGCGGCGGGCGCGGCTGCGCGGGGTGGTGCAGGGGCTGCCGGTCGCGGCGGACGACGATCTTCGGGTGGTGGGGGAGGTGGCGCACGACGCATTGTTTCCGAGAATGACGGCAATCGTTCACCATGGCGGCGCGGGGACCACGGGGACGGGGCTGGCGGCGGGGGTGCCCAACGTGGTGTGCCCGTTCTTTTCCGATCAGCCGTTCTGGGGGCGCAGGGTGACGGCGCTGGGAGCGGGGCCGCCGCCGTTGCCGATCAGGGAGCTGAGCAGGGAGACGTTGGCTGCGCGGCTGCTTGCCGTACCGAAATATGTAGAAAAATCAGTGCAACTGGGGCGGCTACTTCGCGTTGAGAATGGCGTGAAGAATGCCATAGATCTCATTGAACGTTGTTGATCGTCCGGATATTGTGCGATATGCCAACGATCACCCCTTGGAAGTAAGGTGCCATGAGACTCCGGCTACGGCAGGTCTTCGTCATCGGCCTCACCCTCTCGCTCCTCGGCATCGGCATTCCCGCCTGGTCCCAGGACGACCCCAAGAGCTGTAACGACCTGCTGTCCGCCGACACCCCGGCGTACGTCGTCTGCACCTGGATGGCCACCCCCGAAGAGGCTCTGGACATCGCGAAGTTCTGGCTGGAGAACGACAGCGAGAACCTCAAGGAAGCCGGGCCCATGAACCCGATCCTGATCGACTGCAGCGACGAGGGGAACGTCTGCCCGACCGACTCCGAGGGTGACGGCCAGCTCCACGACGTGGACGGCCCCGATGTCCCCGGCGCCGAGGACGGCGGGACGCCCGAGTGCCAGAACGGCGAGCAGTGCTTCGTCGACGGCAACGGGCTCAGCGCCGCCGAGAAGAGCGCCGCCCAGGAGACCCCGGCGGGCAAGGCCACGCAGGCCATCGCCCAGACCGACATGCGCGTCTGGATCGAGACCGAGCTCGCCGACGACTACAAGGCCGGCAAGCTGGCCGAGGCCGTCAAGAAGATCGCCGCGCTGGCCGTCGCGCAGCCGAACGTCGTGGGCGTCCGGTTCACCTCGCAGCTCGGCTTCAACCAGAACTTCGCGACGGCGGAGGAGCTGGACAAGTTCGTCACCGAGACGACGACCGCGCTGCGCGCGCTGCTGCCGGGCAAGAAGATGTCCGCGCACACGCTGGTGCCGCTGTTCGGCTGCGGCGCGAACGACGCCTGCAAGGCCGAGATGACGAAGAAGTACCCGCTGCTCGACCCCGACCGCATCGGCTCCTGGCTGGCCAAGGGCACGATCGACCAGCTCTCCCTCGACAGCGGCCGTCTGGCCACCGACTACGCCACCTGGAAGATCGACGCCGCCGAGGCCCAGCGCAACCAGTGGATCCAGGTCCGCGCCCGCGCCTGGGACGCCTACGCGCAGATCGCCGCCGAGGACGCCTCCTTCGCCGCCACCGGCACCGCCCAGCTCACCGAGGAGCAGGCCACCAAGGCCATCACCGACCGCATCGCCAGCCCGCTCCAGGACGACGCGGCCGAGACGGTCACGCTGTGGACCCGCTGGCAGAACGACCAGGGGCAGGTCAGCCGGGTGTACGGCGAGAAGTGGGCCGCCAACGTCACGTGGGACCAGCTCAAGAAGCTCGGCACGGTCCGGCCTCGCCTGGCCACCATCTACGACCCGGCCAACCCCGAGGTGGACCTGGCCACGGACCTGAAGAACCTCTCGGAGGTCTTCGGACAGGTCTACCTGCACGCCGCCTGACCGGAGCCGCCTGACCGGAACCGTCTGATCAGGGCCGTCTGATCCGAGCCACCCGTGGCCGGGCACCGCGCACGCGGTGCCCGGCCACGGCGCTTTCACGGAGCCGGTGGCTCCCGTCAGCGGTGCAGCAGCAGGTGCTGGAGAGCGGTGACGGCCGCCCCTCTGGCCCACTCGTTGAAGGTGAAGGGCTTGACGGCGACCCGGACGGGGGCGGTCGTCCAGTGGGTGTGGCGGGCGAGTGCGGCGTCGAACGCCGTCGCGCACACGTCGTACATGTGGACCGACTCGCCGGACAGGACGACCAGCTCCGGACCGGTGAGGTTGGCGACGGTGGCGACCACCTGGCCGAGGGCGGCCCCGGCCTCGTCGAGCACGCGGCGGGCGACGGGCTGGCCGTCGGCGGCCAGGGCCAGGCAGTCGTCGAAGGTGAGCGCGGGCCGGTCGAGCGTCGAGGCGATCGAGCGGCGGATGGACGGGGCGCTGGCGTACGCGCGGGCGCAGCCGCGGTGGCCCCGCTCGCACAGGGGGCCGCGGTCGTCGATCCGCAGGTGGCCCACCAGCCCGGTGGCCCCCGACCGCCCGGTGACCAGCCGGTCGCCGATGACGAGCCCGCAGCCGATCCCGGCGCCGACCGTGATCAGCGCGAACGACGAATGCCCCACCCCCGCCCCGAACCACTGCTGTACGGCGGTCAGCGCCCGCACGTCGTTGTCCACCACCGCCGGCACCGACACGGCCTCCTCCACCAGCCTGGCCAGCGGCACCCGGCTCCAGCCGAGGAACGGCGAGGTGTGCACGACGGGATCGCCCGGTGTGGCCGTGCCCGCCAGGCTGATGCCCACGGCCGACAACGGCCGGCCCGGCACGCTCAGCTCCTCGACCGCCTCGGCGATCCGGCCGAGCACGTGGCCGAGGTCATGGCTCGCGAGCGGCCTGGAGGTCTCCCGCCGCACTGTGGCCGCCAGGTCGACGCGCACGGCGAACAATTCGTCGGCGGTCAGCTTGATGCCGGCGAACGACATGCGCGAGGCGTCCACCCGCAGCGGCTGCGAGGGCCGCCCGACGCCCGCCGGGCCCTCGCCGGCCGCCTCCAGCAGATATCCCGCCTCGATGAACGGCTTGGTGAGCTTGGTCAGCGCGGACGGCGACAACGCCAGCCTGCGGGCCACCTCCGCTCTGGACAGGGGCCCGTGCACGAGCAGCTCGACGAACACCGACCGCATGGCGTCCGTGAGCCGCACCGGCTCGGGTGCGGTGGGGGAGAACACGCGGCTCATGCTCGAACCCCTTTGTTCGTGATGTCAAGTAACAAGGCTGCAGATATTGCGATCGTTCCTGAAACAGCACCCCATTCATTGACCACGTGCACTAATTCGGGTTAACCTCCAGCCGCCTGATCGATCCAGCAGCTCGGGGGACGCCGGTGCCTGTAACTCCTCTAGACGATCACCACTGGGCGGTCATCACGCCCGCCTCCACGTACGTGCTCGGCGTGGAGATCGACCCGCGGACCGGGGAGGCCGCGCCGCGCCAGACGTACTGGGGGCCGCGGCTCACGCCCGAGGCCGCCCGCCAGGTCACCACCGTGCCGCGACGTCACGTCTCCAGCTTCTCCACCCCCGGCGAGATCGAGGAACTGCTTCCGGTCGACGGCGGCACCCGCTGGGGCTCGCCGTCGCTGCAGGTCGCCTTCGGCCACGCGCGCTCGCTGGAGCTGCGCTTCGCCGGCGCGCGGGTGCACGACGAGGGCGGCGGCACCGAGCGGCTCGACCTCGTGCTGGCCGACGCGCACCACCCCTTCGAGGTCGTGCTGTCCGTACGCGCCCATCCCGGCACCGACGTCATCGAGCGCTGGACCACCGTCCGCGCGGGCGCCGAGGCGGCCATCACGCGGCTGGACTCGGGCAACTGGTTCATCCCCGACGCGGCGGCGTACCGCTACAGCGGCGTCTTCGGCGCGTGGGCTGAGGAGACGCAGCTCCAGCGTGGCCCGCTGCCGGTCGGCGAGCTGACCTTCACCAGCCGCCAGGGCATCACCGGCCACATGTCCAACCCGTGGGTGATGATCGACGAGGGCGCGGCCACCGAGGAGCACGGCGAGGTCTGGGGCGTCGCCCTGGCCTGGAGCGGAAGCTGGCGCGTGACCAGCACCCACCGTCCCGAGGGCGGCGCCTGCGTGTCGGCCGGCTTCGGCCACGACGGCCTGCGCTGGACGCTGTCGCCGGGGGAGGAGCTGGTCACGCCGGTCACGCTCGGCCTCTACTCGTCCGGCGGGTTCGGGGCCGCCAGCCGGGCCTGGCACGAGTACGCCCGAGCCCACGTGCTGCCCACCCCCGCGGAGGACCGGCCGGTGCTCTACAACTCGTGGGAGGCGACCACGTTCGCCGTCACCGAGGAGCACCAGCTCGAACTGGCCAAGACCGCGGCCTCGATCGGCGTCGAGCTGTTCGTGATCGACGACGGCTGGTTCGGCGCCCGTGACGACGACACCACCTCGCTGGGCGACTGGTTCCCGCACCGGGGGCGCTTCCCCGAGGGGCTGCGCCGCATGTTCGACGGGATCCGCGACCTGGGGCTGCGGGCCGGGCTGTGGGTGGAGCCCGAGGGCCTCAGCAAGGAGAGCGAGCTGTACCGGGCGCACCCCGACTGGGCCCTGCACATGGAGCACCGGCGCCGCGACGAGAAGCGCCGGCAGCTCGTGCTCAACTTCGCCCGCGACGACGTACGCGCGTGGGCATTCGGCTGGCTCGACCGGCTGGTCACCGAGCTCGGCCTCGACTACCTCAAGTGGGACATGAACCGCCCGTTCACCCAGGCGGGCTGGCCGGAGCGGGGCGCCACCCAGGACCGGGTCTGGATCGAGCACACGCGCGGCGTCTACCGCGTGATGGCCGAGTTGCGCGAGCGCCACCCCGGGCTGCGCATCGAGTCCTGCGCCGGCGGCGGCGGGCGTACGGACTTCGGGATCCTGCGGCACACCGACGAGGTCTGGCCGTCGGACAACACCGACGCCCGCGACCGGCAGACCGTGCACCACGGCTTCTCCCAGCTCTACCCGGCCGGTGTCATGTCGGCCTGGGTCACCGACGTGCCCAACGCCACCACCCGGCGCACGATCTCGCTGCGCTACCGCTTCCACGTGGCCATGTCCGGGGTGCTCGGGATCGGCGGCGACCTGTCGGAGTGGACCTCCGCCGAGCTGGAGGAGGCCGCCGACCTGATCGCGCAGTACAAGCGGGTGCGCGCGACCGTGCAGCGGGGCCGCCAGTACCGGCTGGCGGGCGTGCCGGGCCAGGAACGCTCGGCCGTGCAGTACGCCCTGGGCGACGAGGTCGTGGTGCTGGTCTACAACCCGATCGGCAACGCCGGGCGCGGCCCGCGCCGCCTCCGCCTGACCGGCCTCGACGCCGAGGCCCTGTACGAGCTGGCGGCCGACGGTTCCCGCTGGTACGGCGCCACCCTGATGGCCTCCGGCCTGCGACCCGCCGCGTGGGAGCCGATCGGCGACGACCATCGCAGCGAGATGGTGGTGCTCAGGAAGCTCTGATCACCGGGGCGTGTGGCTTGGCCGTTAGGGTCGCGTGACCGGCCAGAGTGGTCGTTGCCCGCCTTGGCGGGGCGTGAGAGTTTCGAAGCCGCGGTCACGGTCACAGTCCGTGATCGCAGGGGGTTCGTCCATTTCCACAAGGGGGATTCACCATGGCCGAGAACTTCGCCGAACTGCCCGCGCCCGCATCCGTCAAGCTGATCGACTTCGAGGAGGCGAGGGTCGTACCGGGCATCGTGCCCAAGACGTTCATTCTGATCGTCAGCGGCACGAAGCCGTACCTCAACATGAAGGTCGAGCTGTCCCCGCTGGTCTACATCAGGCAGCCGGAATACTGGGGGATCGAGGTCATCGGCTCGCTGTCCGGCATCGGCCTTCCCACCACCGCGCCCTACACGGTGTCGATCCCGCTCGACGGCATCCTCGGCACCAAGGGCATCGAGGTGATCGGGGCCAACAACAAGAAGACGTTCGACGTTCCGTAAGGGGACCCGCGTGCGACAGGCCGGGGCGCGACCGTGAAGGGGCGCCCCGGCCTCCGCGCCTAGGAAAGCGTGCGGAGCGCGTCCTCGACCGGGGAGAGCCGCTCCGGGTAGGTGCGCACGAACATCGCGACGTTCGTCAGCGGCCCCGTGGCCACGATCGTCACCGGCTCGCCGGCCGCGTCGAGCGTGTCCCTGACCAGCTCGGCCGCCGTGCGCGGATCCGCCGCCACGGAAGGCTCGGGCAGCTCGGCCCCGCCCAGCGCGTTGGCACCGTGAATGCCCTCAGCCGGTGACAGCGGCCGCACCAGCGGGCCGGCGGCGCCCGCCGAGATCGGCACGCCGGTGATCCCGGCCGGCTCCGTCACCACCCTGGCGTTGTAGGTGGTGTGGTCGAGCCGGCCGTTGCCGCCGACCGTGGTGATGGCGCGCAGGTCGATCGCCGGGTCGCCGGCGGCCAGCCAGATCGCGAAGACGTCGTCGTGGCCGGGGTCGCAGTCGAGGATCACCGGTGTCGGCATCCGAACATGCTACAGATCAGGTGTCGATCGCGGCCTGGGCCGATCGTCTGGGAAGAGAGAGGCACGAAAGGGGACAACCACATGTCGTTCACCGACGAAGAGATCGCCTACCTCCGGTCGCAGCCGCTCGCGCGGGTGGCCACCCTGGCCGGCGGCGGGCAGCCGGACGTGGTGCCGGTGGCGTACGAGTTCGACGGCGCGCACTTCTGGATCGGCGGCGTGGGCCGGGAGGTGCTGCGCACCAGGAAGTTCCGCAACATCGCGGCAGGGAACGCCAAGGTGGCCCTGGTCGTGGACGACATGGTGTCGTTCGAGCCCTTCGTCGCGCGCGGCGTACGCGTCTACGGCGTGGCCGAGGAGCCGGTGGAGCGGGTCGGGCTCGTCGGCCCCGGCCTCTACTCGCGCATCACGCCCACGATCTCGTGGAGCTGGAACATGGCCGGCGAGCCGGTCGGCGACGCCTGGTACCCGTCGAGACGGGCCGTCCACCGGTAGACGGGCTCAGCGGCCGGCCTGCCGGACCCGCAGCGCGATCTCCAGCTCGAACCGGATGTCGGGGTCGGCGAGCTGGTCGCCGTAGAGCTCCTCGAGCTGCCGCAGCCGGTAGCGCACGGTCTGCGGGTGCACGTGCAGCCTGGCGGCCACCTCGCCCGCGCCCCGGCCGTGCCGCAGCCAGGCCAGCAGCGTCTCGGCCAGCCGGTCCTGCTGGGTGGGCCGCAGGTGGGCCAGCGGCGCCAGGCGCACCTCGGCCAGCGCGCTGACCAGCTCCTCGTCCTTGAACACCACCAGCGTGGCCATATGGTCCTCGCACCGCAGCAGGCCGCGGGGCAGGACGCCGCGCCGCGACAGCTCAAGGGCCTCCCCGGCCCAGCGCAGCGACGTCGCCGCCGAGCCGAACCGTACGGCGGGGCCGATGGCGGCCCGGTGCCCGCGCAGGGCGTGCTCCAGCATCTGGGCCTGGCCGGGGCCGCTGGGGTCGGGCACGAGCAGGCAGGGCGCGGGCCGATCCAGGCCGGTGAGGACGTCGGGCGGGAGCGGCGGCACACGGCAGGCGCCGTGCTGGTCGTCGAGCGCCACGCAGGCGACGGTCCGCGGCAGCCGCCAGCCGGCGGCCTTGGCCAGGTCGGAGATGGCCTCCGCGCTCGCGGGCGGCTGGGTGAGCAGCAGGTCGAGCAGGCGGTTGCGGCGGCGTTCGATCTCGCCGGCGGCGTGCGCCCTGGCCTCGTCGAAGCCCTCGGCCGCGGCGTCGGCGAGCTGGTCGAGGTAGACGAAGATGGCCTCGCCCAGGTCGTACAGGGATTGGGGCGACAGGCCGAGCGGTTCGGCGATCTCCGTCAGCCGCCGCCAGCCCACCCGGGCGCCGAGCCGCATCGCGGCCTGCAGCGGCTCCAGGTTGCGGCCCTCGGCCGCCTCCCCCTTGCCGATCATGCGGAACGGCTCGGGGTTCCAGGGGGCGTCAGGGTTCTCGATGCGGTCGAGGAAGCCCTCGATGGCCTGCTCGACCGCCGTTCGCACGACCTTGATGTAGATCTCGTCCGATGGCCGGGCGTACTCGGGGATGCGGGCCTGGATCTCCTCGATCACCTCTTCGGAGACCCGGCCGATGCCCGACCTGAGCGTCTTCACGATGTCCGCGGGTGTACGGCTTTCGCTGATGTCACTCTTGATGGCCATCGTCCCTCCTGCCGCCATTGTGACCCAGGCAACAAGAGAATGTGTAGCAAACGCTTGCTTTTATCACTTCTGGAGGAACGAGGCGAACTCCTCCAGGTCGATCAGGCCGTCACCGTCCTTGTCGAGCTTCAGCACGCCCTCCTGCGCGGCCTCCAGCGTCACGGGCTGGCCGAGCACCTCCATCAGCCGTACGAGCTCGACGGCGGAGATACGGCCGTCCTTGTCGGCGTCGATCAGGTCGAAGGTGATCGTGTAGTCGCTCATTGGCTGCCCTTCTGCGTGGTCCGATATCGCGTCAGACCTTAGTGGTCACTTGTCGTAGTGCGTCGATGAATGCCATGACTTGTGGACTCACATCACCTTCGCGCCAGGCAATGGCGAGTTCCCCAGGAGGCAGCCCCGTAACAGGCCGATAGGTCATTCCCGGCCGGTTGTAGAGCGTGGCGTTCCCCTCGGCGACGAGCACGACGCCGAGTCCGCTGGTCACGGCCTCGAACACCTCCTCGGGCGTGTTGGCGGTCACCCCGATCACCGGCTCGTCGTCGCGGGCGTCGAGCCCGAGCCAGAAGGCCCGCAGCGGCCCCGCCGCCGGCGGCAGCGCGATGAACGGCTCGTCGCGCAGCGCCGCGAACGGCACCTCCGCCAGCCCGGCCAGCGAGTGATCGGCCGGCAGGGCCACCCCGCGCGACTCGGTCGCCAGCACGTACGTCCTCAGCCCCGGCGGCACCGGCAGCCAGATGAACGCCACGTCGGAGGACCCGTCGGCCAGCCCGCCGCTGGGGTCGTCCCAGCCGACGAGCCGCAACGACACCTCCCAGCCCGGCATCACGGCCCTGAACCGGCGTAGCGCCTCCTGCTGCAGCCCCCGCCCCACGGCCGTCTGCATCCCGATCACCAGCGTCCCGGTGGGCGCCGCCGCCCGCGCGCCCGCCACTCCGGCCGTCCACCGTTCGAGCAGCTCACGCGCCACCGGCAGCAGCGCCGCGCCCTGCCGGGTGAGCGCCACCCCGCCGTGCACCCGCTCGAACAACCGGAACCCAAGCTGCCGCTCCAGCACCCTGAGCTGCTTGGACAGCGCCGGCTGGGAGACGAACAGCCGCTCGGCGGCCCGTGTCACGTTCAGCTCCTCGGCCACCGCCACGAAGTAGCGCAGCTCCCGAAGATGCACGTCCATAGCCACTGGTTATAGCAAAGGGTCTTGGACGCCGCTCCCGGACGCGGGCCACTATCACGGCCATGAAGACACGCACTCTCGGCAGTCTGCGGGTTCCCGCCATCGGTTTCGGCGCCATGGTGCTCTCGCCCGGCGTGTACGGCGACGTGGACGACACCCGGGCGGAGGCCGCGCTCAAGGCGGCGCTGGACGCGGGCGGCACCCACGTGGACACCAGCGACGCCTACGGGCTGAACGGCCACAACGAGCGCCTGGTCGGCCGCGTCATCAAGGGCCGCAGGGACGAGGTGGTCGTGGCCACCAAGTTCGGCCTGGCGATCCCGGAGGGCGAGGCGAGCAGGTCGCAGCCGGTCGGGTACGCGTTCGGCGAGCTCCGGGTGAACGCCGAGCCCCGCCTGATCCGCGGCTACGCCGAACGCAGCCTGCGCAACCTGGGCACCGACGTGATCGACCTCTACTACGCCCACTACCCGGACCCGGGCGTCCCGATCGAGGAGACCGTGGGCGCGCTGGCCGAGCTGGTGCGCGACGGGCTGATCAGGCACATCGGCCTGTCCAACGTGACGGCCGCGCAGCTCAGGGCGGCGCACGCGGCGCACCCGGTGACCGCCGTGCAGAACGAGTGGTCGATGTGGCGCCCCGTGGACGGGGACCTGCTGGCGGCGGCGCGGGAGCTGGGCGTGGGCGTGGTGGCGTGGAGCCCGCTGGGCAACGGCTTCCTGACCGGTACGGTGCGCTCGCTCGGCGAGGGCGACTTCCGGCACAACGCGCCCCGCTTCTCGGCCGAGAACCTGGCCGGCAACAACGACCGCTACGCCCCGATCAGGGCGCTGGCCGCGCGGCTCGGCATCACGCCGGCCCAGCTCGCCCTGGCCTGGCTGCTGCACCAGGACGAGCACGTGGTGACGATCCCCGGCAGCCGCACCCCGGCCCACATCGAGGAGAACCTGACCGCGGCCGACCTCACCCTGCACGCCGACACGCTGGCCAGGATCGACGAGGCGCTGGCCGCGTTCGAGGTGACGGGCGGGACGCTGCTCTAGATTCCCTGGCCCACCGGTCTGCCGCGGACGGCGGAGGCGATCCAGACGGTGGCGAGACCGGCGTACACGCTGAGCAGCGCCACCACCGGCGTGCCGGCGACCACCGAGACGGCGACGGCCACGGCGAGCACGGCGGCCCAGCCGTACAGGACCTGGCGTCCCCGGGGCGCGCCGGTGTGCGCGGCCTCCTGGACGGGGGTGACCAGCGCCATGACGGCCGCGCCGGCGGTGCCGATCGCGTCCTGGCCGAGCGTGATGCCCAGCACCAGCAGCGCCGCGCCCGCCACCACCAGGCCGCAGCAGGCCAGGGCCACGCGGGCGTCGGCGCCCTCGAAGAGCAGCCGGGTGGCCTTGGCGCGGGCCAGCCGCAACGTGGTCCACGCCTCGGCGACCCAGCCCACCCAGTGCAGCACCGCCATGATGATGAAGACCGCGATGACGGGCGGGAGCGCGGGCAGCAGGAAGATCAGCCGCCACCCGTTCGGGAACCTGCCGCGCAGCCGCGAAAGGCCCCTGAACAGCGGGTTGCGCTGCTTGAGCGCGGCGACGAGCAGGTCTCGGGCCCGGCCGAAGCCCGGGTCGAGGCGGAGCACCTCGCGGAAGGAGTCCGCCGCCCCGCGCGCGTCACCCGACCTCAGCGCCGCGCTGCCGTGGACGAAGTGCGCGGTGGCGCTCTCCGGGTCGAGCTGGACGGCGTGCGCGGCGGCGTTCCTGGCCTGCACGGTGTCCCCGAGGTTGACGCAGGCCAGCGCCAGCAGGCTGACCAGGTCGGAGTCCTGCGGGTCGATGCTCAGGCCGCGGCGGGCGGCGTCGGCCATCTGGGGCCATTCGTCCCTGAGCATGTGGATCCGGGACAGCAGCTCCCACGTGTTGGCCGACTCGGGCTGGAGGTTCAGGGCCGCGTGGACGGCGGCCATGGCCTCCTCGGGCCGGCGGGCCCGGTAGTGCACCTGGGCGGCGGCGTAGTGCGGGAACCACTGGTCGGGCGCGAGGCGGACCGCCTCGTGCGCCTCGTCGACGGCCTCGGGCACCTGGCCCTGCTGGATCAGGGCCAGGCCGAGCATGGCGTGCCCGGTGATGTGCTGCGGCTCCTGGGCCAGCAGGCCGCGCAACTCGCGCTCGGCCTCGGCCGGGCGGCGCATCTGCAGCAGCGTACGGGCCCGCTGGACCGGGTCGGCGACCTTCACCACTTCCCCTTGACCCAGGGCATCAGCTCGTCCCAGGCGCCGGAGTCGTTGGCGTGCATGACGTAGTTGCGCGCGGTGGCCATCCACTCGCGCACGGCCGTGGGACGTACGGTCTTGGCGGCGGTCAGCAGGTCGGGCGTGGTGAGCGGGATGGCGCGGCCCGCGCTGATCGACTGCTGGAGCTTGGCCTCCACCGCCCGGTCCACCACGCCCTTCAGGTCGGCGCCGACGAAGTGCTCGGTCACCTTGGCCACCGCGTCGAAGTCCATCTCGGCCAGCGGCTTGTCGCGCAGCAGGATGCGCAGGATGGCCGCGCGCGCCGCGCCGTCCGGCGGTGGGACGAACACCGGCTGGTCGAGCCGGCCGGGGCGGCGGAAGGCGGCGTCCACGTACCAGGGGGCGTTCGTGGCGGCCAGCACCAGGACGCCCTCGTTGGCGCTCTGGTCCACGCCGTCGAGCTCGGCCAGGAACTGGTTGACGAGCTGCCGGGTGTGCGCCTGGCGCATGTCGGAGCGGCGCGCGGCCAGGGCGTCGACCTCGTCGAAGAACAGCACGCAGGGGCGGTTGCGGCGGGCCAGGTCGAAGGTGGCGCGCAGGTTGCGCTCGCTGGAGCCGACGTACATGTCCAGGATGTCGGCCAGGCCCACGTTGACGAACGCCGCGCCGAGCTCGCCGGCGGCGGCCCTGGCCAGGTGCGTCTTGCCGGCTCCCGGCGGCCCGTAGAGCAGGACGCCGCCGCCGGCGCGCTTGCCGTAGGCGGCGAACAGGTCGGGCTGCTGGATCGGCAGCAGCAGCTTGATCCGCAGCGCCTCCTTCACCGTCTCCATCCCGGCCACGTCGGCGAACGTGAGCCCGCCGCGCTCCACCTCGGCCGTGGCGGAGTCCGCCGGGGAGGGGTGGGAGGCGGGCGCGGCGTACAGGGGCTGGGGCGCGGTCGTGGCCTCCGGCGGCGTCGGCCGCGGGGAGCCGGCGATGGCCGGGGTCAGCCGGGCGGCCAGTTCGGCGTCGGCGAGGGAGGCGTCGCGGGAGATCGCCTCGAAGTATCGATATCCCGCCCGCCCCATGTCGCCCTCGCCCATCAGCGCCCTGGCCGCCAGAATGCCGAGCCTGGGCGGGTAGCCGGGCGTGGCCAGCAGGGGTTCGAGCGCCGCCAGCGCCTCGCCGTAGGAGCTCTGCCGGACGAAGACCTCCGCCAGCCCGGCCAGGATGTCCGGGTTCTTGGGCGCGAGCACGAGTGCGGCGCGGAATTCGGCCTCGGCCGCGGCGAGGTATCCCTTGGCCAGCAGTTGCCCGGCCAGGTGCTGCCGCAGGGGGAGGTTGTCCGGGGACAGGCGGGCCGCTTCACGGAGCGCCTGGAGGCCGGCATCGTCGGACACGTGCCGTTCCCTTCTGTCGCAGGTATCGGTCGGGTCTCAAGCTACGCAAGATACCGAAATATCATTGCATCGACCGGGTCCGGCACCTGCGGAGATTCACCCGGTGATCGGCGTCGTCTGCGCCGAGGCGATGCGCCAGGCGCCGCCCGGCTCCTTCGCCACCACGTACGTCAGCCACCCCGACGACGCCGGCAGCGCGGTACGGGGATCCTCCCTGACCTCCGCCTCCCGGCCGTCGGACACCCGCTTGAGGCAGGTCACGATCGCCACGTCCGGCCGGACGAAACGGATGTCCTTCACCTCGTTCCTCGTGATGACCTGGGCCAGCGGCGACTCCAGCGCGGCCCGCATCACCGTGGTCAGCGCCTGCCTGCCCGCCACCCGGCGCCCGCCGAAGTTGACGATGCTCGTGTCGGCGGTGTGCAGGGCGACGAACGTCTCCACGTCGCTCTGGTGCTCCTCCGCGTCCACGACCAGCCGCCGGATCGCGGCGGTCTCCATCTCGCTCATGACCGTGCCTCCTCAATCGGAGCGACTTGCTCCGATTAAGACTCTACAAGCGGAGCGATACGCTCCGCAAGGCTTATGGCGAGCGGAAGAGACGCAGGCGGTCCTCGCCGACACGGTCGCGCAGCTCGTGGTCCTCGACGCCGAGTCCCTCCCCGGGGGCCAGCGCCAGCACGCCGACCTTGCCCACATGCCGGTTGAGCTGCACGGCCCGGGCCGCCTCCGCCGCCTCGTCCAGCGGGTGGACGGCGGAGAGCGTCGGGTGCACCATGCCGAGCGAGATGAGCCGGTTGACCTCGTGACATTCCTGGTAGTTGGCGCCGTGGGAGCCGATGATGCGCTTGAGCTTCATCCACAGGTGGCGGTTGTCGTACTCGTGGGCGTAGCCGCTGGACGAGCCGCAGGTCACGACCGCGCCGCCGCGCTTGGCGACGTACACGGAAGCGCCGAACGTGTCCCTGCCCGTGTGCTCGAACACGATGGCCGGATCCTCGCCGACCAGCCGCCGGACCTCCGCCCCGAGGCGCCGCCACGCCTTCTCGTCGCTCAGGTCCTCGAACTGCGAGCGGTCCACGACGTGCCGGCAGCCCATGCGGCGCAGCAGCTCGGCCTTCTCCGGCGAGCTCACGACGCCGACGGGGATGCCGCCGCCGTTCTGGACGAGCTGCACGCCGTACCCGCCGAGGCCGCCCGTGGCGCCCCACAGCAGCACCACGTCGCCCTGCTTCATCCGCGCGCCGCGCTCCCCGACCAGCATCCGGTACGCGGTCGAGGCGCACAGCATGTTGCAGGCCGCCTCCTCCCAGGTCAGATGCCTGGGCTTGGCGAGCAGTTGGGTGGCCTTGACCACGGCGTACTCGGCCAGCCCGCCGAAGTTCGTCTCGAAACCCCAGGCGCGCAGGTCGGCCGCCAGCATGCCGTCGTGCTGGACGATCGGGTCCTCGCCGTCCACGTACGCGGGGCTGGTGACGACGCGGTCGCCGACGTGCCAGCGGCGTACCGCGCGGCCGGTCCTGACGATCACGCCCGCCGCGTCCGAGCCGAGCACGTGCGTCGGCAGGTCGTGCCGGGGGTCCGTGCGCCCGAACCGCTCCAGGAACGCGAACGTCGGGATCGGCTCGAACATCGCCGACCACACCGTGTTGAAGTTGATCGCGCTGGCCATCACCGCGACCAGCACCTCGTCCTCGGCCAGCTCCGGCATCGGCACCTCGCCGACGTGCAGGGTCCTGCGTACGTCCTTGTCGCCGGTGTCCTGGTCGAACGTGCCCACCTCGTCCTTGCGCAGGTGGGCGGCCCGGTAGGCCGACGGCACCTCCAGCCGCTCCAGCTCGGCGGGCTCCGCGCCCGCCACCACTGCCTGTGCCAGCGTCATAGCAGTCCTCTCAGGTGCTCGGCGATGACCTCGAAGTGCGGGGGATCGAGCAGGTCGAGGTGGTGCGCCCCGGGGATCTCGACGATCTCCAGGTGGCTCGCGTACGGGCCGAAGCCCCGCGCCGGGTCCCCCTCGTGCGCGTAGCGGGCGTCCCGCACGGCCCACGGGGTGGGCTCCGTGGAGCGGTAGAGGACGACCCTGCCGTCGTACGGGGCGGGACGATAGCGCTCGATGGCCCTGGTGTCCTGGTGGGAGGTGAGCTGGTGGCGGAGGATGGGCGCGGGCAGCACGTCCAGCGCCCCCGACTCGGCCATCCGCCGCCGGACGAGCTCCGCCTGCTCCTCGTCGCCCAGCGCCCGCAACTCGGCCGCGTCGAGCCCGATCTCCAGGCCGTAGATCTCCCTGAGGTATCCGGCGAAATCTTCGTACCGCCGGGCCTCGACCTCCCGCCGCGCCTCCTCGGGCAGGGGCTCGGGCAGACCCGAGTCGATCATCGCCACCAGCTCGACGCCGGCGCCGAGCTGGTGGGCGATCTCGAAGGCCAGGATGCCGCCGAACGACCACCCGCCCAGCCGGTACGGGGGCGCGCACGTTCTCCTGATGACCCTGGCGTAGTGAGCCGCCCGTTCGGGGACGCCGCCGCCCTCCTCCAGGCGTTCCAGCCCGAGCACCGGAACGGGCAGCCGCTCGGCGAGCAGCCCGTACACGCCGGTGGTGCCGCCTGCGGGGTGGGCCAGGAAGAGGGGGCTCGTCGCGGCGCCGTCGTACGCGTTCAGCGGCCGCACGACGTCCCGCCCGGCCGCCGCCTCGTCGGCCTCCCGCACCAGGTCGGCGAGGTCCGCCACACTGACCACGCGCCGGTCCCCGGACGGCGGACCGACCACGCGCCGGTCCCCGGACGGCAGGTCGCCGAGCTCGCGGGCGAGCCGGCCGAGCGCCTCGGGCAGCACGTCCGGCGCGACGGGCTCGGTGACGGACGGCTCCCGGCCGAGCAGCCCGGCGAGCACCCGCACCACCTGCCGCTCGGCCGCATCCCGCGCCCCGACGGCGGCCACCCCGGCGACCGCACCGGCGACCGCACCGGCGACCGCACCGGCGACCTCACCAGCGACCCCACTGTCCGCCCCACCGGCCGCTGCCGCCGGCCGGTCCGGTTGCGTGGCTTCGGCCGTTGTCGCCGGGGTCAGGACGGTGGTGACCCGGTGGGTGAGCGTGCCGAGGGTGCCGCCCGTGAGCAGCGGCGGGGTGGCGACCGTGACGCCGAAGTCGTGCTCGATCATGCCGCGCAGCCGGGTCGCGGCCAGGGAGTCCAGGCCCAGGTCCGTCAGGACGGTGTCCTCGTCCAACCGGTCAGTGCCGACGCCCAGCACCGCCGCCACCCGCTCCCGGACCTTGGCGCGGACGGCATCGGGGGCCAGGTCGTGGTCGGGCCCGGGGGAGGCGGCGGCGAAGTCGGAGAAATACGAAATGCGGGCAATAGACGGAAATATCGTGACCGCTTCGGCGACGTTGACCTTGGCCACCCCCGCCGAGAGGTTCCGCTGGATCAGGGCCTCCAGCGCCTCGACGCCCTCCTCGGCGGTCAGCGGGTCCACGGAGGGCAGCGCGGTGGCCGTACCCTCCCAAGGACCCCACGCGATGCTGATCCCCGGCAGCCCCTCCGCCCTGCGCCGCTCGCACAGGGCGTCCAGCCAGGCGTTCGCGGCGGCGTAGGCGGCCTGGCCGGGCGAGCCGAGCAGCCCGGCCGCCGACGAGAACGCCACCCACCAGTCCAGGTCGAGCCCCTTGGTGGCGTCGTGGAGCCGCAGCCCGCCGGTGACCTTGGCGGCCCACACGCGTTCGAGGCTGTCCGGGTCCAGGTCGGCGATCAGCCGGTCGTCGAGGATCCCGGCCGCGTGGACCACGCCCCGCAGCCGCGTCCCACCGGCGGTCGCCGCCTCCACCAGCCGCTCCGCCGTGCCGGGCGCGGCCAGATCGCCCACCACCACCTGTGTGACGCCGTCCTCCCGGATCGGTGCCCGGGCGCGGCCGTTCAGCACGATCCGGGTGGCGCCACGTGCGGCCAGCCAGCGGGCGGCGATGCGGCCGAGCCGGCCGTAGCCGCCGGTGATCACGTAAGCCCCGGGCCCGGCCACAGCGGCCGGACGGGCGAACGGAACGGGAGGGTCCAGGCGGGTCGGGAGAGGGGCGCGGCGGAGGCGGGCGGCGTAGCGGACTCCCCGCCGCCAGGCGACCTCGTCCTCGGTCGCGTCGAGGGCCAGCTCCTTCGCCAGGTCGCCGAGGTCGTCGAAGTCCACCAGCCTGGCGTGGGCCTCGGGGTGTTCGAGGGCGACCACCCTGACCAGCCCCCGCAACGCGGCCGGTCCGGGATCCGGTGCCGCCCCCTCCCGTACGCCCTGAGCCCGCTCGGTCGCGATCACGATCCTGGACCCCCGCGCGACCAGGGCCGCCACCCGCAGCAGGACCCGCCGCGCCCCCACCGGATCGAGGCCGCGCGGCGGCAGCACCACCACCGAGGCCGCCGCCCCATCCGCGTCAGCCGGGGACGTGTCGAGCAGGGTGTGGAGGCGGGCGGCCCGCGCATCCCCCTCATCGGCCAGGATGAGCCATGCGCGGGACGGGCCCGCCTCCCGGGGTGGTGCGGGGGTCCAGGAGCGTACGAGCAGCTTGGCGTCCAGCTTGGTAGGGAGCGACGCCAGGGACAAATCGGCCGTCTCGGCACCTGAGAAGGCCCCGTTCGCGGCCACGCGCCCGATCCGCTCCAGCCCGCCCGATCCCGCACGTGGGGTGAGATCGGCGGTGCCGTAGACGTGCCAGGCCCCGGCCGCGTCCTTCGCCGCGACCTCGACGGCCGTGTCCGCCAGCGTGATCGTGACCTGGGCGGGCAGCGGGAGCAGGGCGCGCAGGGTGACGTCGTACAGGTCCGTCTCCCCGACCGCCCCCTGGATCAGCTCGGCCAGGGCGGCGACCCGGAGCACCGGGCGCGGGTCGTCCGGTGGGGCGTCGGCGGTGACCGACCAGGAGTGTCCGGCCGGGGTCTCCACGTGCGCCGGCCCGAGCCGTGGGCGGGAGCGCTCGGCCCAGTGGCGTACGTGGTGCCACGGGGAGTGGGGCACGTCCACCACGCGGCCCCTGGTGCGCGGGGGGACGGCGGTGGCGGCGGTGGCCACCTGGGTGTGGAGGTCGCCCGTGGTGATCAGCGCGCCGGCGGGGAGCGTGTCGCGCAGCGCGCCGGTGAGCAGGGGGCGGGGGCTGAGCTCCGTGAAGAGGGTGTGACCGTCCTCGGCGGCGGCCCGTACGGCCTGCATGAGCCGTACGGGACGGCGTACCCCCGCGGCCCAGTACGCGGCCTCGAACACCGGAACCTCCCGGGGATCGTCGAAGACCCCCGAGTAGTACGGCAGCAGGGGCTTCCCACCGGCGATCCCCGTCAGCGCGTCCCGCAGCGCCGGCACCAGCGGCGCCACCTGCGGCGAATGCCCGGCGCCCTCCGCCGTGAGCGTCCTGGAGAACAGCCCCCGCGCCACCACCTCCGCCGCGAACCCCGCCACCCGATCGGGATCACCGGTGACCACGCACTGGCCGGGCGCGGTGTGCACGGCCACGTGCAGGTCGTCCGGCACCTCCGCCGCGCCCACCGCCACCACGGCCATCGCCCCGCCGCCGCCCAGGCCGCCGAGCAGGCGGGCCCGGGTGCAGATGACCCTGACGGCGTCCCGCGTGGAGAGCCCGCCCGCGACGACCGCGGCGGCCACCTCGCCCATGGAGTGGCCGATCACGGCGGCCGGGGTGAAGCCGTAGGCGCGCCACAGGTTCGCGAGGGCGAGCTGGGCGGCGAAGATGAGCGGCTGGATCGTGGCGACCCCGGACGGGGCGGGATCGTGCACGTCGATGCCCGCCTCGGCGTCCAGCAGCGGGGCCAGCGTGTCGATCGTGCGGCGGTAGGCGGGTTCGGCGTCGTAGAGGTCGAGGGCGGGCCGCTGGGCGGTGTAGCCGCCGAAGACCCACACCGGGCCGCGCGCCGTGACCGTCCTGGGCCGGACGTCGCGGAGCCGCTGGGCCAGTTCCTCCACGTCCCCCGCCAGCACGGCCGCGGCCACCCGCCCCCGCCCGGCCCGCCTGGTCAGGGTATGGGCGACGTCCCCGAGCTCGGCGGGCCACCGGCCGGAGCCGAGGCCGGTGGTGGACAGCCAGCCGGTGAGTGTCCCGGCGTGGCGGCGGAGCCGGTCCGGGGTGGTGTCGGTGAGGAGGAAGACGTGTTTGGCCGGGGCGTCGGCGCTCTCGCGCCGGGCCTCCGGCACCCCGTACGCGTCCACCACCAGGTGCGCGTTGGTCCCGCCGAACCCGAACGCCGACACCCCCGCCCGAGCGTCGGTCCTGGGCCACGGCCTCGCCGTGGTGACGACCTCCAGCGTGTCCCACGGGATGTGCGGGTTCGGGTCGCGGAAGTGCAGGCTGGGCGGGATGACGCCGTGACGCAGGGCGAGGACGGTCTTGATGAGCCCCGCCACCCCGGCGGCGGCCTCCAGGTGGCCGAGGTTCGTCTTCACCGAGCCCAGCAGCACCGGCGCGTCCGCCGTGCCGAGGACGGCGGCGATGGCGCGGGCCTCGATGGGGTCGCCGAGGAACGTGCCCGTCCCGTGGGCCTCGATGTAGTCGGGCCCGCGCTCTCCGTACACCTGCCGCAGCAGCGACTCCTGCGCCTCGGGGTTGGGCGCGACCAGGCCGTTGGAGCGGCCGTCCTGGTTGACGGCGGTCGCGCCGATCAGCGCCAGCACCCGGTCCCCGTCCCGTACGGCGTCCGCCAGCCGCTTGAGCACCACGACCCCGCAGCCCTCGGCCCGCACCATTCCGTCCGCCGAGGCGTCGAACGCCTTGCACCGCCCGTCGGCGGCCGTGCCCCCGCCCCGGTCGAAGGCCACCGTGACCACCGGGGACAGCAGCACGTTGACCCCGGCGGCCAGCGCCAGGTCGCACTCGCCGGCCCGCAGGCTCGAGACCGCCAGGTGGGTGGCGACGAGCGAGGAGGAGCAGGCGGTGTCCACGGCCAGGGAGGGGCCGCGCAGGTCGAGGAGGTATGACAGGCGGTTGGCGGCGATGCTGAGCGCGCCGCCCGTGGCCGTCCAGGCGTCGACGGAGGCCAGGTCGGAGGCGGTCAGGTAGGCGTACTCGGAGCCGGACAGGCCGGTGAACACCCCGGTACGCGTCCCGCCCAGCGACCTGGGCGCGATCCCGCCGTGTTCGAGCGCCTCCCAGGCCGTCTCCAGGAGCAGCCGCTGCTGCGGATCCATGGCCGCCGCCTCGCCCGGCGCGATGCCGAAGAACTCGGCGTCGAACCCGGCGACGTCGTCCAGGAACCCGCCGTGCCTGGTCGTGCCCGCCAGCACCGCCCCGGTACGCGCGGAGCCGTCGTCGAACGCCTCCCACCGCCCGGCCGGCACCTCCCCGACCGCGTCCCGCCCTTCGACCAGCAGCTCCCAGTACGCGGCCGGCCCGTGCGCGCCCGGGAACCGGCACCCGAGCCCGACGACGGCGATCGGCTCGGATGGGGCGGCCCTAACGCGTACCGGGGGCTCGGGGGCGGACAGCACCCGGACCAGGCGGTTGATCGTCGGATGCTCCCACACGAGCGTCGGGCTCAGCTCCCGGCGCAGCAGCCCGGCCAGCTCGCCCGCCACGGCCACCGCCTCGCGCGAGGAGAGCCCGTATTCTCCGAGGGGCCGATCGGGATCCACGTGCTCGCCGAAGCGCTCGACGAGGAAGCGGCGGATCTCACCTTCGCCGGGTACGTCCATCGGCACACTCCATGCGTCCGGGTGATCGGCCAACATACCCACAGGCCCCGGGCGAGAGGCAGGCCCGAACGGAACATTCCTCGGGCGTGATTTGTCACCGCCGTGATGATTTATCCGGCACGGCGCAACCAGAGCGGCGTTTTCGTTGCCCCGGCTCATAGCAGCCCCGCCGCCGCACCGCCTACCCTCACGTGCACCCCGACGCGAAGGGCCCGACTCATGCGCGGCTTGCTGGCACTGGCGACGACATTGCTGCTCCTCGCGGCCACGCCCGCCCACGCCGACCCCGACTGGTCGCTCGTCCCCGAAGGGTCGAGCTCGCCGCCGCCCTCCGCGCCGCCCGCGCGGGACACCGGTTACCTCCCCTGGCAGAAGGCCCTGCCCGGCACCGCCCGCGTCGTACGCGAGCGCCGGCTGGACGCCCGCACGCTCGACCTGCTCGTCTCCTCGCCGTCCGTGGGCCGTCTGCTGCCGGTCCGCCTGCTCCTCCCCGAGGGCTGGTCGAGGAGCGCGAAGCGGACGTGGCCGGTGCTGTACCTGCTGCACGGCGGCGCCGACGACTACACCTCGTGGACCCGCATGACCGACGTCGAGACCTACACCGAGGACCTGGACGCCATCGTCGTCATGCCCGAGGCCGGCCGCGCGGGCAACTACTCGGACTGGCACAACGGCGGCAGGGGCGGCCCGCCCGCCTGGGACACCTTCCACACCTACGAGGTACGCCGCCTGCTGGAGGTCGGCTACCGCGCCGGCGCCCGCCGCGCCATCGCGGGCCTGTCGATGGGCGCGTACGGGGCGATCAAGTACGCCGCCCGCCACCCCGGCATGTTCCGCTTCGCCGGCGCCTACAGCGGCATCCTCGCCACCCGGCTCCCCGGCATCCCGGCGATCATCATGAACGCCCAGGCCAGCGAGAAGCAGGACCCCCTGGCCCTGTGGGGCGACCCCAGGCGCGACAAGCGGGTCTGGGCCGCCAACGACCCCCTGGCCCTGGCCCGGAACCTCAGGGGCGTGCGCCTCTACCTGTCCAGCGGCACCAACAGCTTCCTCGGCGAGCTGGACCCGCCCGGCTCCCCATGGCATCCGGCGCACCTGGGCGAGCCCATCTCGGCCTACACCGGCAAGGCCCTGAGCGCCCGCCTCAAGAGGCTCGGCATCCCGCACACCCTCCACCTGTACGGCAACGGCACCCACACCTGGCCGTACTGGATCCGCGAGTTCAAGAGCTCGTATCCGATGATCCGCCAGGCGCTGGGCGCCTGAGGCGAGTTCGGCGGCCCGCGCTCGGGGTAGTCGCATCCCTTTGGCTCCAAGCGCAGGAGGTGCCCGGGAGTGCGACTGACCTATACCTCGGATGTGTGGTGGAAGAACGCCGTCGTCTACTGTCTCGACGTCGAGACCTTCAAGGACGGCAACGACGACGGCGTGGGCGACTTCCGCGGGCTGACGCAGCAGATCGACTATCTCGCGGGACTGGGCGTGACGTGCCTGTGGCTGATGCCGTTCTTCCCCACTCCGAACCGCGACGACGGCTATGACATCACCGACTTCTACAGCATCGACCCCCGCCTGGGGACGCTGGGCGACTTCGTGGAGTTCATGCGCACCGCCCACGACCGCGGCCTGCGGGTGATCGCGGACCTGGTCGTCAACCACACCTCCGACCAGCACCCCTGGTTCAAGGAGGCGCGGTCGGCCAAGGACTCGCCCCGGCGCGACTGGTACGTCTGGTCCGACAAGCCCGAGCCGGACAACCCCGAGCAGGTCGTCTTCCCCGACAAGGAGGACAGCATCTGGGAGTACGACAAGGGCTCGCGCCAGTACTACCTGCACAGCTTCTACCGTCACCAGCCGGACCTCAACGTGGCCAACCCCGAGGTCAGGGACGAGATCACGCGCATCCTCGGCTTCTGGATGGAGCTGGGCCTTTCGGGGTTCCGGGTGGACGCGGTGCCGTTCCTCATCGAGAACGTCGCTCCCGAGCTGGCCAGCCCGCACGACTTCCTGGCCGACCTGCGGGCGTTCATGACGCGGCGCAAGGGCGAGTCGATCCTGCTCGGCGAGGTCAACGTCGCGTACAAGGACCTGGTCACGTATTTCGGCGAGGGCCTCGGCGACCAGATCACCATGTGCTTCGACTTCATCGGCATGCAGAAGGCGTGGCTGTCGATGGCGCGCAGCGACGCCACACCGCTGGCCGCCGCCCTGCGCGAGCGCCCGAAGCCGCCGAAGGACTGCCAGTGGGCCGTGTTCCTGCGCAACCACGACGAGCTGACCCTGGACAAGCTCACGGACGAGGAGCGGGAGGAGGTCTTCCAGGCGTTCGGGCCGGAGAAGGACATGCAGATCTTCGGCCGCGGCCTGCGCCGCCGCCTGCCGACCATGCTCGGCGGCGACCTGCGCCGGATCAAGATGGCCTACAGCCTGCTGTTCTCGCTTCCGGGCACGCCGGTGATCTTCTACGGCGAGGAGATCGGGATGGGGGAGAACCTCGCCGAGGAGGGCCGGATGGCGGTCCGCATCCCGATGCAGTGGTCGGAGGACGGCGGCTTCAGCCGGGCCGAGCCGGTGCGCGAGATCCCGGAGGGCTCCTTCGCCCCCGACCGGGTGAACGTGGCCGACCAGAAGCGGGACACCGACTCGCTGCTGCGCTGGTTCCAGCTCCTGATCGAGCGCTACCGGGAGTGCCCCGAGCTGGCGTGGGGCGACTACACCGTGCTGGAGACCGGCCACAAGGCCGTCTTCGCCCACCGCTGCGACGCCGACGGCGCCACGGTGGTGGTGGCGCACAACCTGTGCGACACGGCCCAGGAGGTGGAGCTGACACTGGAGGGGATCGACGGCTACCAGCTCACGGACCTGCTGGCGGACGGCACGGCCGAAGTGTCGGACAAGGGCGCCGTACGGCTCCCGCTGGGCCCGCACGGCAGCCGCTGGCTCCGCGCCTCGCCCCCGCGGATCTCCCCGGAGGACGCCTCGGTCAAGTCCCGCTAGCCTCCGTCGACTCCCTCTAGAGGTACGACGGGCCGGTCACCCGGTGCCTGAACGTCCACCACACCCACCCCTGGGCGGCCACCAGCAGGGGGATCAGGGTGAGCACGACGGGCACCAGCAGCGGCCCTGACGTGCCGGGCTCCAGTGGCAGCCGGAGCCCGGCCAGCACGCCCACCGCCGCCAGTGCCGCCGAGGTCAGCGCGTACGTGCGGGCCTCCCCGGCACCGCCGGACGGCAGGGCCGCCCGCGCCCGCAGCGTCCCGCGCAGCCGCAGTGCCGCGAACGTCATCCCGTGCGTGGCGAACAGCGCCGCCACGATCAGCGCGGGCAGCGCCGCGAGCGGCCCCTGGATGCCGAGCAGCACGTGGCCGAGCAGCAGCCCCCAGCTCAGCGCCAGCCCCCAGCTCCCGGCCACGACCGCGCCGTCCCAGAAGGCCCGCCAGCGCGGCCCCGGCACCCGCCCGCGCAGCCACAGGCCCACGTCGCGCACCACCCACGCCAGGACCAGCGTCACCACGACCGAGTAGTTCCCGGCCAGCAGCTCGCCCTCCAGCTCGGGGAACAGCCCGGCCAGCACGCCCGCCGTCGCCACCAGCCACACCTCGTTGCCCAGGAAGAACGGCGCGATCGCGGCGATCACCTCGCGGCGCTCGGCCCCCGAGCGCCCCAGGTACGGCAGCGTCATGCCGACCCCGATGTCGGCCCCGGCCAGCACGAGGTAGCCGATCGCGAAGAAGGCCAGAATGAAGATCTCCATGAACGGCTCCTCTAGAAGGAAGGGACGGGAACGGGGTCCTCGATCGGCCGGCCGCCGAGCGCCACCTCGCCGGGGCCGCGCCGGGCATGCCGGGCCAGCAGCCAGTAGTTGACGGCGACCAGCACCGCGAACACGGTGACGAACGCGGTCAGCGAGAAGCGCATCTGGGCCGCGGACACCGGCGACATGGCCTCGGAGGTCTTCAGCAGCCCGTAGACCGCCCAGGGCTGACGGCCCATCTCACGGAAGATCCAGCCGGCCAGCATCGTCACGAACGGGACCGGGATCATCAGCGTCAGCAGCCCGTGCCAGAGCCTGAACCCCCGCACGGCCGGCCGGACGAGCATCAGCAGGAAACTCGCCCCGGCCACGAACAGCAGCACCGCGAACAGCGTCATCATCGTGATGCCGCCCGTCTGCACCCAGGCCACCGGCGGCAGGTAGTCGCCGGGCCCGTGCGCCGCCACCATCTGGGCCTGCGCCTCGGCCATCCGCTCCGCCGAGCCCGCCCACGCGGCCACCTTGGTCGGCTGCATGGTCTCGAACGCGAGCCCGCCGAACGTCGCGGTGACGAGCGTGGCCGGCAGCGCCACGCCGATCCCGATCCGCAGCGACTTGCGGAAGAGGTCCTGCTCGGCGGTGCGCCTGCGCAGGTGGTACGCGCTCACTCCGGCCATGAAGAACCCGCCGGTGACCATCGCGCCGCCCATCACGTGCCAGAACGCCACCTGTGCCGCCGGGTTGGCCACCATCGCGCCGAAGTCGGCCAGCCGCAGGTGGCCGCCCTCCACCACGTGGCCGACCGGGCTCTGCAGGAAGCCGTTGGCGACCATGATCCAGAACGCCGACGCGTACGCGGTCAGCGTCACCACCCAGATCAGCGCCAGGTGCGCCCACCGGTTCAGCCGGTCCCAGCCGAAGATCCACAGGCCCAGGAACGTGGACTCGATGAAGAACGCCACCAGCGTCTCGATCGCCAGAGCCGAGCCGAAGACGTTGCCCGCGTACTCGGTCAGCCCGCTCCACGACAGCCCGAGCTGGAACTCCATCACGAGTCCGGTGACGATGCCCATCGCGTAGTTGATGATGTAGAGCTGGCCCCAGAACCGGGTCATCCGCAGGTGCACGGGGTTCCGGCCGAACGTGGCCCTGGTCTGGACGACGGCCACCAGGGCCGCCAGGCCCAGCGTCAGGGCCACGAACAGGAAGTGCGCGCCCGCGGTGAGCGCGAACTGCAGGCGGGCGAGGTCCACGATGTCCATGGCCCCGAGCCTCCCGGTACGGCTCCGCCCGCCGCGTCATGCCCGGGCGGGCACCTGCCGTACATCTCGGGTGGACCGGGGGGTGGCCCGCGTACGACTCAGGAGGTAAGCCAGCCTGGGGTGATCATCCCGGCCTCGTACGCGATGACCACGAGCTGGGCCCTGTCGCGGACCGACAGCTTGGTCATGATGCGGCTGACGTGGGTCTTCGCCGTGGCGGGGCTCAGCACGAGCCGGGCCGCGATCTCGTCGTTCGACAGCCCGGCGGCCACCAGCGTCATGACCTCGCGCTCGCGCTCGGTCAGCGCGTTCAGCTCGGGGCCCGGTTCGGGGCGCTTGACGCGGCCGGCGAACTCGGCGATCAGGCGGCGGGTGACCGACGGGGAGATGAGCGCGTCGCCCCTGGCCACGACCCGGACCGCGTGGATCAGCTCGGCCGGCTCGGTGTCCTTGACCAGGAAGCCGCCGGCGCCCGCCCGCAGCGCGGCGTAGATGTAGTCGTCCAGGTCGAACGTGGTCAGGATGATCACCTTGACGCCGTCCAGGGTGGGGTCGCGGGCGATCCTGCCGGTGGCCTCGAGGCCGTCGAGCTCGGGCATGCGGATGTCCATGAGCACGACGTCGGGCTTGTGCTCGCGGGCGAGGGACACGGCCTGTGCGCCGTTGGCGGCCTCGGCCACGACGTCGATGTCGTCCTCGTCGCTGAGTATGGACCGGAATCCGGCCCGTACCAGGGTCTGGTCGTCGGCGAGCAGCACGCGGATCATCGAGCTCCCTTCAAGGGCAGACGGGCGACGACGCGGAAGCCGCCCTCCGGGCGGGGGCCCGCCTCCAGGGTGCCGCCGAGCGCGGTGGCGCGCTCGCGCATGCCCTGGAGGCCGAAGCCGCTGCCCCCGTCGTACGTGGTGCCCGGCCCGTCATCCTCCACGCGGATAACGATATTTCCGGACTTATGGGTGATGGTCAGCCTGGCATCCGTCGTCCCGGAATGGCGGGCGACGTTCGTCAGCGACTCCCTGACGATGCGGGCGGCGGCCAGGTCCACCTCGGTCGGCAGGGTGTCCAGCGGTCCCGACAGCTCGGTGCGCACGTCCAGCCCCGACGCCGCGACCAGCGCGTCCACCCGCGCAAGGCTGTCGGCGGGCGCGGTCGGCGCGTCCTCGTCCACCTGGCGCAGCACGCCCAGCGTGGTCCGCAGCTCGCGCAGCGTCTCCCCGCTGGTCTCCTTGATGGTCTTGAGCGCCGCCTCGGCGTCCTCCGGCCGCTTCTTGAGCCCGTGCAGCGCCGCGGAGGCCTGCACGTTGATCATGGAGATGTTGTGCCCGAGCACGTCGTGCAGCTCCCTGGCGATGCGCAGCCGCTCCTCGCTGGCCCGCCGCCTGGCCTCCTCCTCCTTGCTGTGCAGGGCGTCGAGCGCGTGCCGGCGGGCCTCCACCAGGTACGCGCGCCGGTTGCGGGTGACGCCCCCGAACGCGATCGCCGCGACCATCCAGCCCGCGATCATGATGAACAGGCTGTCGTCCACGTGCCTGACCCCGCCGGTCTCGCCGAGCCCCATGGCCAGCAGCGACGCCGCCCCCGTGGCGATCGCCGCGGTGAGGTGCCCCCGGTCGGCGGCGGTGTAGAAGGCCAGGAACGGCAGCACGATGATCGGCCCGTCGAGCCTGGCCCACGGATAGTACGCGGCGACCGCCACGGCCACCACGATCAGTGCCGCGACGGGGTAGCGCTCGCGCAGCAGCAACGCGCCGAAGGCGATGAGCGGCAGCACGACGTCGAGGGCGTTGATCTGGATCCCCGGACGGCGGAGGAGGTAGGTGAGCACGGTGCCGGCCAGCACGGCGATGATCGTCGCGAGGGACACGATCGTGCTCGTCGAGGGCCTGCGCATGCCTCCCATTCTGTACGTTTACGCATTTGGCGGGGTAATTGGGCGGACCGCATCTGGGTAGAGCCGATCCATGAGCACTAAGGACGAGCTCCAAGACGTGGACAAGGATCTGGAGCGGCTGCGTACCCAAGAGCGGGAGATGCGGCAGCAGGTCGGCGAGATCGGCGCGACCGATCAGATCGAGGTCGGGACGATGATCGGCCAGGCGGACGAGCTGGCCGAGCTGATCGCGGGGCTCGAACGCCGCCGCGACCACCTGCGGGAACGGCTGGAGCAGGAGGGGGGGGGCGCCCGGTGACAGGGCGCCCGAGGGGCTCAGCGCAGGGCGGCGCCCACCTCGTGCAGGTGCCGTAGCGCCTGCCCGTACGACTCGAGCAGCCCGGTCTGCAGGTAGTCCACGCCGATCTCAGCGCAGTACTTCTGGACGATCGGCTGGGCCCTGCGCAGGTTCGGGGCCGGCATGTTCGGGAACAGATGGTGCTCGATCTGGTAGTTGAGCTGGCCGAGCGCCACATCGGTGAACCAGCCACCGCGCACGTTGCGCGAGGTCAGCACCTGCTTGCGAAGAAAGTCGAGCTTGTCCTCCTTGGTCAGCACGGGCATGCCCTTGTGGTTGGGCGCGAACGTGGAGCCGAGGTAGAGACCGAACAGTCCTTGGTGCACGACCAGGAAGAGCAGTGCCAGGCCGAACGGCAGCACGGCGAAGACCAGGCCGAAGTAGAGCACGAAGTGCGTGACGAGCAGGGTCAGCTCCAGGCGGCGGCGTTTGGCCGTCGGGTCCAGCAGCGCCTTGACGCTGGCGATGTGGAGATGCCACGCCTCAAGGGTGAGCAGCGGGAAGAACCAGTAAGCCTGATACTTCGCGAAGAATCGCGGAATCCCGGTGCTCTTGGCCACCTGATCTTCTGACCAGACGATGACGGCGGGGGAGACGTCGGGGTCGTGGTCCTCGTGGTTGGGGTTGGCGTGATGGCGGTTGTGCTTGGTGTTCCACCAGCCCCAGCCGAGCCCGACGCCGAAATTGCCGATGATCAGGCCGGCGACGTCGCTCGGCTGCCGTCTTCTGAAGACCTGCCGGTGGCCGAGATCGTGGGCGAGAAATCCCAGCTGCGCGAACATCACGGCCATCACGACCGCGACGAGGAGTTGCCACCAGGAGTCGCCCACCCAGACGAACAGCGCCCAGCAGCCGAGGTAGGCCACGGCGGCGATGCTCATGCGTACGGCGTAGTAAACAGGACGCCGGTCGAGGAGACCGGCGTCAGAGATTCGATGGGCTAGTCGGGCGAAGTCACTGCCTCGAGTGTCGATCGTGCCTGGACTGGCCACTGCTCTCCTTACCTCGCGGTGGAAGTTGTCCCAACAGTGGCGCATTCGCCGCCAAACCGAAAGTCGATCCGCGGTCGTACGCTGGACAGGTGGTCTATGCAGAGACTCCCCTGACCCTTGATATCCGTGAGGCGATAGCCTTGACCTGGGGTTTAAGAGGGGAAAGCGAGCGGTTGCACGGCGGGGAGGAGTCGGCGGCCCACCTGCTCGACGGTCACGTGATCCGGGTCGGTCCGGCGGGGCGCACGGCCGCCGAGTCGGAGTGGTGCCACGCGATCGCCCGGCACGCCGCCGCCACGCTCCCGGAGGCCGTCGCGCCCCTGCCGACACCCGGCGGGAGCACGGTCATCACGGTGGCGGACCGCCCGATCTCCTGCTGGCCGTACGTGACCGGCTCCTGGCCCGACTCCGACGTCCCGGCGCAGCGCGCGGCGGGCGCCCGCCTGCTGGCCAGGCTGCACGAGTCGGTGGCCACGTTCGACCCGGGCCCGCGCCCGGTGCCCGCCTTCCAGGAGTCCGGCCTGTACGGCGCCCCACCCGCCGACGCCGCCGAGCTCGACGACCCCGGGCTCGACCGCTGGCTGGCCGTCTTCCACGCGGAGCACCCCCTGCGCCATCCGCTGCACGGCGACTACTACGCCGGCAACACCCTGGCGAGGGACGGCGAGATCGTGGCCGTGCTCGACTGGGACGAGACGTTCGTCGGCGCCCCCGAGCTCGAGCTGGCCGCCGCGGCGCTCGAATGGGGCGACGACCTGACCGGGCCGAGCGCGGAGTTCGTGGCCGCCTACCACGAGGCCGGCGGCACGGCGGCCCGCCTCGACGAGGAGTCGTTGGCCCAGCTCGTCCGGCACAAGCTGCGCAGGGAGTACGCCTACTTCCACAAGGCCGTGCGCAGGGGAGTGCGGCACGACGCGGACGACCTCGAATACCACCACGCGAGAGTCGCCCTGTTCCACCGGCTCCGCCCCTGACCACCTCCGGTCACCTCCCCGACCGCCACCGGCCACGCCCTCGACCATCACCGGGTTCGGGGTTCACGAGCGGCTCAGCGCGTGCTTCTCGGGGTCCGGCAGCGCCGCGCCCCTCTCCAGCGCCGCCTGGTAGCCGTCCGCGCCCAGGGCGGCCACGCACCGGGCGGCCAGGCCGTTGACGTGGGGGTCGGCGGACTCGGCGATGCCGCGCAGCGCCCGCGCGGCCCCCAGCAGCTCGGCCGCCGGCAGCGGCTCCAGGTGCTCGGCCACGCCCTCCAGCACGGTGGCCCGCGCGGTCCGGTCGGAGCAGCCGGCCATCAGCTCCAGCGCCCGCCGCAGCGGCCCGGCGGGGTCGTCGGCGACCCGGGCCAGCTCGACGTTCGCGAACGCGCGGAACTGCGCCGGGGTCTCGACGTCGAGCGCCAGCGCCGCCTCCAGCAGCTCGGCGGCCTCGCCCGGGGAGCCGGTCCGCCGGGCCAGCTCGGCCCTGCCGTGCATGACGCGGGCCATCAGCTCCTGGTCCTCGAAGCGCACCGCCGCCGCCCAGGCCCGCCCGAGCGTCTCGGCGGCCCCGGCCAGGTCGCCGGCCCGGCCCTTGAGCTGCCCGAGGCGCAGCAGGAAGGTCATCGGCCCCAGGGAGACGTGCAGCCCGGCCAGGTCGGCCGCCAGCCGCTCGGGCTCCTCGGCGAGCGCGACGGCCGCGGCGAAGTCGCCGCGGTTCTCGGCCACCAGCGACAGCCAGTAGAGCGCCGCCCACTGCCCCCACCGGTCGCCGGTCTCCCTGAACCCGGCCAGCGCCGGCTCCAGCAGGCCCTCGGCCCCCGCCACCGCCCCGTACTCGAACCGCACGATGCCCCCGACCAGCAGCGCCGCCGACCGGGTCCAGAGGTCGGGGTGCGCCCGCAACCGCGCCACCGCCTGCTCGGTCAGCTCCACCAGGCCCGGCCCCGGGGTGCCGCTCAGCAGCCACCAGTTCACCGCGGCGGGATGGTCGGACGTACGCACCGCCTCCGTCGGCTCGCCGCCCGACAGCAGCTCGCACAGCCCGTGCGCCAGCTCGCGCCCCGGTGGCGGCACGTCGCCGACCCTGGCCAGCACGGCCGCGGCCTGCTCGCCCATCTCGCGCCGCCGGCCGCGCATGATCCAGGGCCGGAACCGGGGCAGGATGAGCCGGAGCGGATCGTCGGAGTGCCGCAGCGCCGCGTCCAGGTTGCCCTGCTCTTCGTCCAGCATCGTCAGCCACGCCACCTGCTCACCCGTCCGCAGGTACGGCTCCGCCGCCTCGGCCAGCTCGGTGTAGTAACGGGCGTGGGCCTGGCGCAGCGCCGGCAGGTCGGCGGCGGCGTACTGCCTGATCGTCTCCAGCATCGTGTAGCGGTCGCCCGAGACCGCGATGAGCGACTTGTCGACCAGAGAGGAGAGCAGGCCGGGGTCGCCGCCGCAGATCCGGGAGACGGCCTCGTACGTGGCGCCGCCGGAGAAGACCGTCAGCCCGCGCAGCAGATCGCGCTCGGGCTCCGACAGCAGGTTCCAGCTCCAGTCGATGACGGCGCGCAGCGTGCGGTGCCGCGGCTCGGACGTGCGCCCGCCCTGGAAGGCCAGCCGGTCGCCGAGCTGCTCGACCAGCACCGACACCGGCATCGTCCGCAGCCGCGCGGCCGCCAGCTCGATGGCCAGCGGGATGCCGTCGAGCTCCCGGCAGATGCGCGCCGCGTCCGCCGCCGCCACGGCCAGGTCCGGCCTGGCCGCGGCGGCCCGGTCGCGCAGCAGCTCGACGGCCGGGCCCGCGGGCAGCGGGAGCACCTGGTGCAGGCTCTCGCCCGGGATGTCGAGCGGCTCCCTGCTCGTGGCCAGGATCCGCAGGCCCGCGACCTCGGACAGCAGCCACCGCGCCACCCGCGCGGCCTCCTCGATCACGTGCTCGCAGTTGTCCAGCACGATCAGCGGCGCGGTGCCGCGCAGCGACCGGACGAGGTCGGTCGTCTTGAGCACGCCCTCCACCGCCGCGCGCACCTCTGTGGCGGAGGCCAGCTCGACCAGCCAGGTCCCGTCGCGCACGGGGAACCCGGCGAGCGCCTCGACGGCCAGCCGCGTCTTCCCCGCCCCGCCCGGTCCGGCCAGCGTGACCAGCCTGCTCCCGCCGTCGCCCAGCAGGCGCCGGACGCGGGCGATGTCCTCTTCCCGCCCCACGAAGCTGGTCAGCCGCGCGGGCAGATTGCCCTTCCTGGACGGCTCCGGGTCGCGCAGCGCCGCCAGGTGCGCCTCCCGCAGCTCGGGCCCCGGATCCACGCCCAGCTCCGCGGCCAGGTTCGTCTTGATCCGCTCGAAGACGGTGAGTGCCTCGGCCCGCCGCCCCTTCGCGACCAGGGCCCGCATGAGCAGGGCATGAAACGGCTCCCGCAACCGGTAGGCCGTGACCAGCCCCTCCAGCTCCGCCACCAGCTCGCCGGCCCCCTGCTCGCGATCGCCCGCGTCCGCTTCGAGGTCGGCCGCGATCCGGGTGGCCAGTGCCGTGAGCCGGAGCTCTTCCAGACGGGCCGCGGGGCCGGCGGAGAAGGGCAGGCCGGCCGCGTCCGCCAGCGCCGGGCCGCGCCACAGGGCCAGCGCCCGCCGCACGTCACCGTCACGCAGCAGCCGCTCGAACACCCACGCGTCCACCTCACCCGGCGGCACGTCGAGCAGGTAGCCGGCCGGATGGGACGAGATCAGCCCCGGGGCCTCCTTGCGCGCCCTGGACACCAGCGACTGCAGCGCCGCCGTCGGATGCGCGGGCGGATCGCCCGGCCACAGGTCGTCGATCAGGCGATCGGCGGTCACCACCCGGCCGGGGTCGAGCGCCAGCCGCACCAGCAGCGCACGCACCCGCGCCCCGCCGGCCTCGCTCCCCGCCACCCGCAGCGGCCCCAGGATCCCGACCCGCATCCACCCTCCACGCCCGCGTGCCGAGTCCACAGTACGCGCGCGTCCCCGTCCTCAAGGCTCGCTACCGCCTCTGACGGCTCACTCGCTCCGCCCGCTCACAGGTCGAGCCGCTCCCGGAGCAGTTCGACCGGGAGGTGCGGCACCGTGGCCTCGCTGAACGCGGGCAGCCCCACGACGAGCTCGTCATCGGTGATCCGCAGCCCCTCGCCCGCGGAGTAGCCCCTGACGCGCCGCGGCTCGATGTTGTAGAAGCTCCCCGTGCCGTAGTCGATGCGCACGCTCCGCAGCGACGGCCGCGCGCTGGCCAGGCACGCCCCCATCGGCAGCCCCAGCTCGGTGGGCGAGGTCAGCGCGTGGGCGTGGCCCGCCACCACGAGCGCGGGCTCGGCGTGCGCCGCCAGCACCCGCTCGGCCATCACGGCGTCCCGCTGTGACCAGTCGCCGGTGAAGATCCCCCCGTCGAACAGCGTGACCGTCAGCCCGGGTACCGCCCGCAGCATCGCGAAGTGCCCCGCCGTGACCCGCCCGTCGCCGAGCCACCACAGCGGATCGTCGAGCCCGGTCCCATCGGCCCGATAGACCTCGAGCTGCGGTTGCAGGTCCGTGAGCCATTCGAGGGCCAGGTGGGTCAGCCCGAGGTGCCGCATGAGCCCGAGGATGACGAGCGGGTTCTCCTTGACGCCGTGGAGCTCGCCGAGCAGGAGCAGCCCCGACTCCTCGATCGACCGCCTGGCCCTGTCGAGCGCGGCCGGCTCCACCTGCAGCTCGTATCCGTCCGTATCGAACTCGGCGACGGCCTGGAGCAGGCCGTCCAGCGTGTCGACGCCTGGCATGCCTCCACCCTCTTCGCCCGGGTTCCGGCGCGCAACAGGCGAGACTAGGAGAACACCTTCACCTTCAGCGTGGGGAACCGCCGGACCAGGCGGAGGAAGGTCCTGAACCCCGCCCGCGCCACGCGAAGCCGTATTCGCGCATCTCGGCCTCGTAGCGCGCGATGGCCTCGACCGGGTCGCGGTCGCCGGTGAGGGCGTCGCGGAGGAGAGCCGCTCACCCGGCAGCTCCGAGACGTCGGACGGGAAGCGGCTCGTGGTGGCGCCGAACGCCCACAACACGTAGCTGCTCGTGTCGTCCATCAGCGCGCCCTCGCTCTCCGTCACCCCGATCCCGTCGTGGGCCGTCGCGCCGCCCAGGTCGTGCGGTGCGGTGAACAACCCCATGCCCTTGGGCGGGATGATGGTGTTCGGCCCTTCGGTCAGGCGCGGCGCCAGGAGCCTCCTGGTCTCGTCCGTAAGCGGGAACTTGCCGGCGACCGTGGTGATCCCGGTGTCCACCCGCTTGGCGTGCGGCAGATACTGCGCGCGCACCCGCGAGTTCCCGCCGTCCGCGGCGACCACGACGGCCGCAGCGTCAGGAGGCGGGCGAGTTCCCCGCGGACCTCGACCCGGCCGCGCTCCTGGTGGCGCTGTTCTCGATGGCGGCGGCGGGCATCACCTATCCCCAGCTCGTCCGGGCGGTCTCGGGCCAGGATCCGGCCTCGCCGGAGTTCGCCGAGCACTACGGGCGCGAGATCCAGAAACTGGTCGACCAACTGCGGCCCTTTTGAGGGCCGCGGGTCCGGCGGGCGTCAGGGGCAGCGGACGACCATCCCGGCGTACGACAGGTTCCCGCCGAACCCGAGCAGCAGCATCGGCGCGCCCCGCGTCACCTCGCCCTGCTCCAGCAGCTTCGACAGCGCCAGCGGCACGCTCGCGGCCGAGGTGTTGCCCGACTCCACCACGTCCCGCGCGATGATCGCGTTGACCGCGCCGAGCTTCTTGGCGATGGGCTCGATGATGCGCAGGTTCGCCTGGTGCAGCACCACCGCCGCCAGCTCCTCCGGCCGTACGCCGCCGCGCTCGCAGGCTCGCCGCGCGATGTCGGGCACCTGGGTGGTGGCCCAGCGGTACACGGTCTGGCCGTCCTGGGAGAAGCGGGTCGGGGTGCCCTCGATCCGTACGGCGGTGCCCAGCTCCGGCGCCGACCCCCACACCACGGGCCCGATCTCCGCCTCGGCCGCCGCGCTGATCACGACCGCCCCCGCCCCGTCACCCGTCAGCACGCACGTGGTCCGATCGGTCCAGTCGGTCACCGCGGTCATCAGGTCCGCGCCCACGACCAGCGCGTTCGTGGCCGCTCCCGCGCGAATCGCGTGGTCGGCCTGGGCCAGGGCGTGGGTGAACCCGGAACACGAGACGCCGAGGTCCATCAGCGCGGCTCGGGGCACGCCCAGCCGCGCCGCGACGCGGGAGGCGACGCTGGGGGCGCGCTCGGTCTGCGTGCAGGTGGCGATCAGCACGAGGTCGATGTCGCCCGCGTCCAGCCCGCTCGCGGCCAGGGCCTTGGCGGCGGCGTGCGCGGCCACGTCGGACACACTCTCGTCGGGCTCGGCCATGTGCCTGGTACGGATCCCGACCCGCCTGCTGATCCACTCGTCACTGGTGTCCACCATGGCCGCAAGATCATCATTTGTCAGGATTTTGGCGGGTTGATAGTGGCCTGCGGAGACAAGTCTTGATCCATTCATGGGCGGACTATAGCAACCGAACGTTCGGACGCTAATCTGTCCAAGTGCTGCCCTCAGGAAGAAGAAGCTCGCATGAGCCCGCGTAGGTCCGTCGCCGACGCCCTCGGCACCCGTTCGGCCATCCTCGGCCGCTCGGTCGCCATCGCCTCGGCGGAGGGGCTCGAAGGGCTCACCATCGGCCGGCTCGCCACCGAGCTGGGCATGAGCAAGTCAGGCGTCCTCGGGCACTTCGGCTCCAAAGAAGCCCTTCAGCTCGCGGTGCTCGACCGGGCGGGGGAGATCTTCCGTACCGAGGTGTGGGAGCCCGTCGTGGCCGCCGCGCCCGGGCTGGTGCGGCTGCGGGCGCTGTGTGAAGCCTGGATCTCCTACCTCGAACGCGGCGTCTTCCCCGGCGGGTGCTTCTTCGTGGCGGCGGCACACGAGTTCGACGGCAGGCCGGGGCCGGTGAGGGGCGCGGTGGAGGCCAGGTTCGACACCTGGCGGGCCCGGCTGACCAAGGAGGCCGGGCGTGCCGTGGCCGCCGGCGACCTTCCGGGCAGCACGGATCCCGACCAGCTCGTCTTCGAACTCCTGGGGCTGGTCATGGCCCTGAACCACGCCATCCAGCTTCATCGCGACCCCCGAGCCGCGACTCGTGCCCGCCACGCCGTGAGGGCCCGTCTGGAGACCTGACCCGCCGTGATCGTCAGGCGGGCTCAGGTGGGTCAGCTTGCCGAGAGACGGTCGAAGAGGGCCAGGGCAGCCTGGCGAACCTCGGCCGGAGAGAGCCCGTCCAGTGTTTTTCTGGCGTCGGTGATGTCGCGCGTGGTGGCCAGGGTGATGGCCACGGACGTGGCGGCGGCACGATCGATCGATCCCGTCGGGGCGGCGTCGGCCAGTTCCTGGGCGCTCGCGGCGAGGTCGAGGTTGTCTCTCAACGGATCTCCTCGGGTGAAGACGGCTCGGCCCATTGCATCATTTGGCATCGTGCCGCATCCACCATTCAGTGAATTCCCGGCATCGCCCGTCGGGAACGAACCGTATCACCCAGAGGTTGCTGTACGTTTTGTCGGGATACGTGGTCACACCCTGGATGACGCTCACGTCTTCCGTGACACTCACCGGGTGCCACTCGAACTGGGCTTCACCAGGCTTGTCGGCCCGTCCCAGCCACTGCGAGACGATCTCGTCGAGCCCCTGCCACGGTGAGCTGTAGGGCTCGGTGTAGTAGACCGCGCCTTCGGTGAACAGGGCGGCGATGTCGTCGGGATCGTTGGTGTTCCACGCGCGGACGTACCCGTCGATCCACGGGCGTGGCTCGACCATGACTCATCCTTTCAGCGGATCGTGACCCACGAGCATGAGCGTGTGCCGCGAGTCGTCATCCGTCTTGTCGCCCATGGTCTCGACGAAGTCCACGATCTGGCGCATCACCTCGACGTCGCTCTTGGTGAGATCGTGCTTCCGCTTGTTCAGCACGTGCAGCACACCCCGGCCCAGCTCGTCGATGCCCATGTCGGGGTCGGGCGGGAAGCCCTCCTCCGCCGAGGCGTCGGTGAGCAGGAAGGAGCGCAGCTCCGCGGAGTTCATGTTGACGACGCGGTGAAACTCTTCCCACAGCCTGTCGATGTCAAGGTCTTCGGTGTCGAAACCGTCAGTCATATCGGCCGACTACCCGTCAGACCTCGCGTTACGCACCCTCCCGCACCCGCCGGAGGAGTACGGCTCACGGCCCGTCCCGCAGTTCGGGCCACCCCCCGTTCGGGGCTCAGGCCACGCCGTCGGCGAGCTTGGCGACCGTGTCGGCCACGCGGCGCTGCCGGGTCTCCGGCTTCTTGGCGGCCTCGATCTGCAGGATGTAACGCCTCTTGCGCGAGTAGGACAGGCTCTCGAAGAACCGCTTCGCCTCCGGCGCGCGCTCCAGCGCCTCGGCCAGGTCGTCCGGCACCTCGGCCGCGCGGGGCGCGGTGTCGAGCGCGAGCTCCACCTCGACCTCGTCGCCCGCCGCCACCCCGGCGCCCTGCCGGTTCTCGGCGCTGAGCGGCAGCATGAACCGGCCGCCCATCGTGGCCACCGTGCTGCGGTAGCTGTGGGAGTTGATCGTGACGGTCACGGCGGGCCGCCTGCCGGTGCCGAAGCTCTCGACGACCTCGGCGGGGACCTCGAAGCCCGTGGCGGTCTTGCCGCCCAGCTCGATCGTGGTGCGGAACCTCATCGGAAGAACCCCTCCAGTACGGGCGCCAGCGCGGCGGCCTTGACGATGTGGGTCTGGCCGTCGAGCGTGCGGTGCTCGGCCGTGGGCAGCAGGCCGGCCAGGGACCTGGCCGCGTTGCGGATCCACGCCGGGCTCTTGCCGCCGTCCATGACGAGCGTGGGCACCTTGACCGAGGCCCAGGCGGCGGCCGGGTAGGGCCGGCCGTGCTCGTAGGGGGCCACGAACGCCACGTCGTACGGCAGCGTGTGCGCCACCGCCTTGAGCTTGGGCCAGGCGGGCATGAAGCGCATCATGGCCACCATCGCGCCCGGCAGCCCGACGCCCCTGCGCATGAAGTAGCGCACCGCGTCGGCGCGCCGGTCGGCGGCCACCAGCTCGTCCAGCGTCCGCACGTAGTCGTCGGGGATGGCCGGCCTGGTGCCGTCGACGATGAACGGCGGCTCGTAGAGCGCCAGCCGCTCGACCGGCACCCCGCTCTCGACGGCGGCCAGCGCGACGGCCGCCCCCGACGACGTGCCGTAGAGCCGCACGGAGCCGCCCGCCTCCTCGACGAGCGCGGCCAGGTCTTCGACCTCGCGCTCGGGGGCGTAGGGGGCGGTGTCGCCGCTCTCGCCGCGACCGCGCCGGTCGTAGGTGTAGACGGTGAAGTGCCCGGCCAGGGCCGTGGCGAGGTCGGCGTTGATGCTCTGCGCGCGGTGGCTGAGGGCCCCGTCGACGAGGATGACCGCCGGGCCCTGGCCTGTGCGGGTGAAGGCGATGGGGGTGCCGTCGGCTGAACTGACGTTGCTCATGGTGACCTCCGTTTTCACTGTGAACAAGGTAGCTGCCGACAAAAAAATTTGTCAAGCTTTTCGAGATGGTCAGGTCACGATTCGTCGTACTTCAGGTCTCGTTTAGGTACGGGCGTACTCCGGCGGTGCCCTGCGTACTCCGACAATCCGGAGCCGTCTCGGCGCGGGGGACGCGGAGACGGCTCCCAGGAGGGGCGTGCCGCGAGGAGGGGAAGGCACGTGCCGCAGGGCGAGACGAGTGGTCTGCCAGCCACACGCCCGGCCTGCGGCACGTGCCTTGGGCGGCGGGCCGCGCGGCGGCTGCAGGGCGTCGTGCGGCGAGGCCGATCGCGGGGGAGAGGCCGATCCAGGGGGAGAGGGCTGCGCGGCGGGGGTGGATCGACGGGGGAAAGGCCGCGCAGCCGGGGGTGGATCGCGGGGAGCGGGCTGCGCGGCGGGGGGATCGACAGGTGAGGGCCGCGCGGCCTGGGGCGGATCGACGGGTGAGAGCTACGCGGCGGAGCCGGAGCGCGGGGGAGGGCTACGCGGCGGAGTGGGCGGGGCCGGTGCTGCCACGGGGGGTGAGGATGGCCGCCTGGTCCTCGTAGGGGGGCACGCTCTCGCCCGCGATCAGCGCCAGCAGCCGCTGCGCCGCGTGCGCGCCGTAGGCGGGGATGTCGCGGGTGAGCGCGGTCAGCGGCGGCCGGACGACCTGGGCCAGCGGGGAGTCGTCCCAGGCCACGATCGACAGGTCGCGCGGCACCTCCACCCGCATCTCCTGCGCCACCGACAGCCCCGCCACGGCCATGATGTCGTTGTCATAGACGATGGCGGTCGGCCGGTCGGCCGAGCTGAGCAGCCGCCTGGTGGCGCGGGCGCCCTCCTCGCCGGTGTAGTCGGTGTGCATGGTGACGTGCTCTGCCACGCCCTCGCACGCCTGCGCGAACGCCTGGTCGCGCACGGTCGTGTGGACCAGCTCCGGCATGCCGGCCACCCGCGCGATGCGGCGGTGGCCCAGCGCGACCAGGTAGCCGACGGTCTCGCGGACGGCCACGCGTTCGTCGGACCAGATGGCCGACAGCGAGCCCGACTCCGAGGGATGGCCGATGACCACCACCGGCATGCCGAGCCGCTCGAGCTCGGCCACGCGGGAGTCGGAGTAGTGCAGGTCGACGAGGAACACGCCGTCGATGCGGCTCTCGCCCCACCAGTGCCGGTAGACCTCGCTCTCCTGCTGGTGGCTGGCGACGACCTGGAGCAGCAGCGCGTAGGAGCGGTCGGCGAGCACGCCCTCGATGCCGCTGATCAGCTCCATGAAGAACGGCTCCACGCCCAGGACGCGCGCGGGCCGGCAGAGGGCGAGGCCGACGCAGTTGGCCCTGGCGCCGTTGAGCGCCCGCGCCGCGCTGTTGGGCCGCCAGCCGATCTCGTCGGCGATGGCGACGATCCTGGCCCGCGTCGCCTCCGACACCCCCGGCTGCCCGTTGAGCGCGTAGGAGACCGCCACCTTGGACACTCCCGCCCGGCTGGCGATGTCGGCGATCGTCGGTCGCTTCACGGACTCCCTCTCTGAACCGGATAACCCCTCATACTGTAGGCCACCGGCGCCCAGTGGCATGGTGCCCATCCGGTGAGGGTGTTAACCGCTTAAGCCACGTGCCAGGGCTTGGCGGCCTCGGTGTCCTTGGCGGCCTCCGCCACCCGCAGCGCGTACGTCGCCCGCTCCGCGCCCTCGACGGGCCCCAGGTAGGTGTGCCCGGTCAGGTGGCACCACGCCGGCAGGTCGACGGGCGCGGCCGGGTCGGAGGCGATCAGGTGGATCACGGCGCCGGGACCGGCCTCGCGGACATGCCCGCGTAGCTCGATGAGGAGCTGCACGCAGAGCTTGTCGCCACCGTCCACCACGAGATCAGGCATGAGTACAGGAAATCATCCCCTGAGCCCTGGATGAGCCGGTGGCGGGGGTCACGAGATGCCGGGCGGGGAGGTCGAGTCGCGGATCACGAGCTGGCACGGCATCTTGTGCACCCCTGGCGTCGCCTTGCCGTCGATGGCGGCGAACAGGTGCTGGGCGGCCGTCCGGCCCAGAAGCTCCAGGTTCATGTCCACGGTCGTCAGCGCGGGCCGGGTCTCGGTCGACAGGACCTCCCAGTTGTCGTAGCCGACCACCGCGATGTCGTCGGGCACCCGGCGCCCGCGTTCCCTGGCCGCCTCCACGAAGCCGGCCGCGATCTGGTCGCTGCCGCAGAACACCGCGTCGATCTCGGGCTCGGCCATCAGCAGCATCTCGGCCGCGTGCCGCCCCCAGCGCTGCGACCACACGCCGGACATGGTCTGCCCGGTCTGCTCCGCCCCGGCCTCTTCGAGGGCCCGGCGGAACCCCTCCTCGCGGTCGCGGGCGGCCTTGTAGTGCGTGGGCCCGGTGATGTGCGCGATCCGCCGCCGGCCCAGGGCCAGCAGGTGGTTGACGGCCATCGCCGCCGCCCCGACGTCGTCGGGCACGAACGAGACGTCGCCGGGGTCCTCCGACGGCCCGTACGCGTACACGACGGGGACCGGCAGGTCCTTGCTCACCGAGGGCCGCGGGTTGGTGCTCTCGCCCACCACGATCAGCCCGTCCACCCGCCGTGACAGCAGCGCCCGCAGATGATGCTGCTCCCTGATCGCGTCCCCCCGCGCGTCGCAGAGCAGCACGGCCATCTCCCCGGCGCCGAACGCGTCCTCCGCGCCCAGCAGCACCGGGATGCCGAACCTGCCGACGCTGTCGGACGTCAGCAGCCCCACCGTGCGCGTCTGCCCGGACAGCAGCCCCCTGGCCAGGGCGTTCGGCTGGAAGGACAGCTCCGCCGCGGCGGCGAGCACCCGCTCGCGCGTCGCCGCCCGCACATCCTGGCGGCCGTTGAGCGCCTTGGACGCCGTGGCGATCGAAACCCCCGCCAGCGAGGCCACATCGTTGATGGTCGCCCGCTTACTCGCCATACTTCGAAACCCTTTTCGGTGAATTGTGAACCGCTTAGCACCATAGCACCCATTGACATGGGGTCATGTTTCTTCTACGTTTCCGAAAACCTTTAAGTCCAGGAGCACATCATGAGACGAAGGCTGGCCGGGATCTCCCTCCTCGGTGTGTTAACGCTCACAGCGGCGGCCTGCGGCAGCGGCGGCGGTGGTGGCGGCGCGACGCAGCCGGCGGACGGTCCCGTGACGATCACCATGTGGACCCGAGCGGCCACCCAGACGCAGAGCGAGCGCCTGGTGCAGGCCTACAACAGCAGTCACAAGAACCAGGTGAAGCTCACCGTCATCCCCACCGACAACTATCAGCCCCGCATCGCCGCCGCGGCCGGCGCCAAGCAGTTGCCCGACGTGTTCGCGGCCGACGTCATCTTCGTCCCGAACTACACCTCCCAGGGTCTGTTCATGGACGTCACCGACAGGATCGCGGCCCTGCCGTACAAGGACAAGCTCGCACCCTCGCACATGAAGCTGGGCACGCTGGACAACCGGCAGTACACGCTCCCGCACACCCTCGACCTGTCGGTCTGGTTCTGGAACAAGGACCTGTACGAGAAGGCCGGCCTCGACCCCGAGCAGGGGCCGAAGTCGCTGAAGGAGTTCGCCCAGCAGGCCACCACGATCCAGGAGAAGCTCGGCAAGGACGGCAAGGTCCACGGCACGTTCTTCGGTGGCAACTGCGGCGGCTGCTACGTCTTCACCTTCTGGCCCTCGGTCTGGGCCGCCGGCGCGCAGGTCATGAACCCCGAGGGCACGACCTCCCTCAACGACCAGGCCGCCATGACGGACGTGTTCAGGATCTGGCGCGAGCTGTACGAGAAGAAGGCCACCGGCCCGACCGCCAAGGAGGAGCAGGGCCCGACGTGGACCGGCTTCTTCCCCAAGGGTGAGATCGGCGTCATGCCGATGCCCTCCACCACGCTCGGCCTCATGCCCAAGGAGATGAGGATCGGCGTCACCCCGATCGCCGGTCCCGACGGCGGCGAGTCGACGTTCGTGGGCGGCGACTCCGTGGGCATCTCGGCCACGAGCAAGAACGCGGACGCGGCCTGGGAGTTCCTGTCCTGGACGGTCTCCGACGACGCCCAGGTCGAGGTCATGGCCAAGAACAAGGACGTGCTCGCGCGTACCGACCTGTCCAGCAACAAGTACTCCTCGGAGGACCCGCGCGTCGTGCTGATCAACTCGCTGGTGGCCAAGGGGCAGACCCCGTTCGCGCTGCGCTTCGGCCAGACCTTCAACGACCCGCAGGGGCCGTGGCTGCGGCTGGCCCGCGAGGCCGTGTTCGGTGACGCGGGGAAGGTGGCCACGCTCAACGGCGAAGTCACGAAGTCCTTGCAGCAATGACCCTGATGCTGACGAGAACCGGGCGGAGAGCGGCACCGTCCGCCCGGTGGGGGAGCAGGAAGGTCCAGGGGTGGCTCTACGCCGCCCCGACGGCCGTCATCGTGGGCGTGCTGTTCATCGCGCCCCTGGTGCTGGTCGTGTGGATGTCGCTCAACCGCTGGCCCCTGCTCGGCCAGGCCACGTTCAACGCCCCGGCCAACTACCTGAAGATCGCCGACAATCCGCTCTTCGTCGACGCGGTCTTCTTCACGCTCAAGTACACGGCCATCACCACCGTCCTGCTGTCGGGCGTCGCGCTCGGCCTGGCCCTGCTCGTGCAGGAGCGCAGGCCGGGCATCGCCTTCTTCAGGACCGCGTTCTTCCTGCCGGGGGCCGTCGGCTTCGCCGCCGCCGGGCTGCTGTTCTACGGCATGCTGAACAACGACTTCGGCCCGATCGACCCGATGCTGCGGGCGCTGGGCATCACCAGCGAGCCGGTCAAGTGGATCGGCACGCCGAACATGGCGCTGTTCTCCACGATCACGCTGGTGCTGTGGCGCTTCGCCGGGTTCAACATGCTCATCCTGCTGACCGGCCTGCAGGCGATCCCGACCGAGGTGTACGAGGCCGCCAGGAGCGACGGAGCCAACCGGTGGCAGATCTTCACCAAGATCACGCTGCCGCTGCTGCGCCCGACGCTGGCGCTGATGCTGATCCTCAGCGTCACGGGCTCGCTGCTGGCCTTCGACCAGTTCTTCGTCTTCACCAACGGCGGCCCGGACAACAGCACGGTCTCGATGGTCATGGTCGTCTACCGGGACGCGTTCTTCCGCTTCGACCTCGGCGGCGCGGCGGCGTTGTCGGTCGTGCTGCTGGCGGCCCTCGTCGGCCTGAACACGCTCATGATGCGGAGGCTGCGATGAGCCGCTATCTGACGCTGTCCGCACTGGCGGTGCTGTTCCTGTTCCCGCTGGTGTGGAGCGGCTACGCCTCGCTGGAGGAGCCGTCCAACTACCTGGAGATGGCTCGGTTCGGCGAGGGCGTCGGCACGTACGCCACCAACAGCGTGCTGGTGTCGGCGATGACCGTGGGCGGCACGCTGGTCGTCTCGGCGCTCGGCGGCTACGGGTTCGCCCGCTTCGACTTCCCGGGCAAGAACCTGCTGTTCCTGGCCACGCTGGCGATCCTCATGGTGCCGTACGCGACGATCCTGATCCCGCTCTACGTGCTGCTCGGCTACATCGGCCTGCAGAACTCGCTGGTCGGGCTGTCGCTCGTGTTCGTGATGTTCCAGCTTCCGTTCGCACTGTTCATGATGCGCAACGCGTTCGAGGCGGTGCCGCGCGAACTGGAGGAGGCGGCGCTGGTGGACGGCTGCGGCACGTTCAGGGCGTTCTCCCGGATCCTGCTGCACGCCGTGCGGCCCGCGCTGATCACCGTCGGCCTGTTCGCCTTCCTCGCCTCGTGGAACGACTTCTTCGCGCCGCTCATCCTGCTCAACGACGGCTCGTCGTTCACGCTGCCGGTGGCCGTGGTCAGCATGACGCAGCACACGTTCGGCGCGATCGACTACGGCATGCTCCAGGCCGGCGTCATGGTCATGGCCATCCCCTGTCTCATCCTCTTCATCGTGCTGCAGCGCCACTACGTGCGCGGATTCATGTCAGGAGCTCTGCGTGGCTAATCCTGTCCTGCCCTCATCGGGCGTCCTGTCCCCCCTCGGCCTAGACGCGGTACGGCTGTCGCCCGGTTTCTGGGGCGATCGGGCGGCGCTGAACCGCGAGGTCACCATCGCCCACTGCCAGGAATGGGAGGAGCGAGAAGGCTGGATCGGCAACTTCCGCGGCGAGCGGCCCCGCAGGGGGCGGGAGTTCAGCGACTCCGAGATCTACAAGCTGCTCGAGGCCATGGCCTGGGCCGATCACCCCGAACTGCCCGCGCTCGCCGAGACCGTCGCCCAGGCTCAGGAGGGCGACGGCTACATCAACACCCGCTGGTCCGGCAGCCGCTACACCGACTTCGAGTGGGGGCACGAGCTCTACTGCTACGGCCACCTCATCCAGGCCGGGGTCGCCCGGCTGCGCATGCACGGCGAGGACCGGCTCACCGAGGTCGCGATCAGGGCCGCCGACCACGTGTGCCGCCGGTTCATGGAGGGCACCCAGACCTGCGGCCACCCTGTGATCGAGATGGCGCTGGTCGAGCTCTACCGCGTCACCCGCGCCGAGCGCTACCTGGAGATGGCCCGCCGCTTCGTCGAGCGGCGGGGGCTGCCCGCGCTCGCCGAGATCCCCTTCGGTCGCGCCTACTACCAGGACGACCTGCCGGTCAGGCAGGCGCAGGTGTTCCGCGGGCACGCCGTGCGCGCGCTCTACCTGGCCTCCGGCGTGGTGGACGTGGCGGTCGAGACCGAGGACCAGGAGCTGCTGAAGGCGATCGAGTCCCAGTGGGAGCGCACGGTGGCCCGGCGTACCCACCTGACCGGCGGCATGGGCTCGAGGCATGCCGACGAGTCGTACGGTGAGGACTACGAGCTGCCCCCGGACCGGGCCTACAACGAGACCTGCGCCGGCATCGCCTCCATCATGCTGGCGCACCGGCTGCTGCTGGCCACCGGCGACGCGCGCTACGCCGACCTGACCGAGCGCACCCTGTACAACATGCTCGCCACCGGGGCCGCGCTGGACGGCCGCTCGTTCTTCTACGCCAACCCCCTGCAGGTACGGGTGCCCGCGGTGCCGCTGGAGGGGGTCAACCACGCCGCCGAGGGCGGGCTGCGCTCGCCCTGGTTCGACGTGTCGTGCTGCCCGAACAACATCGCCAGGACGCTGGCCTCGCTGCCCGCCTACGTGGCCGCGGCCTCCGGCGACGGGATCCTCATCCACCACCTCACGCCGTCGGAGATCCGCCACGGCGGGCTGGCGGTGCGGGTGGAGACCGGTTACCCGTGGACCGGCTCGGTGAGCGTGCGGGTGCTGGCGGACGGCGAGGGGCGCATCGGCCTGCGCGTGCCGGCCTGGGCCTCGGACGCGACGCTCGCGCACGTCCCGGTCTCGTCGCCGGACGCGCCGCTGCCCGACGGCCCCGTCATCCGGCCGGTGAGCCCGGGCTACGCCCACGTGGACGGTCCTTGGCGGGCCGGCGACGAGCTTCGGCTGGAGCTGCCGATGCGGCCGAGATGGACCTTCCCGGACCGGCGGATCGACGCGCTGCGGGGGAGCGCGGCGGTGGAGCGGGGACCGCTCGTCTACTGCGCGGAGTCGGTGGCCGACGAGCCGCCGCTCGGCGACCTGACGACGCGCGTCGATCCGCCGGTGGAGCGCGCGGTGGACGGGGTGGTGGAGCTGGAGGTGACCGCGGTGCTCGGCGCCGGTGACAACGGCGGCTGGCCGTACGGGGTCGAGGACGCGCACGGGGGTGGCGCGGACGTCCGGCTGCGGCTGGTGCCGTACCACCGGTGGGGCAACCGCGGCCCCGCCACCATGCGTGTCTGGCTACCGATCTAGGAGATGCACGTGCGTAGACCCCTGGTGTGCTTGGCCCTGTTAGCGCTCACAGCCTCACTTGGCACGGCCCCGGCCCGTGCGGCTCAGGACGACCTCGGCCTGCCGGTGTTCACCGGCGCCGACCCGGTGCCCGCCGAGCCGGTGGGCTACCACCCGCGCAGGATGATGGAGGAGATCTACCGGAAGGAGAAGGGCGGCGACTCGTACTGGATCGACCGCATGCTGGCCCGGCCGGGCGCCGATCCGGCGGGGACGTGGTTGATGTCGCGCGGGCGGGCGCTGTTCATGAAGGAGCACGATCCGCGCAAGCTCGGGTTCGGCGGGTTCGCCGCGTACTGGGAGAGCATCGACAACCGGGACGCGTACGAGATCTCGCTCGGGAGCACGCTCACCGAGGACGTGCCCAGGCGGCTGCAGATGCCCAGCCACTGGAGCGGCCACTACGCGGGCGACGGCCTCGCGGTCGGGGTGAAGAAGTTCATCACGCACCAGAACGTCGCCGTGACCACCCTGGAGATCACCAACACCGGTACGGCCGCTCGCGCCGTGCCCATCACCGTGACCTCGCCCTACACCAAGGCGGCCGACGGCGACCGCGAGCTGACCGGCACCGTGTGGGCCAGGAACAAGCTGACCGCGATCCTCCCCAGGCTCAGCGGCGACGGGCTGAAGGTCTCCGAGGGCACGCTGAAGGGCTCGGTGACGGTCGAGCCCGGCCGGACCGTGCGGACCAAGGTGCAGATGGGCTTCGTCACCGAGGAGTTGCCGGAGTCGCGGGCCGAGTACGACGGCTACAAGGGCCGCTCGCCCCAGCAGGCGCTGCGCCACCAGCTCCAGGACTACAACTCCTGGTGGGCCGCGAACGTGCCCTACATCGACGTGCCCGACGAGAACATCAAGAAGTTCGTCTACTACCGCTGGTGGCTGATGCGCTTCAACTTCCTCGACGCCGACATCCCCGGGAACGACTTCCAGTTCCCGACGTCGGTGGAGGGCGCGCTGGGCTACAACAACGCGATCGTGCTGACCGTGCCCATGTTCGTGCAGGACCTGAAGTACCTGCGCAACCCGATCTACTCGTACGGGCCGTGGGTGTCGGCGGGCGAGGTGTCCCGCAACTCCAAGTACACCGACAACCCGGGCGACCCCGAGAACTGGTCGAACAGCTACACGCAGTACATCTCGGCCGCGGCTTTGGAGAGCTACCAGATCCACGGCGGGCAGCCGTCGATCCTGCGCAACCTGGCCCGCTACGCCGAGAAGGACGTCTACGGGCAGCTCGCCGCGTACGACTCCAACGACAACGGCGTCATCGAGTACGACTGGGAGGCCATGACCGGCAACGACGCCGACGCGGTGTCGTTCCACTACTACGACCGGGCCAACGAGCGGCTCGAAGGCGCGTACGTGTACGCCAACGCGATGGCGGCGGCGCAGGCGTACGAGCTGGCGGGCGACGGGGGCAAGGCCACCGAGATGCGCGGCGTGGCCGACAAGGTCAGGAACGGCATCCTCACCCTGCTCTGGGACGAGCAGAACAAGCTGTTCAAGCACCGCGACCTGCAGACGGGCAACCTGATCCCGTGGAAGGAGTCCAACAACTACATCCCGTACGCGACGGGGCTCGTGCCGACCGATGACCCGAAATATCGTGAGGCGTTGCGGTTGTGGGCCGACCCGGCCGAATATCCGATCTTCCCGGCGTACACGGCCAACCAGAAGGACAAGGCCGAGGCGGCCGCCGCCGGTAACCCGGGGTCCAACAACTTCTCGCAGATCAACTCGACCCGGAACTTCGCGCTGTTCAGCAAGGCGATGCGGCAGTACGCGACGCCGTACATCACGGCCGAGCAGTACAAGCAGCTCCTGTACTGGAACGCCTGGTCCCAGTACGTCGGCGGCGACACCCGCTACCCCGACGCCAACGAGTTCTGGGCCAACTGGAACCCCGCCACCAAGACCATCGACTACCGCTCCTGGATCCACCACACGATCCTGGGCAGCAGCAACTGGACCGTGATCGAGGACGTCATGGGCCTGCGCCCGCGCTCCGACGGCAAGGTCGAGCTGTGGCCGGTGGACATCGGCTGGGACCACTTCACGGTCAACGGGATCAACTACCGGGGCGCCGACCTGAGCATCGTCTGGGACAAGCCGGGCGACGGCACCAGGCACTACGCCGGGGTCCCCGAGGGCTACTCGATCATCGTCGACGGGAGACGCAAGGTCACCCTGTCCGGCCTCGAGCACGCCGTGTGGGACCCGAAGACGGGCAAGGTCGAGGGTGGCCCCCAAGAAAAGGGCACGGTCGTGCACACCGAGAAGGCGTCGTCGATGAAGGCCCCCGTCCAGGTCGAGCTGGGCGGCGACCGGATCGAGGACCTGTTCCAGAAGGCCGGGGTGGATCTGCGCAGCACCCGCCAGAACCTGGTCAGGTCCGCCACCGCCTCCCACGGCGACCCGGCCGGGGCGGTGGACGGTTTCACGATCAACGAACCCCACTGGAGCAGCAAGGACTCGGGCCAGGCCCAAGACTGGCTGGAGGTGGACCTCGGCTCGGCCCAGCGGGTGGACCGGGTCAGGCTGTACTTCTTCAACGACCGCAAGGCCCACAGCGAGCCGGCCTTCTACTCGGTGCAGTACCAGGACGGCGGCGTCTGGAAGGACGTGCCGCGCCAGGCCGGGAAGCCGGTCTATCCGAGGGCGAACCTCAACGAGGTCCGCTTCCCGTCCGTCACCGCGCGGAAGTTGCGCGTCCTGGTCACCCACCGGCCCGGACACGCCACGGGTGTCAAGGAGGTCCAGGTCCACCGGACGGGCGCGGACGCCGGCTCGGTCGCCAACCGGGCCCCGTACGTGCTGGCGGTGCCCGACGCCGTCTTCAGCCGCCCGGGGCAGGCCAGGATCGAGGCCGTGGTCAAGGACGACGGCCTGCCGAAGGGCGGGCTCACCACGCAGTGGTCCAAGGTGGAGGGGCCCGGTGAGGCGTTCTTCACCGAGCCGACCGGCACGACGACGGTGGTGGCGTTCTCGGAGCCGGGGGCGTACAAGCTGCGGCTGACCGCCTCCGACGGCGCGAAGAGCACCTCGGCGACCGTGGCCGTGACCGCCACGAGCCAGGCCGAGCAGGTGAACGTGGCGCCCAAGGCCACGCCCACCGCCTCCTACACCTCGCCGTGGGAGCGGGTCGCGGCGATCAACGACGGCATCGACCCGCCGCGCTCCAACGACGGCGCCAACCCGCGCTGGGGCACCTGGCCGCAGCAGGGCACGCAATGGGTCCAGCTCGAATGGCCCGAGCCCGTGCGGGTGAACAAGGCCGAGGTGTACTTCTTCGACGACAACGGCGGCGTGCGCGTGCCGGCCTCGTGGAAGATCCAGCAGTGGGACGGCGACTCCTTCGAGGACGTCACCGGCGCCGCCTCCTACCCGAAGGCGCTCGACGCCTACAACGCCGTCTCGTTCGACACGGTCACGACCTCGCGGCTGCGCGTGCGGCTCGAGTCCGGCGGGGCGTCGGTCGGGCTGCTGGAGTGGAAGGTGTACGCGGTCCCGCCGGACTCGGCGCGCCCGGTCCACGTCCCCACCCTGGCCGGCACGCTGCCGGCGCTGCCCGCCACGGTCGAGACCCTGTACGCGGACGGCGCCCGCGGCCAGGCCGCCGTCACCTGGCAGCAGGTGACGCCCGAGCAGGTCAGGACCGGCGGCACCAGCTTCACCGTCGCCGGCATCGCCGAGGGCCTGCGCCGGCCCGCCCAGGCCACCGTGTACGTCCGCACGACGTCGGCGGTGACGATCACCTCGATCGCCGAGGAGGCCGTCACGACCCGGGCCGGGGTGGCGCCGTCGCTGCCCAGGACCGTGGTGGCGACGTACAACGACGGGTCGAGGGACAGCTCGGTGGCCGTCACCTGGGAGGCCGTCGATCCTGCGCGGTACGCCCAGCCGGGCACGTTCACCGTGGCCGGTCAGGTGGCGGGCACGACCGTCGCGGCGGAGGCCACGGTCACCGTCCAGTAGCGCCTATCCTGTCCTGACCTCGCGTGAGCGGGGTCAGGACAGGACCTCTGCGATAACGGGCCGGAAACGCTGGGGGGATTTATCCCGATAGAGGGTCATAATCCTGTTCAGCGGGAGGCGTGCCTGGGATCGAGAGGCGGACGAGCACGATGGCCGAGATCACCGGGACTGCCAAGGTCATGACGGCGGAGGAGACTCCCGCCGCCGGCGAGGGGCCGCGCCGGGCCGCGCCCCAGGTGACGGGCCGGCTGATCCTGGCGGTCGTCATGGCGGTGGCCTCGCCGATCCTCGGCCTGGCCGCGATCCTGGTCTGGGCCGGGCTGCCCCCTGAGTGGACGCCCGCCAGGACGGTGAGCCCGCAGTCCGCCGTCATCTTCACCTTCCCGGCGGTCGGCGCGTTCCTCATCTATCACCGGCCGCGCCTCAACATGGCCTGGCTCATGTGCGCGGGCGGGCTGGGCGCCGGGGTCAGCGACTTCGCCAGCGCCCTGATGTTCCGCGCCGCCGCCGACGGGGAGTTCGCCGTCGCCGGGTGGCTGCGGGTGCCGACGCAGCTCGGGTGGGCGGTGTGCGGCCTGCTGCTCACGATGGTGCTGCCGCTGTACTCGCCCGACGGCCGCCTGCCCTCCCGGCGCTGGCGGCCGGCCCTGTGGCTGGGCTGCGCGTCCATCACGGCCGGCGCCGTGCGGGCGCTGCTCAGGATGCCTCCGCCGCCCGAGGGGTACCCGTACCCGCAGGTCATCCCCAACCCCTTGCAGGTGCCGGCGCTGGAGCCGTACATGGAGGGGCTGTGGGTCGCGAGCTGGGTGGGCATCTACACCGCCATGGCGCTGGCGGCGGTGTCGATGGCGGTGCGGATGCGGCGGGCCGACGCGGTCACGCGGCGGCAGATCGGCTGGCCGCTGTTCGCGTTCTCCGGCTACATCGTGTTCCTGGTCGCGGGCGCGATCTGGCCCGACGTCCTCTGGCTGGCGATCATGTGGGCGGGGGTCATCCCGTTCACGATCGCATTCGCGGTGATGCGCTACCGGCTCTTCGGCATCGACACGGTGATCAGCCGCGCCTTCGTGGCGGTCGGCGTGGTGGTCGTGGTCAGCGCCGTGTACTTCGGCGCGGGCACGCTGTCGAGCCTGGTCGTCTCCGGCTACGACCAGGTGGCCGGGGTCGCCGCCGCGCTCTTCGCCGGCGCCTTCTTCCAGCCGCTGCGGCGCGCGCTGCAGCGGGCCGTGGACCGCCTCCTGTACGGCGCCGTCGGCGACCCCGGCCTGCTCGCCGAGCGCCTGACACAGGCCGTCCGGCGCGGCGACCCGGCCAAGGCCCTGACCTCCGTGGTGAACGTGCTGCGCGACGGCCTGGCAGTCGAGGGCGTGGCCGTGGAGGTGATCGACGGCGAGCCCCGCTACGTCGAGAGCGGCCGGGTGGGCGGCGACGCCAGGGAGGTGCCACTGGTCTGGCACGGGGCGCGCGTCGGCCGCCTGCTCGTCGGGCCGCCAGGACAGCGCCGCTTCCCCGCCGCGCACAACGAACGGGTGCTGGCCACGCTCACGCCGTACGCGGCGGACGTGGCCCACGCCGTGCGCATGGCGGCGGACCTGCAGCGATCGAGGGAGCGCATCCTGACGACGCGCGAGGAGGAACGCCGCCGCCTGCGCCGCGACCTGCACGACGGCCTCGGCCAGACCCTGTCGGCCATGGCGATGACCATCAACATGGCCCGCCTCAGCCTGAAGAACTCCCCGAACGCCGCCGACGAGCTGCTGCGGGAGCTGCACGCCGGCATGAGCGCCGTCACCGGCGACATCCGCGAGCTCGTGTACGGCCTGCGCCCGCCGGCCCTCGACGACCTCGGCCTGGCCAGCGCCGTACGCGACCTGGCGGGCCGGTCGTCGCCCGACACCGTGATCGAGGTGGAGGTCGAGGGCCTCCTGTCGGAGCTGCCCGCGGCCGTCGAGGTGGCCGTTTACCGCATCGTCCAGGAGGCGCTCACCAACATCCGCCGGCACGCGCAGGCGTCGCGGGCCCGGATCGTCCTGCAGCGGGAGCAGTCGGTGCTGCGCCTGCTGATCTCCGACGACGGCAAGGGGCTGCCCGACGCGCACCGCGCCGGCGTCGGCCTCGGCTCCATGCGCGAGCGGGCGGCCGAGCTGGGCGGGATCTGCGTCGTGACCGGCGAGCCCGGCGCGGGCACCCGCGTGGAGGTCATGCTCCCGCTCCTCAGCACGCCGTCCCAGGCCCTGGCCTGAACCCGGCGAACAAGCCCCGCCCATCCCCGGCCAGCGAACCGGCCCCGGCAGCCGCGCCCTCGCCGCGCCTTTCGTCGCGTCCTCGCCGCGTAGGGGCGGCGAGGACGCGATGGGTGGTCAGGAGGCCGCGCAGGTGTAGGAGCCGGGGGTGGCCGTGTCGCCGCCGGGCCGGGCGGCCTGGTAGCCGAAGGTCGTCGAGGCGCCCGCCCCGACGTTGCCGTTGTAGCCGGCGTTCCTGGCCGTGACGGTCTGCCCGCTGGTGGTCAGCGTGGCGCCCCACGAGCCGGTGATCGTGTGGCCGGCGGGCAGCGTGAAGGTGACCGTCCAGCCGGTGATCGCGGAGGAGCCGCTGTTGGTGACCGTGACCGGCTGCACGACGTACCCGCCGCTCCACTGCCCCTGCACGGTCCCGGCGGCCGTGCAGCCGCCGCCGGGCCCGCCGCCCGTCGTGGTGGTGAACGTGGTCGTGGCGGAGTTGCCTGACAGGTTGTTCGCCCCGTCCCTGGCCCGCACGTAGACCTGGTACTGCGTGGACGGGCTCAGGCCGGTCAGCGTGATCGAGTTGGTCGCGCTCTGGCCGAGGAGCGGGTCGGTGCTGCCCTGCTCGCGATAGACGTTGTAGCCCGCCAGCCCCGAGCCGCCCGAGTCCGTGGAGGCCGACCAGGTCAGGGTGGCGCCGGTGGAGGTGACGTTCGCGGACGAGGGCGTGCCGGGCGTGGTCGGGGCCGTGGTGTCGGTGCCGCCCCCGCCGAAGAACGTGGCCTCGCGCGAGGTCTGGCCGATGCCGTTGGCGCCGTTGAAGATGCGCTGGCCCCACGACGTCAGGCCGGCGGGGTTGAAGTTGGTCACCATGTCGAGGTATTCGACGCCGCCGCCGTTGCCGCTCCACGACCAGCCGATGTAGCCGAGGCCGCGCTGCTGGGCCTGGGCCATGATCGTGTCCTCGTCGGGGTTGCCGTCGGAGTGGTTGTGCCCGAACTCCCCGATCACCAGTGGCAGGCCGGCGGTCTGGAAGGCGTTCAGGTACGCGGTGATCTCCGCGGCCGTGTCGAAGACGCCGTACATGTGGACGGAGAAGACCGTGTTGCGCTGCGCGTCGGAGTTGAACACGGCCTGGGCGTTGTCGCGCATCGTGAACTGCCAGTCCTGGCCCCAGTTGGGGGCGTCCACCATCAGCAGGTGCTGGAAGCCCAGGCCCCGCATCCGGCTGATCGCGCTCGTGGTCGCGCTGGTCCAGGCCGAGACGTTGTTGTTGCCGTAGGGCTCGTTGCCGATGTTGATGACGATGAAGTCTTCGGTGCCGGTGAGTGCGCTCCTGACGCCGCTCCAGTAGGTGACCGCCTGGTCGAGCGTGTACGCGCCGCTCTGCTCGCCGTAACCGGTGGTGTCGTGGTTCTCGAGCACGCATATTAACCGGTTCTGCCGACACAGGGAGACGACGTTCGCCACGTCGGACGCGCTGTTCGGGGTCCACCGGCCGCCGCTCAGCACCACGCGGACCGTGTTGGCGCGCAGTGCCTTGATGTTGGCGAAGGAGCTCGTCTGACTGGTGAACCAGGTGTGCGCGTGACTGGCGCCGCGCATGACGAACGCGTTGCCGTTGGCCTCCACGATTCTGGTGCCGCTGACCCGGAGCCCGACCGCGGCGTGCGCGGGAGCCGGGACGATCAGCATCGAGACGAGGAGCGACAGGAACGCCGCCGCCGCGAGCCCGAGTCGTCTGGTCATGGGGGGTGCCCTTCTCTTGTGTTAACCGGTTAGGTACACGGGCACATGCTCGGCGGAATCCGCGCCGATGTACAGGAAGCGGCGGCGGTGAGGTCAGGAATGCCTGGATCGGGGTGAAAGTTTCACTCGCCCGGCTCCCTGAGCAAGGGGAGACCGGCGGCCAGCGCCTTGAGCGCGCGGGTGAGCGTGGGCACGAACTGCGGGCAGGCGGCGGCCAGGTCGGGATCCTGGGCGTAGAGCTCGACGATGGTCGGGGGCGGGTTGGTCGCCGGGTAGAGCATGCCCCCCAGGCCGGCGGCGGCGGTGACGATCTCCGTCCCCTCCTGGTCCGTCAGGCCGGCGGGGGCCGCCGCCCGAGGGCCCAGCTCGTCGATCACGCTGTGAACGGTGCGCTTGAACACCCGGGCCGCCGGCACCGACACGTTGTGCTCGAGGCTGGTCGCGGAGTGGCTGAGCAGGTCGAGGAAGAGCGGCCGGTCGGCGAGCGTCTCGGCCAGCGCCATGACCATGTCGTCGCGGCCGGTCGCGGAGTCGAGCCGCTCGGAGCACTCCTTCGCCCACATCCGCCACTCCTCGGCGGCCAGTTCGAGGTAGATCTCCTCGCGGGTGCCGAAATAGCGCACGATGTTGGACTTCGCCAGGCCGACCGCCTCCGCCACCGCTCCCAGGCTGACGTTGCGCACGCCTGAGGTGCGGGCGAGCTCACGGGCGGCGGCGAGGATCGCCTCGCGCCGCTGCTGCTTGTGCTCTGGCCGCCTGGCCCGGAGAAATGCCGACCGCGTCATGTCGCTGCAAGCATACTGGCGCGATTTAAGAGAACACCATTCACTTGTTAAGGGAACGGTGTTCTGTTAGCGTCCCGGTTTACACCGGTTTCCTGTGGGAGGAAGCGAGTGACCGAGATTCGGATGAAGGTGAACGGCTCCGTCGAGTCCCTCGACGTAGAGCCGTGGGTCAGCCTGCTCGACGCGCTGCGCGAGCGACTCGGGCTGACCGGGCCGAAGAAGGGCTGCGACCAGGGCGCCTGCGGCGCGTGCACGGTACTCGCCGACGGCATGCGGATCAACGCCTGCCTGGCCCTGGCCGTCCAATACGACGGAAGGGAGATCACCACGATCGAAGGGGTGGCCCATCCGCTGCAGGAGGCGTTCGTGCGCCACGACGGCTTCCAGTGCGGCTACTGCACCTCGGGCCAGATCTGCTCGGCGATCGGGATGCTGGCCGAGCACGCCGCCGGCATGCCGAGCGTCGTCACCGGACCCGGCGACCGCGAGTTGAGCGAGACCGAGGTCAGGGAGCGGATGAGCGGCAACCTGTGCCGCTGCGGCGCCTACAACGGAATCGTCGACGCCATCATGGACGTCGCCGGGAAGGACGCCGGATGAGGCCGTTCGCTTACGTCAAGCCCGCCGACGTCACCGCGGCCGTGCGGGCGGTGGCCACCGAGCCGCGGGCGAAGTTCCTCGGCGGCGGGACCAACCTCGTCGACCTGATGCGCGAGGGCATCGAGCGGCCCGACACCGTCGTGGACGTGACCGGGCTGCCGCTCGACACGGTGGAGGAGCTGCCCGGCGGCGGGCTGCGGATCGGCGCGCTGGTGCGCAACAGCGCCCTGGCCGCCGACCCACGGGTGCTGGCCCGCTATCCGCTGCTGTCGCAGGCGCTGCTCGCGGGCGCCTCGGCCCAGCTCCGCAACATGGCCACGGTGGGCGGCAACCTGCTGCAGCGCACCCGCTGCCCGTACTTCTACGACGCCGCCGCGGCCTGCAACAAGCGTGAACCCGGCGCCGGCTGCGACGCTCTCGAAGGCTTCAACCGGGGCTCGGCGATCCTGGGCGTGAGCGAGAGCTGCATCGCTACGCACCCCTCCGACATGTCCGTGGCCCTGGCCGCCCTCGATGCCGTCGTCGAGGCGCGCAGCGTGCGCGGCACCCGGCGGATCCCGCTGACGGACTTCCACCGGCTGCCCGGCGACAACCCGGAGATCGAGACCGAGCTCGCGCTCGACGAGCTGATCACGGCCGTCGAGCTGCCCGCCGCGCCGGTCGCCGCCCGCTCCCGCTACCGCAAGGTCCGCGATCGGGCGTCGTACGCGTTCGCCCTGGTCTCCGTCGCGGCGGCGCTGGAGGTGCGGGACGGCGCCGTGACCGAGGTACGGCTGGCGCTGGGCGGCGTCGCGCCGAAGCCCTGGCGGGCCCGCGAGGCGGAGCGGATCCTGCTCGGCGGCCCCGCGACCGAGGCCGAGTTCCGCCGCGCGGCCGAGGCCGAGCTGGCCCCCGCGACCGTGCGGCCGGCCAACGCGTTCAAGGTCAACCTGGCGCGCGCCACGATCGTGGCCACGCTGCGCGAGCTGACCACTGGAGGGGAGGACGGATGACCACCAAGTACGCCGAGACCGCGCCCGCGACGACCGGCACCAAATACGTCGGCCGTCCCATCGACCGGCTCGACGGCCTGGCCAAGACCACCGGCGAGGCCCGTTTCGCGGCCGAGCACCAATACCCGGGCCTCGCCCACGCCGCGCTCGTGCACGCCACGATCGCCCGCGGGCGCGTCACGGCCGTCGACACGGCGGCGGCGCGGGCGGTGACCGGCGTGATCGAGGTGCTGACCCACGAGAACGCCCCGCCCATGAAGCCCGCGCCCAAGTTCAGCGTGCTCGACCTCAGCTCTCTCGCCTCCGGGACGTCGGTCAACTACCTGGCCACCGACGAGGTGCACTGGAACGGCCAGCCGATGGCCGTGGTGGTCGCCGAGACGCCGGAGGCCGCGCGGCACGCGGCGTCCCTGGTGCGGCTGACGTACGAGGAGCGGCCCGCCGTGGTGGACTTCGCGGCCGAGGAGCCGAACGCGGTGCAGCAGCGGAGCAACCCGGTGATGCCGTCCGCGGCCGACAAGGGGGACGCGCGGGCCGCGCTGGCCGCCGCGCCGGTCTCGGTGGACCTGCGTTTCAGCACCCCGCCGCACCACCACAACGCGATCGAGCCGCACGCCACCACCGCCGTCTGGGACGGCGACGAGCTGACCCTGCACGAGGGCACGCAGAACATCCCGTGGCTGCGCAAGCACCTGTCCCAGCGGTTCGGGGTGCCCGAGCGGAACATCCGGGTGCTGTCGCCGTTCGTGGGGGGCGGGTTCGGCGGCAAGGGGTCGGTCTGGGCCGGCACGCTGCTCGCCGTGCTGGCCGCGCGGGCGACCGGCCGGGCCGTACGGCTCGCTCTCACCCGCGAGAGCGTCTACCACACGGTCGGCGGGCGCACGCCGAGCACGCAACGGGTCGCGCTGGGCGCGGACGCCGAGGGCAACCTGACCGCGCTCATCCACACGAGCGTGTCCAGGACGTCGCGGATCGGCGGCATGCCCGAGCAGATCACCTCGGGCTCCCGGCACCTGTACGCGGCTCAGAACGTGCACCTGCGCCAGAACCTGGTCCAGCTCGACCTGCTGGCCAACACCGCCATGCGGGCCCCCGGCGAGTCGATCGGCACCTTCGCCCTGGAGTCGGCCGTGGACGAGCTGGCCTGGGAGCTCGGCCTGGACCCGATCGAGCTGCGCATGCGCAACGAGCCCGAGCGCGACCCGCTGCACGGCAAGCAGTTCGCGCACCGGATGCTGCGGGAGGCGTACGCGCTGGGGGCCGACCGGTTCGGCTGGCGCGAGCGCGATCCCCGGCCGGGCGTCATGCGCGACGGGAGGTGGCTGGTCGGCATGGGGGTGGCGACGGCGTACCACCCGTCGTGGCGGATGCCGGCGAGCGTCACCCTGCGCTTGGGCGCGGACGGCGGGGTCGTGGTGCGCTGCGGCCTGCACGAGATGGGCATGGGCGCGGCCACCGCGCAGGCCCAGATCGCGGCCGACGCGATGGGCGTGCCGATGGAGGCCGTGCGCGTGGAGTACGGCGACTCCGACCTGCCGCCGGGGCCCGGCGCGGGTGGCTCGGCGCAGACCGCGAGCGCGGCGGCGGGCGTGCTGGCCGCCGCGGAGAAGCTCAAGAAGTCCCTGCTCGCGATGGCGCGGCGCCAGCCCGATTCCCCGCTGCGTGGCCGCCGGCTTGAGGAGGTGGAGGCCCGCGACGGCGGGCTGTTCCACGGCGGGCGCGGCCAGACGTACGCGGAGATCCTGGCCGGGGCCGGGCGCGACCACGTGGAGGCCGCGGTCAAGTCCGGCATGCTGAGCTTCATGGCCAGGACCCTGAGCGAGCGCAGGCGCTACGTGAAGGCGGCGACCGGGGCGCAGTTCTGCGAGGTGCGGGTCGATCCCGACACCGGCGAAGTACGCGTGTCGCGCTGGGTGGGCGTGTTCGACGTCGGCACCGTGATCAACGAGAAGACGGCGAACAGCCAGCTCCGGGGCGGCATCGTGATGGGCATCGGCATGGCGCTGTCGGAGGAGACGCTGGTCGACCAGCGGACCGGCCGGATCATGAACCCGAGCCTGGCCGAGTATCACGTGCCGGTGCACGCCGACATCCCCCGCATCGACGTGCACTACCTCGACGAGCCCGACCCCACCATGCCGCTCGGCCTGATCGGGGTGGGTGAGGTCAGCATCACCGGCGCCGCCGCGGCGGTGGCCAACGCCGTGCGACACGCCACGGGCAAGCGCGTCGTCGATCTGCCGATCACGCTCGACAAGGTGCTGTGAGCGGGCGGGCGGGCGGCTCGCCGTGGCCGCCCGCGCCGCTCCGGGCGGGCCCTTCTTCTCTACGCTGACCAGGAGAAACGCCCGCGCCACGAAGGAGGCCGCCATGTCCCGCCCGCCCGTCCCGCCGTTCACCGAGGAGAGCGCCCGCGTCAAGGTGCAGGGCGCCGAGGACGCCTGGAACACCTGCGACCCCGACCGGGTCGCGATGGCGTACACGGAGGACTCGGTCTGGCGCAACCGCCACGAGTTCCTGGCCGGCCGCGACGAGATCAGGGCGTTCCTGCGCCGCAAATGGGACAGGGAGCTCGACTACGCCCTGCGCAAGGAGCTCTGGGCCGTGCTCGGCGACCGCATCGCGGTCCGTTTCCAGTACGAGTCCCGCGACGCCTCCGGCCAGTGGTGGCGCAGCTACGGCAACGAGCAGTGGGAGTTCGACGAGGCGGGCCTGATGCGGCGCAGGGAGGCGAGCATCAACGACGTGCGCATCGAGGAGTCCGAGCGGCGCGTCTTCGGCCCGCGTGGCGACGACGAGCGCGGCGTGGACGTCCTGCCGCTCAGATGAGGTAGCGCAGCCACAGGTAGGGCGTCGAGAGCGCCACGGTCACGAACGTCACCACGAGCCCGTACTTGGTGAACTGCCAGAAGCTGATCGGGGTGCCGTTGCGGGCGGCGATGCCGATGACGACGACGTTGGCCGCCGCCCCCACCGCCGTGGCGTTCCCGCCCAGGTCGGCCCCAAGTGCCAGGGCCCACCACAGCACCCGTGTGGCCTCGCCCCCGCCGCCGGCCTGCACGAGGTCGGCGACGATGGGGCTCATGGTGGCGACGTACGGGATGTTGTCGATCACGGCAGACAGCGCGGCCGAGCCCCACAGCAGCAGCATCGCGGTCAGCCCCAGCCGCCCCTGCGTGGCCTCGGCCACGGCCGCGGAGATCTGCCCGATGACGCCGGTCTCCACCAGCGCGCCGACCATGACGAACAGCCCGGCGAAGAACACCAGCGTCGGCCACTCGACCTCGCGGATGGCGTCCTCGGTCGTCACCTTGGTGGCCGCCACCAGCACCCCGGCGCCCAGCAGCGCGACGACGGAGGGCTCGTAGTGCAGCACCGGATGCAGCACGAACGCCACCATGACCAGCGCCAGCACGGCCAGCGACTGCCAGAGCAGCCGGCGGTCGGCGATCGCCTCCCGCTCGTTGAGCGTCATGATCTCGGCGGCCAGCTCGGGGTCGTACGTGAACGATCTCCTGAACAGCCACCGGCACAGCGCCACGAACACCGCCACCAGCACGACGATCAGCGGTGCCAGATGGAGGAGGAAGTCGTTGAACGTCAGGCCGCTCCGGCTGGCGATGATGATGTTCGGCGGGTCGCCGATCAGCGTGGAGGTGCCGCCGATGTTGGAGGCCATGGCCTCGGCGATCAGGTAGGGCGCCACCGGCAGCGCCAGCCGCTCGCACACCAGGAACGTCACCGGCGCGATCAGCAGCACGGTCGTCACGTTGTCGAGCAGCGCCGAGGCGAACGCGGTGATCAGGATCAGCAGCGCCATGAGCCGGAAGGGCCGGCCCCGGGCCCGCTTGGCCGCCCAGATGGCCAGGAACTCGAAGACCCCGGTCTGTTTGAGCACGCCGACGATGACCATCATGCCGAGCAGCAGGAAGATCACGTTCCAGTCGATGCCGGAGCGCTCGTCGAAGAACGCCGCGCCCGCGTCGGTGGCGTGGATCAGCAGCATGATCCCCGCACCGCCGAGCGCCGCCGCGACCCGGTGCACCTTCTCGGTGGCGATCAGCGTGTACGCCCCCAGGAAGGCGGCCACCGCCACCCACGCCAGGACCGTCACCGGAGCTCCGGCTCCTCGTGCGGCCTGCCCTTCAGCTCGTGGAAGCCCGGCGTGCCCGCCACCAGCAGCGTCCCGTCCCACAGGCGGCCGGCCTGCTCACCGGTGGGGACGCGGGACACGACCGGCCCGAAGAACACCGCGCGCTCGCCCCGCCGCGGGCCGTCGTCGTGCGTGACGGCCACGATCGGGGTGCCCACGTGGTCGCCGCCGATCAGGGCGATGGCCTCGGCGTGCGAGGCGCGCACGTCGTCGTCGTAGTCGCCGGACAGCCCGGTCTCGGCCAGCTCGGCCGGCAGGCCCGCGGTGGTCAGGGCCGTGCGCAGGTCGCCGAGCCAGTCGCCGTCACCGGTGGTCCACATCGCGGTGTAGAGCCTGCCGAGCGCCTCCTGCCCATGGAGACGCCGCACGGCCGCGCACACCCGGACCGGGACCCACAGGTAGCCCTCGGGGTCGCCTTCCGGGTCGTCGTCGCGGCCCTCGTTGAGCACCGACAGGCTCATCACGTGCCAGCGCACCTCGACCGGGCGCACCTGCCGGACCTCCAGCAGCCACCGTGACGTCAGCCAGGTGTAGGGACAGGACGGGTCGAACCAGAAGTCCGCGGTGGCCTTCGCGAGGTCGTTGGCAGGCATGAGGATCAGCTTGCCAGGAAGGGCCGCCGTCCGGGCGGCGGCCCGTCGCCGGCTAGAGCTCTCGCCGAAGCGGGCGCGGGGGCAGGCAGGCGAGGAGACAGGCCGCCGCCAGGATGCCGGGGAGTCTCATCTCACGACCCGATCCTGCCGACGCCCGACCCGGCCATGACCGCCGCCCGCACGGAGTTCGGGTCGTCCACGGTGTAGGCGTAGTACGTGCCGGGCTCCTGCACGGTGCCCGAGCAGTCGGGCGCGCCGGACTCGTCCACGAACACGTTGTTCCTGGCCACGCACCTGCCGCCGGGCCCGGCGTACGAGTTGCTCACCGGCTCCTCGACCCGCTCGAAGTAGTTGCCCTCGACCACGCAGCCGGCGTTCGCCTGGCAGGCCACGCCGACGTCGGTGTTGTAGACGTAGTAGTTGTTGAACACGTGCACCGGCTCCCCGAAGCGCACCCGGGGGTTGCGCTGCGGCGTGCGGTCGAACCAGTTGTGGTGGTAGGTGACCTTGAGCCGCCCGACGTCCTGCGCGCCGTTGCCGTCGTCGTGGCCGAGCAGCATGTTCTTGGTGTGGTCGTGGGTGTGGTTCCAGGAGACGGTGACGTACGAGGAGCCGCGTTTGACGTCGATCAGGCCGTCGTAGCCGTCGGCCAGGTCGTTGTGGTCGATCCAGACGTGGTGGCTGAACATCTGCACGTTGATCGAGTCGTCGCTGGCGCCCCTGAACAGCAGGTTGCGGACGATGACGTTGTGCACGGCGTCCGCGGGCGGGGAGGTGACGTCCGACACCGGCAGGCCGATGTTGAGCCCGCCGCCGCTGATGCCCGAGCCGGCGCCGATGCCGACGATCGTCTTGTCGGAGGCGACGTCGTACATGCCCGCCGGGACCGTGATCATCCCGCGGACGCAGACCGTCAGGGGGCCGCTCTGGCCGATCGAGGAGATCAGCTCGGCCGCCGTGTCCACCTCGACCGTGGGGCCGCCGGCGCCGCCCGTGGTGCCGTTCTGGCCCCAGGCGTTCACCGAGGCGAACCCGGTGGGGCCGCCGGGGGAGACGCACGTGCCGGTGGGCGGTGGGGTCGGGCTGGTCGGTGGCTGGGTCGGGCCGCCCACGTCGGTCACCAGCACGTCGTCGAACGAGGCGCTGGCGTACAGGCCCGCGAGGCCGGCGCGGCCCGAGGACAGGCTGGTGTCCGTCGCCGTGACGACCTGGACGTCGTTCAGGAAGCCGCGCAGCGTGGTGCCGAACACCTCGAGCCTGAGGGCGTACCAGGTGCCGGGGACCACCGAGGCGGCGGCCGAGGCGAGCGTCACGGGGGCGCCGCCGGTGCGTCTGCCCAGGATCACCGAGCCGGCGTTGCTCAGCCCGAGGAAGTAGTAGCTGCTGGTGCTCTGCGCCCTGGCCAGCACCGCGACGTGCCGGCCCGCGCCGTTGAACGCGATCGGCTTCACCCGCGCCCGCACCGCCTGGTCCGTCCACCCGGCGCCGGCCACCGCCCGCGCGTCCGCGCTGGTGCCCGACTGCCGGTAGGCCTGGGAGCCGTCGGTGACCACCGACCAGCTCCCGCCCGAACGCGACCACCCGGCCGCGTCGCCGTCCTCGAAGTCGTCGCCGAACAGCGTCGCCGCCGACGCGCTCGGCATCCCCAGCAGGGCCGCCGCCACGAGCAGCGCGGCGGCCGTGGTCGCCGAGAGAACGGCGAACGGTAAGCGGGTCCGTGCTTTCCTGCTTCGCACTCTGGAGCCTCCGGTTGTGATGGCGACCGGGCCGCGCTCGGCTCAGGCGAGCGTCTTCCGCGCAGCCGTGACCGCGGAGCCCGTCCGCCGTGAACGGGCTCCTCACTGGATGTGGTGTCGCGCGTAAAACTCGAGAGCTTTCACACCTTTATGCAACCGATTGTTAGGCAAGTCAATGCGTAGGATGTGCAGCTTTGTTGCATGTGGACGCATCTACTGCAAGCGCTTGCCGCCCGCTCAGCGCCGCGGATCCCGTACGGCGAACCAAGGTGAACGGTCCCACGCTCTGTCTATCGCAGAGCGTGAGCGTCCCGCTTCGCGCGGCCGTAGCCGCAGGGGCGGCGCGGGAGATACGCTCCCGCTGAGCCGTAGGAGGAGATCACCCGTGACCCCGCTGCTGCGCCAGGTCCTGAGCCAGGTGGACGGGCCCGACCCCCGGATCAACGAGGTCGTCGCCGCGCTCGTCACCCACCTGCACAACTTCGTCGAAGAGGTCCGGCCCACCGAGCGGGAATGGCTGGCGGGGCTCGACTTCCTGATCGCGACCGGGCGGATGTGCACCGAGCACCGCAACGAGTTCGTCCTGCTGTCCGACATGCTGGGCCTGACCAGCGCGGTGGACGACGTCAACCACCAGGGCCCCGACAACATGACGCCGTCCTCCGTCGAAGGGCCCTTCCACTCCCCGGCGCCCGTGCGCGCGCTCGGCGACTGGATCAGCCACGGGCCCGAGCGCGAGCGGGGCACCCCGACCGTCGTGCACGGCCGGGTGCTCGACTGCGACGGCACCCCGCTGGCGGGCGCGGAGGTGGAGTTGTGGCAGGCCAGCGACGCCGGACTGTACGACAGCCAGGACGACGCCCAGGAGATCGGCAACCTGCGGGGGCTGTTCAGGACGGACGCGGAGGGGCGCTACTGGTTCCGTACGATCCGGCCGAGCAGCTACCCCGTGCCCACCGACGGCCCCGCCGGCACGCTGCTGCGGGCCGTCGGGCGGCATCCGATGCGCCCGGCCCACCTGCACTACCGGGTCTCCGCCGGCGGCCACCGGCCGCTGGTCACGCACGTGTTCGTGGCCGGTGACCCCTATCTGGGCTCCGACGCCGCGTACGCGGTCAAGGATGAGCTGGTGCGCGAGCCGCTGCCGCGTACGTCGGGGTGGGAGATGGACGGCCCGTACGAGGAGATCGAGTTCGACCTCCGGCTGGTGCCACTGGACTGGAAACCCGAGTGACTCCGTTCCCACAGGTCATCCCGGAGCCCCTGCGCCGCGAGGACCGCACACCTCCCGTCTCTCCCTGAAAGCGACACGCAGGCGGGGCGGGCCCTAAACCGTTGGAAAATTGTCGGACCCCGGTGATAGAAAACGGGGTCCGATGTTCGCCATCCGCGGTCGGGAGGCCTCGTCCCGTGAGCACCAGCAGTTCGGAGTTCTCCGTCTCCGGTCCGCGCTACAACCGCCGCGGCCCGGTGCGCTGGCTCTGGTCCCATGTCCGCCATCACCCGCTGCACCTGCTCGGCTTCCTCGGCGGCTCGCTCGTCATGGTGGTGCTCAACGCCGCGGTGCCCCAGCTCACCGGCGCCGCCTTCGACGCCGTGCTGACCAAAGGGGGTGGGGCGGGTGCCACGCTCGGGCTGATCTCGCTGGCCCTGCTGGCCATCGTGGCGGCCCGCGGCCTGTTCGACCTCGTCGCCCGCCTGTCGAGCGAGGTCCTGGCCAAGCGGCTCGAACGCGACACCCGCGACGAGCTCTACGTGAGCCTGCTCGGCAAGAGCCAGACCTTCCACAACCGGCAGCGCGTCGGCGACCTGATGGCCCGGGCCGCCAACGACATCAGGCAGCTCTCCATCATGGTCACCCCGGGCGTCGACCTGATCGTCGACTCCGGCCTGACCGGCCTGGTGCCGCTGTTCTTCATCGCCACCATCGACCCGCGGCTGCTGCTGGTGCCCTGCGTCTACGCGGTCATCTTCGTGTTCGCGCTCTGGCACTACATGCGCCAGCTCAACCCGGTGGCCACGCGCATGCGCGAGCAGTTCGGCGACCTCAACGCGGCGCTCAACCAGGCCGTGCGCGGCATCGAGGTGATCAAGGTGACCGCGCAGGAGGGCCAGGAGCGGCGGCGCTTCCGCGCCAACGCGCGCCTCTACCGCGACTCCTTCGTCCGCAACGGCCTGGTCCAGGCCCGCTACCTGCCCACGTTGCTGTTCGCCGGCGCCATGGCCGGGGCGCTCTGGCACGGCCTCCATCTCCAGGGCACGGGCGCCATCAGCGTCGGCGACCTGGTGGCGTTCATGGGCCTGATGGTCATGCTGGGCTTCCCCACGCAGATGTCGATCTTCACCTTCTCCCTGGTGCAGGTCGGCATCGCCTCCGCCCGCCGGATCCTGAGCATCGTCGCCTCCGAGGCCGAGCTGCAGCAGCCGGCCGACGGCCACGCCGCCCCCATCACCGGCGAGATCGTCTTCGACGACGTGACGTTCGGCTACGACGACGGCGAGCCCGCACTGCGCGGGGTGTCGTTCACCGTGCGGCCGGGCGAGACGGTGGCGATCGTGGGCGAGACCGGCTCGGGCAAGAGCACGGTGACGAAGCTGGTGCCGCGCATCTACGACGTCACCTCGGGGCGCATCCTGGTCGACGGCGTCGACGTACGCGAATGGGACCTCGACTCGCTGCGGTCCCAGATCTCCACCATCGAGCAGGACATCGTGCTCTTCTCCCGCTCGGTCGCCGAGAACATCGCCTTCAGCCTGGGCCAGCGGGCCGACCGGGAGGCCGTGATCAGGGCCGCGGAAGACGCGCAGGCCGCCGAGTTCGTGGCCGAGCTCGACGATGGCTACGACACGGTCATCGGCGAGCGCGGCGTCACCCTCTCCGGCGGTCAGCGCCAGCGCCTGGCCATCGCGCGGGCGCTGCTGACCGACCCGGCGATCCTCGTCCTCGACGACTCGACCAGCGCCATCGACTCCGCCACCGAGGACAAGATCCAACAGGCCATCGGCCGCATCCTCGACGGCCGCACCACCCTGCTGATCACCCACCGGCTCTCCCAGATCCGGTGGGCCGACAAGGTCCTGCTGATGCGCCGCGGCGAGCTGGTCGACAGCGGCACCCATGACGAGCTGATCGAGCGGAGCCGCCTCTACCGGCGGATCTTCGCCCACTACGACGAGGCCGGCGTGGACGCGGGAGACGACACCCCGGTCCTGGCGAGCGAGCAGGGGGGTGCCCGCTGATGGGCTTCATCATGGACGGCCTCGACGCCGAAGACTACGACCGCACCTACAACGACCGCGACCTGCTGCGCCGGATCCTGTCCTACTTCCGGCCCAAGCTGGGGGCGATGTTCCTGGTGGCCGGCATGATCGTGTTGTCGTCGATGAGCCAGGCGGCCATGCCGCTGCTGGTGAGCTGGTGCGTCGACGCCATCGCGGACGGCACGATCGGCGACGTCGCCTGGAGGTTCGTGGCCGGGCTGCTGGCCGCCGGGTTGCTCGGCTGGGGCTTCAACTTCGTCCGGCAGTGGTACAGCTCGCGCGTCACCGGCGACGTCGTGCTCCGGCTGCGCGAAGACGCCTTCGACGCCGTGCTCGAACGCGACCTGTCCTTCTACGACGAGACGCCGTCCGGCAAGATCGTCAGCCGGGTGACGTCCGACACCGACGACTTCGCCACCGTCTCCACGCTCACGATGGACCTGATCAGCCAGGTGCTGATGGTCGGCTTCGTCACGGCCCTGCTCTTCCTGCGCAGCGTCGAACTTGCCCTGCTGACGCTGCTGGTGGTGCCGATCGTGGTGGGCCTGGCGCTGCTGTTCCGCCGGCTCGCCCGGGCCAGCACCCGGCGCGCGCAGCGCTCGCTGAGCCGGGTCAACGCCAACCTCCAGGAGACCATGGGCGGCATCGCCGTGGCCAAGAACTTCCGGCAGGAGCGGCAGGTCTACGACGAGTTCGGGCCCATCAACCGGCAGAGCTACCAGGTGACGCTGCGGCAGGGGTTCGTCTTCTCGGCCATCTTCCCGGTGCTGTTCCTCGTGGCCGGGCTCGCCACCGTGGCGCTCGTCCAGCTCGGCGGCACGGCGGTGCTGGGCGGCGGCCTGTCCGCCGGTGCCTGGTACCTGTTCCTCCAGGGCATCTCGCTCTTCTGGTTCCCGCTGACGTCCATCGCCGCGTTCTGGTCGCAGTTCCAGCAGGGCCTGTCCGCCTCCGAGCGGGTCTTCGCCCTGATCGACGCGCCGCCCCGCGTGGTGCAGAGCGACACGCAACCGGCCGGGGAGTTGGCCGGGCGCATCGAGTTCGAGCGGGTCACGTTCGGCTACGACGCCGCCAACCCCGTGCTGCGCGACTTCGACCTGGTCATCGAGGCGGGCGAGAGCGTGGCCCTCGTCGGCCACACCGGGGCGGGCAAGTCCACGCTGAGCAAGCTGATCACCCGCTTCTACGAGTTCCAGGAAGGCCGGCTGCTCATCGACGGGCGCGACATCCGCACCCTCGACCTGGGCTCCTACCGGCGGCAGATCGGGGCGGTCCCGCAGGTGCCGTTCCTGTTCAGCGGCACGGTCGCCGACAACATCCGCTATCCACGGCCGGACGCCCGCGACGAGGAGGTGCTGGCCGCCGCGTCGGCGGTGGGCGGCGGCGACTGGATCGACGCCCTGCCGGCCGGCCTCGAGACCGACGTCGGCGAGCACGGCCGGGCCCTGTCCATGGGGCAGCGTCAGCTCGTCGCGCTGGCCCGCCTGCTCATCCAGGACCCGGCGATCGTCGTCCTCGACGAGGCCACGGCCAGCGTCGACCCGATGACCGAGGCCCAGATCCAGGAGGGGCTCGACGTGGTGCTGGCCGGCCGCACCTCGATCGTCATCGCCCACCGCCTGTCCACGATCGAGCACGTCGACCGGATCATCGTGCTCGATCACGGACAGATCGTGGAGGAGGGCGACCATCCCACGCTGCTGGCCAGGGGCGGGCGCTACTGCCAGGTCTACAACACCTACTTCCGGCACCAGTCGCCCAACTACCGCGCCGGCACCGGCTTCGTCCCGGTCAGCTCACCGTGACGGGCCAGGCCGTGTCGCCGGTCAGTCGTCGCGTAGGGCGCGGAGGGTTTCGGCCTGTTCGGCGGTGACGCCTCTGGCGCGCTGTTCGGTGGCCTCCTGAGGGGAGAGCCCGGCACCGGCCCAGGAGGCGGCCTCATCGAAGGGGATGCCGGCCTGCCACCAGGCGCGCGCCACGGCCATCGGGGTGAGCCCGCGCCGTAGGTAGCGCCTCGCCTCGTGCGGCCGCAGCCCGAAGTCCTGCCACATGCGGGCGGTGGGGGCGTCGATGTTCTGGCGGGCCCAGGCGACGGCCTCGTCGTCGGTCCAGCTCTCGCTGATGTAGCCGTACATCACCAGGGCGTCGGCGCGGGCGGCCCGCGCGAGGAAGCGCTGGGTCCCGTCCTGCGGATCGCCGCCGCCGGTGAAGGCCATGAGGCTGCTGAACGGGTCGGGGTCGTCCTGACGCTGCGGTTTGCGGCCCCGTACGAGGTCGAAGGCCTGGGCGGGGGTGTGGCCCTGCCGTCTGGCGGTGAGGGCCTCGCCCACGTCGAACTCGTACTCGTGCCAGAGCAGCGCCTCGGCGGCGCTCAGCCCGGCGGCGCGGCAGTCCGCGACCGTGTCGGGGGTGACGCCGGCGGTGGCCCATTGCGTGGCGCGGGCCGGATCGGCGACCCCGGCCAGCCGCCAGGCCAGCGCCTGCGCCGCGCTCAGCCGCCACCCCCACCAGCGGCGTGCCTCGGACAACCGTATCCCGGCGGCCAGATAGGGTCCCGGGTCGAACGACGAGCTCATGACGCTCCTGAAGACTGATCGACATCGACATCGACACGTACGGTCTCGGCCCACCCGGGCGGCTCAGCGGCGGCGTCGAGCAGGCAGACGATGACCCGGGTCCTGGCGTCCGGGCGGTCCGGCCACGGGGTGTGGCCGTCGGTGATCACGATGATCAGGTCAGGCGGTGGTCGCCGCGCCCGGGCGGCGGCGAACCCTTCCCGCAGGTCGGTGCCCCCGCCACCGCCCAGCCGCAGCTCCGCGACCCGCTTGACGTCCTGCGCCCGGTACGCCCGGGCGTCGCACGAGATGACCGTGAGCCGCCCGGCGGCCCGCAGTACCCCGGTGACCTCGGCCAGCGCCTGCCCCAGCATCCCGTCGGTCACCGAGCCCGAGGTGTCGATCACCACGCTCACGGCGGGCAGTGGCCGGTGCAGGCTGGGCAGCACGACGCCGGGCAGGGCCCTGCGCGACGGCCTGCGGTAGGTGTAGTCGACTCGCCCTGCGGTGTGGGCGAGTCCATGGCGGATCTTGGCGGCCAGCAGCCGCCGCCAGTCCACCGCCGGTTCGAGCACCTGCTCGGCCCAGCGCAACCACCCGGCCGGTACGTCGTCCCGCGCCCGCATCCGCTCCCGAATCCGCCTCGCGACATCGAGCGCGGTGAGCCGTGCACCCACACCGGACAGCCCCGGCCGCCCAAGATCCCAAACCCGAGCCACCCCATCACACCCACTCCCACAATCCCCCTCCACCACACCCCCACCCAAACCCCCCTCCCCACCGAACTCACCCAGCCCTCGCCCTGCGTCCCACCCGCCCAGCTCCTGCTCTGCGACCCGCTCACCCAGGTCCCGCTCACCCAGGTCCCGCTCCTCGGCCCGCTCGCCCGACGCCTGCTCTGTGGTTCGTCTGTCCAGGTCGTGCCAGTAGCGTTCGGCCGTGTGCCCGTTCGGTAGGGCGAGCAGGGCAGGGGTGATCGCCCCAGGGGGTGGCGTGAGGCCGAGGTCGTCGTTGATCTCGGCGTCGGCGGCCAGGTTCCAGCGCGACGAATCCGCCCGGGAGCCGCCGCCCGGATACCGCCGAGCATGCTCCCGCAGCAGATGCGTCACCTGATGCACCAGCCAGAACCCCACCTCGGCCACACTCTGCCGTTCAAGCTCCATGACGCTGAGATGCACGCGCCACCCCGTGTCGGCCGGGAACCTGCGGAGATCCGCCGAGGGGTCGGTGACGACGACGGGCTCCAGGGCGAGCAGCGCCCCGGCCAGGTACGGCGCCTGGTGGGCGGCCCACACGCGGGCCGCCGCCCACTTCTCCGGCAGCGGCGCGCTAGCCATCGAGCAACCCGGCGGCTCGCAGGATCGGGGTCAGCTCCAGCAGCGCCGCCGGGATCCGGGCACCGGCGGGCCGGCGGCCGGCCAGCGTACGGGCGGCCAAGGTGGCCACGTCGGGCGCCGACCGCGCGGCCTTGGCGATCACCTTCCAGGCCGCGTCCCACGTCTCGGCGTCCCCGGCGGTGACCGCCACCGAAACCACCGAGGTCAGTACGGCGAACGCCCGGTCGCCGCGCCGAGGCAGCTCGAACCCGTCCGGATCCCGCAGCACGGCGACGGGATCGGGCAGATCCAGATGCTCCAGCCAGGACAGGAACTCCAGCGCCGCCCCCTCACCCACGGCCCCGGCCACCAGTACGGCCAGCACGTCGGGCGAAGCGTCGGCGGCCTGGCACGCGGCCATCAGGCGGGCCGCCGACTCCCACGAGCGCGGGCTGGGCCAGCCCTGCCCTCCGCCGGCCGCCACCCGCAGCGCCAGCGCGGGCCGTACCTCGAGGAACGCCGCCACGGTCGCCCGCGCCGCGGCCGTCTGCTCATGGGCCGGCGGGCGCTCGAACGCCGACAGCGGCGGCGCGGGGAACCCCACAGCCAGTCCCCGGGCGATCTGCCTGCCGTCCACCGGCCAGGTGAGGTGGACAAGTCGGTTGGCCAGTGGCGGGGCCAGCTCCCAGCCGTCGGCCGCCTCCTCGGGCGGGTTGGCGGCGGCCACCACGTGCACCTTGTCCGGCAGGCGTACGTCACCGACCACCCGTTCGAGCACCACCCGCAGCATGGCCGCCTGTACGGCCGGGGGAGCGGTGGTCAGTTCGTCCAGGAAGAGCAGGCCGTGCCCGGCCGCGACCAGCCGGTGCGCCCAGGCGGGCGGTGCCAGCCGCACCGTGCCCTCGGAGATCACGGGCAGGCCGGCGAAGTCGCTCGGCTCGCGGATCGACCCGATCACCACTTCGAGCGGCCAGTTCAGCGACTCGGCCAGCGCGACGACGGCGGAGGTCTTGCCGGTCCCCGGACTGCCCCACAGCAGCACGGGAACCCCGGCCGACACCGCGACCGACAGCGCCTCACGCACCACGGCACTCAAACCGCCCGAACCGTGCCCCTGATCGCCCGTTCCACCCGAACCGTGCCCTTGGTCGCTCATTTCGCCTGGGCCAGGGTGCCGAAGCCGGGTACGCCGAGTTGCTGTTTGAGCAGGGCGAGCTCGTGGTCGGGCAGTTCGCGCCGGGTGAGCGCGGCGGCGTCCGGCAGGGTGCTGAGCCGGACCTGCCCGACCGCCTGGCGGAACGCCTCCGGGTCCCAGCCGAGGCCGGGCGCCACGATCGCCGCCCGCGCCAGCCCGGCGACGTCCTCGGGTGCGGGCTCCGACGCGATGCCGAACCGCGTGGTGAGCCGGTCGCCGACCAGCAGCCCGGCCAGGTAGCTCCGGGCGGCGACCGGATCGCGCCGCGGCCTGGGGTCGGCCCCGTGCACCCACGCGGTGACGATCTCGGCGACCAGGCGGCCGGCCTGGTGGCTGGGGCGGTGGGAGAGCGTGAAGTCGCCCAGGTCGTACTGGTTGGCGGAGATCACCAGCGCCACCTGCGGGCCGGGCCAGGCGCGGGTGAAGTGGCCCCAGCCCCACGGATACTCGCCGCCGTGCCCGATGTACGGGTGATCCCCGCCGAAGACGTTGAAGACCAGCCCGACCGAGATGTCCTGGCTCGGCCCCAGGAGGGTCCCGCCGGGCGCCTGAGCGGTGATCATCTGCCGGGCCGTCGCCGGGTCGAGTACCGCGCCGGAGCCGTTGAGCAGGGCGAGGACGAACCGGGCGTGGTCGGACGGCGTGGTCAGCGCGGAGCCCGCCGGGTAGTCGCCGGGATACAGGGGCGGGAGCGGGAAGTGGTATCCGGGCAGGGTGGCGTACCCGGTCGAGCGGCGCGCGAGCAACTCGGCCGGTACGTGATCGGGGTGCTGGGCCGGCGGGAAGCAGGTCGAGTCCATCCCCAGCGGCTCGAACACCCGCCGCGCCACCCATTCCGGGAACGAGACCCCGTCGGGATTGAGCAGTTCGACCAGATATCCGATGATCGCGATCCCGAGGTTGCTGTACTGGTAGCGCTCACCGACCCGGCCGGCCCAGAACGGCAGCAGCGACCCGCCGTACGCGTCGGACCGGCCGGCCTCGAGGACCCTGCGCAGGTGCTCGCCCAGCGGCGCGGGCGGCACCCGGTCCCAGTTGCCCAGTCCGGGGCCCAGGCCGCTGTGGTGGGTCAGCAGGTCCTTGAGTGTGATCGGGCGCTCGCCGTGCGGGTTCACGAGGGGCATCTGGTCGATCGGGTCGTCCAGCCCGATGAGGCCCCGCTCCACGAGCTGCAGGGCGGCCACGCCGGTGTACGGCTTGCAGTCGGACCCCGTCGGCCCCACCGTGTCCACCGTCATCGGCCGGTCGGTGGCGAGGTCGGCCAGCCCGTACGCCCGGGCCAGCGCCACCTCCGCACCCACCCCCACCGCGATCGACAACCCCGGTGTCCCGCAATGTCCCATGATCTCCGGCACGAGTACGTCGAGCGCCTCTGCCAAACGACTGACGTCCATGTGTCAAGGCTGGCATTGACGCTCCAGAAGTGTCAAGGCGAACATTGACAGGCATAATGGTACGGTGCCCGAGCTTCCCGACCTCACCACGCTGCTGACGATCGTCGACCAGCGCACCACGGACGCCGACGCCCTGACCCGCCTCACCGTGGCCGAAGGCGTGCTGTCCGACATGCAGGGCGTCGGGGACCGGCTGCTCGGCTACCTCGTCGAGCTGGCCAGGGCCGAGGGCTGCTCGTGGGCCGACATCGGCGACCACCTGGGCATCAGCCGCCAGGCCGCCCAGCAGCGCTTCGGCCGCCGCTGGTCCAGCCTCACCGTCGCCGACCTCGCCCAGTCGGGGGCGTTCGAGCGCTACACCGGCCGCGCCAAGCAGACCCTCGAACGGGCCGAGGGGCACGCCCGCCGCCTGGGCCAGTCCGCCATCGGCGCCGGCCACCTGCTGCTCGGCATCCTCGACGACCCCGTCACCCTGGCCGTCAAGGCGATCGCCGCCCAGGGCACGGACCCGGCGGGGCTGCGTACCGACCTGGAAGAGCGCCTGCCCGCCGGCTCCGGTCCGTCGCCGGCGGCGGTCCCGGTCGGCGCCGAGGCCAGGCGCGTCCTGACGGCCACGCTCGCCGAGACCGTGGAGCTCAGGCACAACTACGTCGGCACCGAGCACATGCTCCTGGGCCTGTTGCGCGACAGGTCGAGTCCGGCCGCCGAGCTCCTGCGCGAGCAGGGGATCACGCTGGAGCCGACGAGGGCGACCGTCCGCGCCGCCCTCGAAGCGCTCCTGCGCGCCCGCGAGACGTAGCTCCCACCTGCCGAACAACGGACACTCGGGCCGGGCGGCCCTCTTGTTCACCGCGAAGACGCCCCAGCAGGTGGTACGAGGTCTCCGTTATCCGCCTATGCCGGTCACCGCGATGAGCAGTGGCAGGAGCAGGATGAGCAGCAGCGCGCCCAGCACGTCGAAGCTGACGCCCGAGCGGATCATCGTGGTGATCGGCACGACGCCGGACCCGTACGCGATCGCGTTCTGGGGCGTCGAGACCGGCAGCATGAACCCGAACGACGCCGCGAACGTCGCCGCCAGCGCCGGGACGAACGGGTTGATCCCCGCCGCGACCGCGATCGGGATGATGATCGGCACCACCACGGCGGCGGAGGCCGTGTTGCTGGTGGTCTCCGAGACCAGCACCGCCAGCACCACGGCGAACGCCGTGATCGTGAACACGCTGCTCAGCCCGATCGCCGAGGCGGCCGACGAGCCGATGGTCTTGGCCAGCCCCGTGCCCTCGAGCAGGGAACCGAAGATGATGCCGGTGCCGAACAGCAGGATCGTGCCCCAGTCGATGCGGGCGGCGTCGCTCCAGTTCATGGTGAACTCGCGCTTGCTCCAGTCGGTCGGCAGCAGGAACAGCAGCGAGGCGCCCAGCACGGCCACGATGCCCTCGTTGAGCCGGCCGCTGACGGTCGTGTAGAGGGCGGACTCCGTCCCGGCGAACACCGCCACCAGGCCGGGGAAGATCCACAGGAACACGGTGGTGAAGAAGGCCACGAGCGTGTTCTTCTCGGCGCGCGACAGTTCGCCCATGGCGGCGCGCTCGCTGTGCACGTACGCCTCGACGCCCTCGATCTTGCGAATCTCCGGGCGGTTCAGCAGGAGCAGCACGGCGACGAGCGCGACGAACATGAGCGCGCAGATCGGCACCGCGGTGATCACCCACTCGGCGAACGAGATGCGCTTGCCGGTGGCCTCCTCGATGAGACCGCGGCCGATCAGGTTCGGCGGGCTGCCGACGGGGGTGAGCAGGCCGCCGACGCTGGCGCCGTACGCGAGCATCAGGACGAGCGCCGCGCCCACCCGCAGCCGCAGCGGGTTGAAGTCGGCCGCGACCAGCCCCCGGTCCTGCAGCAGCTTGGCGATCACCGCGAGCATGCCGAGCGCCGTGGGCAGCAGCATCGCCACGGTGGCGGTGTTGGAGACGAACGCCGACAGCAGGCAGGTGATGACGCCGAACGCCACGATCAGCCGGAACGTCGAGCGCCCCACCCCGGGCAACGACAGGATCCGGAACGCGAACCGCCGCGCCAGCCCCTGCTTGAGCATCGCCTGCGCCAGGATGAACGCGCCGATGAAGGTGAAGATCGTGGGCGAGCCGAACGGCGCCAGCGCGTCCGCCGCCGAGGCCACGCCGAGCAGCACGATCGCGGCGACGCCGATGAGGCCGCCGACGGGGATGGGCACGGGTTCGGTCACCCACAGGACGATGACGCCCAGCAGCACGGCCGCCAGCGCCTGCTGCTTGGGGTCCATGGCGAGGGGCAGCAGCAGGAAGACGATCGTGACGAGCGGCGCGAGCCACAAGCCGGTGGTGCGCCGGGCCTTCTCGAAGCGCTCCTCCGCCGGCGACAGCCGCTGCTCCCCTAGACTGCGATAGGTAGCGTGGCCGAGGAGGGCCTGGTCGACGTCGGTTCTGGGGCCACCGGAGTTCATCGCCTGCTCCTAACGTTTCCGCCGTCATTGAAGATCTGGATGGCGCGGGAGTCCAAGACGCGATGGCTACCGTGGTTATAGGTGTCTCCTATAGGAGCGTTCGATGGACGTGCGGCAGCTCGAATACTTCCTCGCCGTCGTCGACCACGGCGGTTTCAACAAGGGCGCCAAGGCGCTGTTCATGGCCCAGCCCTCCCTGTCCCAGGCGATCAGGACGCTGGAGAAGGACCTGGGCAGCCGCCTCTTCCACCGCATCGGGCGGCGGGTGGTGCTCACGGACGCGGGGCAGGCGCTCATCGAGCCGGCGCGGCAGGTCGTCCGCAGTCTCGCGGCCGCCCGTGCCAGTGTGGCCTCCGTACAGGGGATGATGCGCGGCAGCGTGGCCATCGCCTCGATGCCGTCCCCGGCGGTGGAGCCGCTGAGCACCATGATCGGCCGGTTCAGCGAACGGCGTCCGGGCGTGGAGGTGGTGATCAAGGACGCGCCGGTGCCCCAAACCGTGATCGACTTCGTCCGTACAGGGGTCGCCGAGCTCGGCCTGCTGTCGGCCCGGGAGCTGCCCGTGGTCTCCGACGTGACGCTGCACCCCGTCGAGGAGCAGCGGTTCGTGCTCGTCGCCCCGCCGGACGGCCCGTTCGAGCCGGCCCCGTCGCTGCCCCGCGCGCGGCTGGCCGGGCAGCGGCTGATCGTGGGCGAGCACGGCACGGGGCTGCGCCGGCTGATCGAGGAGATCCGGGCCTCCGGCGTCGAGTTGTCGATCGCGGTCGAGTCGGAGCACCGCGAGGCGTTCCTGCCCCTGGTGCTCAAGGGCGTCGGGATCGGCCTGCTGGCCGAGGCGTGGCGCCCGCTCGCGGAACGGGCGGGGGCGCTGGTGTTCGAGCTGGACCCGCCCGCGTCGCTGCACCTGGCCCTGGTCAGCAGGAAGGGCTGGCTGACCCCGGCGGCCGAGGAGTTCCTCGCCCTCGCTCTGTCCCATAAGCGCAGCACCCGCCGCGTCCTATAGGCGCAGCCTATAGGACGCATCACCCGCCGGTCTTGGACGTTTTCGCAGGTCCCCGCTTGAATCGAGGACATGACGACGCATGACATCGCCGTGATCCCAGGAGACGGCATCGGGCTCGAGGTCACCCCCGCGGCCCTGGAGGTCGCGCAGGCGGCGGGCCGCCGCCACGGCTTCGGGTTCCGGTTCACCGAGTTCGACTGGTCGTGCGAGCGGTACCTGCGCGAGGGCGCCATGATGCCGTCCGACGGCCTGGAGCTCCTTCGCCGCCACGACGCGATCTTCCTCGGCGCGGTGGGCGCGCCCGGCGTCCCCGACCACGTCTCCCTGTGGGGACTGCTCATCCCGATCCGCCGCGCCTTCCGCCAGTACGTGAACCTCCGGCCGGTACGCCTCTTCGAGGGCATCGAAAGCCCCGTACGCGCCGACATCGACCTCGTGGTCGTCAGGGAGAACACCGAGGGCGAATACAGCGAGATCGGCGGCCGGATGAACCGCGGCTTCCCCGAGGAGATGGCCGTCCAGGAGGCCGTCTTCACCCGGGTAGGCGTGACCCGCGTCCTCGACTACGCCTTCACCCTGGCCGGCCGCCGCCGCGGCTACCTGACCTCCGCCACCAAGTCCAACGGCATCGTGCACACGCTGCCGTTCTGGGACGAGCTGATCCTGGAACGCGCGGCGGCCCATCCGGACGTGCGGTGGGACCAGGAGCACATCGACGCCCTGTGCGCCAAGCTGGTGCTGCAGCCGTCGCGGTTCGATGTGATCGTCGGCTCGAACCTGTTCGGCGACATCCTCAGCGACCTGGCGGCGGCGGTCGCGGGCAGCATCGGCATCGCCCCATCGGCCAACCTGAACCCGGAGCGCGACTTCCCGTCGATGTTCGAACCCGTACACGGCTCCGCGCCCGACATCGCCGGTCAAGGGGTGGCCAATCCGATCGGGGCGATCTGGTCGGCGGCGATGATGCTCGAACACCTCGGGCATGAGGCGGCGGCGGGGGAGGTGGTGGCGGGCATCGCGGCCGTACTGGCGAAGGGGGGCGTACGGACTCGGGACCTCGGTGGCACGGCCGGGACCGAGGAGTTCACGCGTGCGGTGCTGAGCGAACTGGCCTGACACCCGCCTCTCGCCCCCGGAGCCGGGATACCGGGGGCCGGGGAGGTACAGCCTGCGCTACCAACAAAGTGCCACCAGCGGGATCGATGCTCCCCCCGGCCCGCTCATAACGTTGTCGCATGATCACAACCTCCTCCCGCCGGTGGACCGGCGCCTCCGTCCTCACCCTGACCCTCCTCAGCACCGCCGCCCTCGGCACCCTTGGCGGCGTCGCACACGCCTCGACCGCGAACCCGGTGCGGCAGGCCATGGACGACCTCGTCACCAAGGACAAGTTCCCGGCCGCCGTGGCCGTCGTCCAGGGCCGCGACGGGCGAACCGAGACCCATGCGGCCGGGGTGGCGGACCTGGAGACGAACGAGGAGCCACCGGCCGACGGGTACGTCCGCATCGGCAGCAACACCAAGACCTTCACCGCGGTGACCGTCCTGCAACTGGTCGGCGAGGGCAAGGTCAAGCTGGACGGGCCGGTGGAGACGTACCTGCCGGGGCTGCTGCGCGGCAAGGGCGTCAACGGCCGGAACATCACGGTGCGGCAGCTCCTGCAGCACACCAGCGGCCTGCCCGAGTACACCGACTACCTGGCCAAGGGGGCGCTGCCGTACCAGCACGTCTACTTCCAGCCCCACGAGCTGCTGGCCATGGCCCTGAAGCAGAAGGCCCCCTTCGCCCCCGGCGCCAAGTGGCAGTACACCAACACCAACTACATCGTCGCCGGCCTGCTCATCGAGAAGGTCACCGGCCGCCCCGCCATCGAGGAGATCACCAAGCGCACGATCAAGAAGATCGGCCTGGACCACACCTACTTCCCGAACGTCGGCGACCAGGAGCTCCGCACCCCGCACGCCAACGGCTACCACCGCGACGACCCGGCCAAGCCCCTCACCGACGTCACCGTCTTCGACCCCTCCCAGGCCTGGACCGCCGGCCAGATGGTCTCCACGCCCTCCGACCTCAACCGCTTCTTCACCGCCCTCCTGGACGGCAAGCTCCTCAAGCCCGCCCAACTGAAGCAGATGCGCACCACGGTCAAGAGCCCGCTACTCGGCCCCAACACCCAGTACGGCCTCGGCCTGAGCGCCACCAAACTCACCTGCGGCACCACCGCGTGGGGGCATGGGGGCGCGATCCCCGGCTACTACACGACGAACGCGGCCACCAAAGACGGCCGCGCCGCCACCATCGCCGTCACCCACCTCCCCACTACCCTCCCCGCCCGTAACAACGTCGAGACCGCCCTGGACACAGCCCTCTGCAACCCCTGACCCCCCACCCAAGCCTCTCGAAGAAGTCCCACTCGACCCCGAGAGCAACCCGACCAGCCATCCCCACCCTGGCCCCCGAGAGCGATCCGACCAGGCAGCTCAACTCCGGCCCCAAGAGCGATCCGATCGAACAGGCCCTGCACCGGCCGCGAGCGGGCCTCCCAACGAGGCATACACCCTGTACCTCTCTCAAGAGCGACCCCAAAACTCCCGCCCGTTCTACACTGGCCCACCGTGATGGACTGGATCGATCGGGTCGCCGAAATCCGGCGTTGGACCAGGGGCGGCGAGCGGGCCCCGCACAAGCCGCTCCTCCTCCTCTACGTCCTGGGCCGTTTCCAACACCACGGCAACAGACCCATCCCGTTCAGCGCCGCAGAGGCCGAGCTCAAAAAGCTCCTCAAGGAGTACGGCCCACCCCGCGCCACCAGCCCGGGCTACCCGTTCCACCACCTGACGAGCGACGGCCTCTGGCTGGTGGAGACCATCCACGGCCCCGGCAGCCCAGGCCCTGAGCTGGGCCGCCTCCGCGACACCCAGGCCAGCGGACGCCTCCACCCCGACCTGGCCCGCGCCCTCTCGGAGGAGCCCGGCCTGCTCGGCCGGATGGCCCGCTACCTGCTTGACACCAACTTCGCCCCATCCCTGCATGCCGACCTCTGCCTGCTGGCCGGCCTCGACCTGGACACTCTGGAAACCACCCTGGAGATCCCAGGCGGAACCAGACCACCGCCGGCCCGCCGCGATCCGGGCTTCCGGGATCGGGTGCTGATGGCGTACGAGTACTGTTGCGCGTTCTGCGGCTACGAAGGCTGGCTGGACGGCACGGTGGTGGGGCTGGACGCGGCCCACGTACGGTGGTGGGCCTTCGACGGACCCGACGACCTGGCCAACGGGCTGTGCCTCTGCGCCATCCACCACAAGCTGTTCGACAAGGGCGTGCTCGGCCTGACCCCGGACCGCACCGTCACCGTGTCAGCCCGTTTCGCCGGCCGCTCGGCCGCCTCCCAGGACCTGGTCCTGTCACTGGGTGGCCGCCCAGCCAGAGAACCGCAGTCAGGCTGGGAACCAGTCGAGCCGACCCACATCGCCTGGCACGGCCACCAGGTATTCCGCACCCCACCCCGCAACTGACCACCCCCCCACAACCCCACCCCCACACCCAAGGACGCACAGCTCAGGGCGCGAACTCACAGCACGAGTTCAAATTCAAAGCACCAGCCCGAGACACCAGCCCAAGGCGAGCCCCATCCACAAGCCTTGTATGGCGCGTACAACGAGCGACCCACCTTCCCGCGAATCACCCTCGGATGAACGCTTCCACCTGGTCGGCGAACTCCTCCGGACTGACGATCCGCACCCCCAGGCTCTCCGCCTTGGTCCGCTTGGAGCCCGCCTTCTCTCCCGCCACCAGCAGGGACGTCTTGGCGGACACGCTGGAGGATGCCTTGCCGCCCGCCCGCTCGATCAGTTCGTTGACCTCGTTGCGCGACAGTGCCGCCAGCGGCCCGGTCATCGTGCCAGTGACCACCACCGACATCGTGGCCAGCGGTAGTTCGACCCCGGTCTCCTGAGCTTCCTGCGCGTCGTCCCCCGCGACAGACGGGGTGGCACCGGGCTCGGTCATGTTCACCCCGGCCAGGATCAGCTTGTCGATGAGCGGGCCGAGCTCGATCAGCTCGGCCACCACGACCGGCGACTTCTCCGGGCCGATGCCCTCCACCTGCTGGATCGCCTCGGCGTCGGCCGCGCGGATCGCTTCCATGGTCGCGAAGTGGCGGGCGATGCGGCGGCTCATCGAGCGGCCCGTGCCTCGTACGCCGAGCGCCGCGAACACCCTGCTGAGCGGCCGGCCCTTGGCCTGATCGAGGGCCGCGATCAGGTTGTCGCTGCTGGTCTCGCCCATGCGCTCCAGACCGAGCAACTGCTCGCGGGTCAGAAAGAACAGGTCGGCGAAGTCGGTGATCAGGCCGGCGTCGAGCATCTGCTTGACGCGGTTCTCCGCCAGGCCCTCGATGTCGAGCTGGTCGCGGCCGACCGCGTAGATGATGGACGCGATCGCGCGGCATGCGCGGCCGCGTACGCATCGCCAGCGCTCCTGCGAGCTGTCGATGGCGTCACCGCACGACGGGCAGACCGCGGGAATCGGGATCGGCTGCTCATCGCCGGTGCGCAGGTGCACCACCGGCGCCTCGACCCGCGGGATCACGTCGCCCGCCTTGTAGACGGTCACGCTGTCGCCGAGCATCAGGCCCCGACGGGTGATGTCGGCGACGTTGTGCAGAGTGGCATAAGTGACCAAGCTGCCGTCCAGCTCGACCGGCTCAAGCACTGCGCGCGGTGCGATGACGCCGGTGCGGCCGGTGTTCCACTCCACGCCGAGCAGTTTGGTGATCTTCTCGGTGGCAGGCAGCTTGTACGCGACCGCCCAGCGTGGCGCCCGCGAGCTGAACCCGGCCTCGGCCTGGTCGCTCGCCAGATCACACTTGATCACGATCCCGTCGATGCCGAACGGCAGCCCGGCACGGGCCCCGGCGATCTCCCCGACGCGCTCCTGCACCCGCTCCAGCGTCTCGGCGACGATCCCGGCCACCGGCGTGGTCGCGGTGGTCTGCACACCCTGCGCGGCGACCCAGTCCATGATCTCGCTGTGCGGCAGCTCGCGCAGGCGGACGGCCAGCTCGGAGTCGTCACCGGGAGGCGGCAGAACGCCGTAGCCGAAGAACGTCAGCTCGCACACGTACGGCCGATCCTGCGCCCGCAACGTGCCCGCGGCGGCGCTGCGCGGATTGGCGAACGTGGTGCCGTCATGCGCCTGCCGCTTGGCGCAGGCCTCCTCGAACTGGGAGGCCGTCATCATCACCTCGCCGCGCAACTCCACCGTGACCGCGTCGGCCAGCCGATCGGGCAGGCCGACGATGGTGCCGATGGCATGCGAGACGTCTTCACCCGCGCTGCCGTCTCCCCGCGTCACCAACTGCGACAGCCGCCCATGCCGGTAGCGCGCCGAGATCGCCAGCCCGTCGAGCTTGGGCTCCACGCTCCAGACCGTGACGGCCCGCCCCAGCCTGCGCTCCAGCCCGGCGGCCCAGCTTGTGAGCTGCTCGGTGCCGAACACGTTGTCCAAGCTGAGCATGGGCACCGTGTGCGGCACATCGCCCACCACGGCCCCGCCCGCCACCTTGCCCGTCGGCGAGGACGGCAGCACCGCCTCGGGATGCTCCTCCTCGTACGCCTGAATGCCGCGGACCAGCCGGTCGTAGGCGTCGTCGTCAAGTGTGGAGGTGCCGTCGGCGTAGTAGGCGGCGGCGGAGTCAACAGCGAGCTGAACGGCCTCGGCGTAGGCCATGTCGTCGGCAAGGACGGTGGCGGGAGGTGTCTCGGTCATGAAGACATCATGGCGAGCCGTACCGACAAATTCCCGCACACGAAAACGGGACCTGAACTGCGGTGCGTGAGCCCGGCGTACGCCGGCGAACCCTTTGGGCGAGCCCCGGACGCGGTGGCCCCTGTGCCCGCTGGCCGCGTTATTCGTTCTCTTCGTTGAAGAGGTCGTCGATGGTCTGGGTGGTGACTGCGCGGGCGACCCAGGTTTCGAGTTGAGCAACGTCGGTACAAGTGGCGATCTTGGCGAACGCGTTGTCCGGGACCGCGATGCCGCGGGCCGCGAGCACCAACAACACCATCCTGGCAGCCTCTTCGACCTTGCCTGCCGCCATGCCTTTGGCTTTGCCTTCTTCGAAGCCGCGGTCGTAGTGTTCGCGGGCGAAGGGGCTGTAGACGGGCCAGGCGGACATCGTGGTCTCTTTCGGGAGGTGCTGGATCGCGGGTGTGGACATGCTGAAGGCGCTCAAGTCGTCCTGCGCGCGTTGAGTGGGGTTTGTGCGTGTTTGGCGGTGGCCGCGTTATTCGTTCTCTTCGTTGAAGAGGTCGTCGACGGTTTGGGCGGTGGCTGCGCGGGCGACCCAGATTTCGAGTTGGGTAACGTCGGGACAGGTGGTGATCTCGGTGAGTGCGTTGTCCGGGATCTCGATGCCGCGGGCCGTGAGCACCAGCAACACCACCCTGGCAGCCTCTTCTGCTCTACCTCTGGCCATGCCTTCGGCTCTACCTTTGGCCACGCCCGTAGCAATGCCTTCAGCTTTGCCTTTTGCCTGGCCTTCTTCGAGGCCGCGGCCGTAGTGTTCGCGGGCGAAGGGGCTGTAGACCGGCCAGGTGGTGGACATCATGATCTCCTTCAGGAGGTCCCGGATCGCGGGCGCGGACATACTGTAGGCGTATTCATAATACTTCGGAGAGTGTTCGTCGGGGGCCTCGGCGAGGGCTGCGGCGAATGCTTCGATGACCCTGCGGTTGCGGCCGTGGATCATGACCGACATGGCGGCGAGTTCCAGGTGTGCGGCGGCCTGTTCGGACTTGACGATGACGGGGATGCCGTCCGGTCCCAGCACCCGGGCCTGCATGCGGTAACCGGTCAGCCCTGTGTCGACCGGCTTCGCGTAGTGGTCGGCGACCGAGCGGCTGGGGCAGATGACCAGGACGGTGACGTCGCAGCAGAGGAACAGCCACAGGGCGGCGGCGTATCGGGCGAGTTGCCGGGGGTCTTTGGATTTGTCCTGCTGGACCTCGACGATGATCGCGTGGGCGGGCTGCTGGGGTGGTCCGAGGGTGAAGACCAGGTCGGCCTCGAGGTCGTCGGAGGGGCGGGTGTTGAAGGATCTGTCCTCCTGCTGGATCAGCGGGGTGGCGGGCAGATCCACGCCCATGAGGTCACGCAATATCTCCACCGCCAGTTGGGGGCGGTCGCTGAACATCTGAACCAGAGCGTCGTGTGAGGGGGACGGCATGTCGCTTATTGTTGCACGATGAACACTTAAAGTGATGATGATTGACGGACGGTCGGCTCCGTCGCGGGACGCATGACAGCGGTGGCCGACCATCCACGGCGCGGTCGCCGGGCTATCGGCCCGCGGGCGCCACCGTCCGCTGCTCCTGGGGGTGGCGGATCAGGCGGATGCCGTACGTCACGATCCAGGCCACCCACAGCAGCCAGCCGGCCAGGCCGATGAGCCCGAGCGGGCCCTCCTCGCGCATGATCGAGTACGTCAGGCTCGCCGAGGTGAACTGCAGCGCCGCCGCCAGGAAGCCGAGTACGCCGTGCCAGGGGCGGATGAGCTTGGCGCGCAGTCCCCCGACCGACAGGCCCAGCATCGCGATCGCCAGGAACGTGCCGTTGAGGGTGAACACCGCGTCGTGCAGTGCCCAGAGCGCCGGGACGCCCGCCGGGTCGGTCCTGGTCAGTGCGAGGCGGGCCGAGATGACACCGGCGAAGGTGACGTTCTGCAGGATCAGGCCGGTGAAACCGACCAGCGACCAGGCCTCGCCCCGCTCCCGTTCCGAGCTCCACAGCGCGGCCACGGCGCCCGCGCCGAACAGGGTGGCCAGCACCCAGGCGGCCGGTACGAACGTGGATGCGAGGCCGACGACATGGCCCTTGGCGCTGAAGAACGCGCTGACGGCGGCCTCGTCGGCGCCGGTGAGGGGCAGGCCGGCCGGGGCCATGAACAGGTTGGCGGTCACGATCGCGGTGGCGAAGCCGATGGCGGCGATGCCGCTGAGCCGGGTGAAGCGCATGCTGGACGACCTCCTGAGGTTTACGCACCTTATATTCATTATAGGTAGCGTAAACACTTAGGCTGCCAAGCATGAGTGCAGAGGTGGGCCGGCGGCGCTACGACTCGCTGCGCCGCACGACGCAGGCGCTGGAGACGCGGGCCGGCATCGCCGAGGCCGCCCGCCGGCTCTTCGTCGAGCGCGGGTGGGCGGCGACGACCGTGCGCGACGTGGCGCGCGAGGCGGGGGTCTCCGTGCCGACGGTCTACTCGGTGTACGGGAACAAGGCCGGCCTGACCCGGGCCCTGGCCGACGCCGCCGACCTGTCGGGCGACGTGGCCCAGTTGCTCGCGGAGCTCGAGGCCCCGGAGGCGGGCCCCGGGCGGCAGCTCGCCGTGATGGCCGCCTTCGACCGGCGGCTGTTCGAGCGCGCGGGGGACGTCATCACCCTGGTGCGCGAGGCCAGCCGTACCGAGCCCGAGCTGGCGGACGTCTACCGCGACGGCCGCGCGCGGGCCGACGAGACCCGCGTCGCGGTGTTCTCCTCCTGGCCGGCCGGCACCCTGCGCGCGGGCCTGGACGTGCGGGCGGCCGTGGACGTCTACGCGGGTCTGTGCAGCATCGACGTCTACACCACGCTCACCGCCGAGCGCGGATGGTCGCCCGACCGGGTGGAGAAGTGGTGGTGCGAGGCGCTGGTGCGCGAACTGCTCAGCCCTCCGTGAGGGTACGCGTTGCTCAGTCCTGCATGAGGCGGGCGGGGAAGCCGCCGGTCGCGATCGGGCCCCAGCGGTCGATGTGGAGGCGGATCAGTGACTTGTCCTGGCGTCGCATGGCCTCGCGATATTCGTCCCAATCGGGGTGCTCACCGGCGATGCACCGGTAATACTCGACCAGCGCCTCGACGGCCTCCGGCATGTCGAGCACCTCCGCGCGCCCGTCGACCTGCACATACGGCCCGTTCCAGTCGTCGGACAGCACGCAGATCGACACCCGCTCGTCACGGCGCGCGTTACGGGCCTTGGCCCGGTCGGGGTAGGTGGAGACCACGATCCGGCCGCTCTCGTCCACCCCGCAGGAGACCGGCGAGAGCTGCGGTCGCCCGTCCGCACGGGTGGTCGACAGCAGGCCGTGGTGCCGGGGCCGCAGGAACTCGAGCAGTTCGGGCAGTTCGGTACGGCGCGCGGTCGCGATGTTCGGAGCCATCAGTCATGCCTTTCGGTGTCGGACCAAGGTCTCGATCCTTTCACCCCCGGCAGAAATTCCCGCGTTATGAAATATCGGCTGTTGACCGTCACCGCCCGCGATCCAACGATCGGGCTAGGGCCTTTCGACGGTCAGACTGCCAGAGAGGGGCGTGGCGATGAAAGCCGTACGCCTGCATGAGTACACCAAGCGTCCGGTCGTGGAGGACGTCCCGGACCCCGTGATCGGCGGGCCGACGGACGTTCTGGTCGAGATCGGCGGCGCCGGACTGTGCCGCACTGACCTGCACATCGTCGAGGGTCAGTGGGCCGAGAAGGCCGGCGTGGCGCTGCCGTACACGATCGGGCACGAGAACGCCGGCTGGGTACGCGAGGTCGGCCCCGCCGTCACGAACCTCCGTCCGGGCGACGCGGTGATCCTGCACCCCGTGGTGACGTGCGGGCTGTGCCGGGCCTGCCGCGCCGGCGACGACGTGCACTGCGCAGCATCGAGGTTCCCCGGCATCGACTCCGACGGCGGCATGGCCGAACTGCTGCTCACCAACGCCCGGTCGGCGGTCAAGCTGGATCCCGTCCTGCGTCCGGCGGATGTCGCCGCGCTCGCCGACGCGGGACTCACCGCCTATCACGCGGTACGCAAGGCGGCGCCCCTCCTCTATCCCGGCACCCACGTCGTGGTGATCGGCGCCGGCGGGCTGGGCCACATCGGCGTGCAGTGCCTGACCGCCATGACGCCCGCCGAGATCATCGTCGTGGACCGGTCCCCGGCCGCGCTGGAGCTGGCCCAGGACCTGGGCGTCACGCACACCGTGCCGGCCGACGGGCGGCAGGTCGAGGCGGTCGCCGACCTCACCGGAGGCCAGGGCGCCCACGTGGTGCTGGACTTCGTCGGCGAGGGCGGCGCCGAGCGGGAGGGCGTGGCGATGCTGCGCCGCGCGGGCTCGTACTTCGTGATCGGGTACGGAGGCCGCGTCGAGATCCCCACCATTGACATCATCTCCACCGAGATCAACGTGGTCGGCAACCTCGTCGGCTCCTACAACGACCTGGCCGAGCTGATGGCCCTGGCCGCGCGCGGCAAGGTGCGCCTGTACACGAGGACGTACCCGCTCGACGCCGTCAACGAGGCCATGGACGACCTGGACAACGGACGCCTGCGAGGGCGGGGCATTCTCGTGCCGGCGAGGAGCTGAGGGCCATGTACGAAAAGGACGGCCGCAAATACTTCATCGTCGACGGACACGTGCACTTCTGGGACGGCAGGCCGTCGAACCAGGCCAACCGCTACGGCGAGGGCTTCATCAACTGCTTCTACGACTACCACCGCAACCTCTCGCCGGCCTCGGAGGTCTGGACGCTGGAGGAGTTCTGGCGGCAGAGCGAGGAGCGGATCCTGCACGACCTGTTCGAGGTCGGCTACGTGGACCGGGCCATCTTCCAGCCCACCTACCTGACGGAGTTCTTCGTCGACGGCTTCAACACCACCGAGCAGGACGGCGCCCTCGCCGAGAAGCACCCGGACCGGTTCATCGTGAACGGCTCATGGGATCCGCGCGACGGCGAGCTCGGCCTCGCCCGCCTGGAGGCGCTGGCCCGGCGCTGGAACCTGCGAGGGGTCAAGCTGTACACCGCCGAATGGAAGGGCGGCTCGAAGGGCTGGAAACTGTCCGACCCCTGGGCCTACCGCTATCTCGACAAATGCCAGGAACTCGGGATCCGCAACATCCACGTGCACAAGGGTCCGACGATCTACCCGCTCAACCGGGACGCGTTCGACGTGGCCGACGTGGACGACGCCGCGAGCGCGTTCCCCGGGCTGACGTTCATCGTCGAGCACTGCGGGCTGCCCAGGCTGGAGGACTTCTGCTGGATCGCCACGCAGGAGCCCAACGTGTACGCGGGCATCGCGGTCGCGCTGCCGTTCATCCACACCAGGCCGCGCTATTTCGCCCAGGTGATCGGCGAACTGCTCTACTGGCTCGACGAGAACCGCATCACGTTCGCCAGCGACTACGCCATCTGGACGCCCAAGTGGCTCATCGAGCGTTTCGTCGACTTCCAGATCCCCGAGGACATGCGCGGCGAGTACGGCGAGCTCACCTTCGAGGTCAAACGGAAGATCCTGGGCCTCAACGCGGCCCGGCTCTACGACATCAAGGTCCCGCCCGAGCTCGACGTCGCCGACGCCCACGCGGGCAGCGACCGGCCCATCGGCTCGGCATGACCGGGCCGTCTCCGCTCTGGGACGCGCTGGCCACCGTGCGCGACCCGGAGCTGGACGAGCCGATCACGGAGCTGGGCTTCGTCAGCGAGGCCGAGCTCCGCGACGGCCACGCCTCGGTACGCCTGCGGCTGCCCACCTACTTCTGCGCGCCGAACTTCGCCTACCTCATGGTGGCCGACGCCGCCGACGCGGTCCGGGCGCTTCCCGGGGTGCTCTCGGCGGACGTCCGGCTGGCGGACCACTTCGCCTCCGGCGAGATCAACGCGGGTGTCGCGGCGGACGCGGGCTTCACCGGCGCCTTTCCCGGCGAGGCCCGGGAGGAGCTGGACGCCCTGCGCCTGGCGTTCCGGCGCAAGGCGTACCTGGCGGCGCTCGACCGGCTGGCCAGACGGCTGGCCGTCGAGGGCCGGGAGCTCGCCCGATTGCGGCTGGGCGACGTGCCCGCCTCGGGCGAATTGTCCGGTCTGCTGCGCCGCCGGGCCGGCCTCGGCCTGGACTGCTCGCCGGGCGCGCCGCTGCTCTTCGACGAGCGCGGCGTGCCGATCCCCGCGGAGGAGAGCGAACGCCGGTTGCGTTTCGCCCGGGTCGTGCGGGTGAGCATCGAGGGCAACGCCGGTCTGTGCCGGGGCCTGCTGCGTACGCGCTATGAGCAGGCGTGATGCCCTGGGTGATCTGGCGGCTGCCACGAAGACGCCGCGGGGGAACACGGTCGTTCAGCACAGTCGCCGTGTGGTGCTGATCACCCCTGATGTGTGGATTCCTCCACAGTTGATCGTGGGGCTTCTCCGTAACGTTCAGGTCATCGCCGGATGGGCCGGTGGTAGCCCCTCTAGGAGGAACCCGA
>NZ_JBFAIM010000023.1:0-154293 GCF_040654715.1 Nonomuraea sp. NPDC050643 | reverse complement strand
TCGAAGTCGGGGGTGACGTCGGAGACGTCGATGTAGTGGGTGTCGTCCACGCGGACGACGGGCTTCTCGGCGCCGGGCGCGCCGATACGCATGAGGTGCATATTCCGAATAGTAGACCATGGTTCCGCCTGTCGGAAGGCGGCCTATCAGGCACAACCCCGCGAAACGGGCGGCCGCGGCCTGGAGGCGCGGTGCACTGTTCCGCAGTACGCGCTAGCATTCCATTGCGCGGAATAGATAGGAGAGCGTAGTGGCCGAGGTCCAATCCCCCGTGGGGAGCGTCGACCGTGCCCTGCTGATCCTTCAGGAGATCGGTAAGCACAGCAGAGGCGTCACCCTCGACGAGCTCGCGACCCGGCTCGGCCTGCCCAAGAGCTCGCTGCACCGCCTGCTGGGCGCGTTGAAGCACCGGGGGTTCGCCGCCCAGCCCGACCAGGGCGGGGCGTACTTTCTCGGCACCGAGATGCTGGCCACGGCCTTCAGGTTCTACGAGACGATGGATCTGCGCACCCTCGTGCGCCCCCTCCTGCTCCGGCTGAGCGAGGAGTTCGCCGAGACCGTGCACATGGCCATGCTGGACGGCGCGGAGGTGGTCTACCTCGACAAAGTGGAGGCGGTGCGGACGATCACGATGACGTCCGTCGTGGGCGGCCGCAACGCGGCCCACTGCACCGGCGTCGGCAAGGCGCTGCTGGCCTGGACCCACACCACGGACGACGCGGTCCACGCCTGGGGCGACCGGTTCGGGCCGCTCGTGGCCAAGACCAGGAACACCATCATCGACCCCGCCAAGCTGGCCACCCACCTCGACCAGATCCGTCAGCGCGGCTACGCGCTCGACCTGGAGGAGAACGAGCCGGGCGTGCGCTGTGTGGCGGCCCCGGTCTTCATGGGCAGGACGACGCCGGTGGCGGCGGTGAGCGTGACGGCGCTGAAGGACCGGATGTCCCCGGCCAAGATGGAGGAGATCGGCCACGGCCTGCGGCGATCGATCGCCGAGCAGGTGTGAGGGGTTCCGCGCTCCAGAACACCAGGACGCCAAGGGCGCCGGCGCCCTTCACGTCGTCAGGGTCTGGTGACTTGTCAGGGCTTGGTGACGGTGATCACCGTCGGGAAGTAGCCGTTTTCCCGCTGGTCGGCCGACGTTCGAGGCAACCGGGGTGCCGGGGACGGTCGAAGCGGTGAAACTGGTGACCGAGGTGCTCACGGTCAGCGCGGCGCCGGCCGGCGAGGATCTCCAGTGAGCCGAGCCGCGTCCGGTTCGACTTCCAGAACAGCGGGTCGGTGGCCGGCCCTGTCCGCCCTCGGCGCTGTGCCGCTGCCTGAAGGCGGGCCGGTAGACCGGCTTCTCCCTCGTGGCGGTGGCCGTCATCGCAACCTCGGCACCAGTTCGAGCGCGTTGCCCGCGTACACCCGCTCCAGGACGTCCTGGGGCAGGTCGAGCCCGGAGATCGTCCAGCGGCCCATCGGCGGCGGGTCGTCCAGCGAGTGCGCGAACGCCTCGTCGCCGGTCTCCATGAAGCGGAAGTGGATGCGGTAGATGTCGCGGTCCGGCGGGATCTCGTCGGTGCCGAACAGCACCCGGCCGGGGTGGCGCAGCATCAGCGCGCGCGTGGCGCGCGGCTGCCGGCCCAGCTCGGCGATCCGCGCGGCGATGTCGATGTGGAAGTTCGGGTACGTGTCCAGCAGCCGGCTCGCGAACCCCAGGTTCTCGGGCCAGCAGCCGGCGTGCACGCCGATCACCGTGGTCGCCGGATGCCGGGCGACCATCGACTCCATGGCCTCCATCAGCCGCTCGAACGGCGGGAACTCGGGCCCGGAGAAGTTCCAGTCGGGGCGGGCGGCCAGCTGTTCGAGCCGCTCGTTGCGCTCGTCGGCCGGCTCGAAGAAGGCCACCGGGTCGGCCGTGTGCAGGGCGATCGGGATGCCGGCCGCGCCGACCGCGGCCCACAGCTCGTCGAGCCTGGGGTCGTCGAGCATGAGCAGCTCGCCGCGGTCGTCGCGGACCCGCAGGCCCACGTCCTTCCACACCTTGAGCCCGGCCGCGCCCGCCGCCACGTTGCGCCTGAGCTGGTCGGCCAGCCGCTCACCGAAGCCCGGCTCGGCCGTCTGCGACCAGTCGACGTGGCAGAACGTGGCGAACCTGCCGGGGTGGGCGGCGTCGTAGCGCGCGATGTTCTCGGCCAGCTCCCTGCCCCAGCGGCCGTCGAGGTTGACCATGCCGCGCAGGTTGAGCTCGTCCATCAGCCCGATCAGGGCCGGGACGTCCTTGACCATCCAGCCGCCGTCCTCGGACAGCCAGCGGCCGAGGTGGATGTGGGCGTCCACGACGGGGACGCGGGCGCGGTCGATCTCGTGCGTCGCGACCCGGAGCTGGGACACGGGCCGGTATCGGGAGAGGGGCAGGTCCGCGTCACACATCCCTGATTCCTTCCGGCAGCAGGTCGCCGTGGGCCGCGATCAGGTCGTCCACCAGCTCGCGGACCTTGCGGACCGGGAGCGTGGCGGCGGTGTTGGGGTCGAGCAGCGCCGACCAGGACGATTCTGGCCATCTCTACCTCGCTTCCGGGGACAGCAGGGCTTTGACCGGGGTGGCCCGGCCGTTCATCAGGGTGGTGAAGAGGTCCGCGCCCTCATCGAGGGGGAAGGTCTCGACCCAGCTCAGGTCCCATTGGGCGACGAGGTCGAGCGCGCCGGCGAAGTCGGCGTCGTCGTAGGCGAAGGAGCCCAGCACCCGCTTCTCGCCGCGGACCAGGTCGGCGGCGTCATAGCCGGCCACGTGGTCGGCCAGGCCGAGCCAGACGGCCGCGCCGCCCGGGCGCAGGCGGGCCAGCGACTGCTCGTGCGTGGCGGCGCCGCCGACCGCGTCGAACACGACGTCGTACTCGCCGGTCAGCTCCGGTACGGTCGCCCGCGCGCCGAGCCGGGCGCCGACCGCCAGCCGTTCCGGCGAGCGGTCGGCGATCTCCACCGAGGCGGCGCCGCCGGAGAGCGCGACCTGCAGGCAGGTCAGCCCGATCGCGCCGGCGCCGATCACGCCGATCCGCGCGCCGGCCGGGCGCCCGGCCAGCCGCCAGGCGTGCACGGCGTTGGCGGCAGGCTCGGTGACGCCCGCGGCGGTCCAGCCGAGGCCCTCCGGCAGCGGCACGACCGCGCTCGCGGGCACCGCGACGCGCTCGGCGAACGCGCCGGGCCGGTGCACCCCGATGATCTGCCGGTTCCGGCACACGTTGCGCAGCCCGGCCGCGCAGAGGTCGCAGGTGCCGCAGGACAAAATCGGGTTGACCGTCACCGCCTGCCCGTCCCCGGTGCGGCCGGCGAACTCGTGCCCCATCACCAGCGGGGGCACCCGGAAGCCGGGGGTCCTGACCCCGTGCAGCTCGCTGCCGCAGATGCCGGACGTCATCACGTGCACGAGGACCTCGTCCCGGCCCACCTCGGGCTCGGGCACGTCGTGCGACTCCACCACGCCCGTCGCGGTGAAGACGAGCGCCTTCATCGTGACCCACCGGTGGCGGAATGCCCGTGTTCCATGCGGCTCCCATTCTCAGGTTCTACGCCGTTCCGTATAGCAGAATGACGTTCCGATCTGGCGATAGCAGATCACTGGGAGGAAGAGCGTGTCAAGAGTTCTGGGCGATCGCCGGGGCGCCAGGGTGGCGTCGGTGTTGTCGATACTTGCCCGATTGTTGGCTCTATGTCCTATTCCGATAAATGGAATGACACACTGCTATCCAGAATGCACTCCGCGTCTCCTCGGCGGCCCTGGCGATCGCGGGCGGCAGCCGGTGCGGCTGCCCCGTGGGTCGAAGCGGTGGGGTGAGATTTGAGTCAACGGCGGTAGGCTGAACGGCATGGCGGCCGAGCGATCTCGCCCGTCCCGCGCCGAGCGGCGCAGGCGGACCGAGGCGCGGATCCTCGACGCCGCGCGCCGGCCCTTCGCCACCTCCGGCTACGACCGCACCACCATCCGGGCCGTCGCCGCCGCCGCGCAGACCGACCCCGGGCCGCGTCATGCGCTATTTCGGCTCGAAGGACGAGCTCTTCGCCCGCGTCGCCGCGCTCCCGTCCGACGACGCCGCGCTCCGGGCGGGGCTCATCGGCGCGATCACCCTCGGCACCGTCGTCGGCCGCTACCTCCTGCGGTTGGAGGGAGTGCGGGACGCCGAGGTGGCGGACATCGTCAGCGTGCTGCGGCCCGCGGTGCACGCCATCGCCCAGGGCGAGGCCGAGCCCGCACCACGTACGGATGGGTCTTCTGGGTGTTTTTGACAGGATGAGGGGTCACATGGCGGACGGTTTCAACCCCGCTGGGGTGTGGGCGCCAAACGGGCGGGCGTTCTCGCAGGGCGTCGTCCAAGGGCCGGGCGAGGTCGTGCACGTCACCGGGCAGGTCGCCTGGGACGAGCACGGCGAGGTGGTCGGCGCGGGTGACGCCGAGGCGCAGATGGAGAAGAGCATCGACAACGTTCGCCTGATCCTGGCCGCGGTCGGTGGCCGGCTGGACGACATCGTCTCGATGACGATCTACTTCCTGCGGCGCGAGGACCTGCCCGCCATCCAGCGGGTGCGGTCCCGGCATTTCGCCGCCGGGTCCGCGCCCGCCAGCGTGCTGATCCAGGTGCCCGGCCTGGTCCTGCCGGAGTTCCTCGTGGAACTCGTGCCGATCGCGGCGATACCACAGGAGCGGTTCACCCGGCCCGAGAGTTGGTGATCTCCTGACCGGCGACTCGGCGGGATGAACCCGGCCTCACGCATGCCCCTTGCTACGCTCGGTGATGACTTGTTGACTTTGCGTCGCATATGGGGGCTCGTGTGAAGGTCGCGTGTGTCGGTGGCGGACCCGCCAGTCTGTACTTCTCGATCCTGATGAAGCGGATGAACTCCTCTCATGACATCACCGTCTATGAGCGGAATCCGGAGGGGTCGACGTACGGCTGGGGCGTGACGTACTGGTACGAGCTCTTCGAGAACCTCTTCCGGGCCGACCCCGAGTCCGCCCGCATCATCGGTGAGCGCGCGGTTCGCTGGGACACCTGGTTCGCGCGGGTCCACGAACAGCCGCCGGTGACGATCGGCTACTGGGACGAGGGCTTCGGCATCGGCCGGCAGGACCTGCTCGACATCCTCACCGAGCGGGCCCGTTCGCTCGGCGTACAGGTCGAGTTCGAACATGAGGTCACCGACGAGGCCGAGCTGTCCGACGCCGACCTCGTCGTCGCCGGGGACGGCGTCGGCAGCGTGCTGCGCGAGCGTCACGCCGGCCACTTCGGCACGGAGATCGACGTCGGCCGCAACATGTACATGTGGCTCGGCACCACGAAGGTCTTCGACGCCTTCACCTTCGCGTTCGTGGAGACCCCGCACGGCTGGATCTGGTGCTACGGGTACGTGTACAGCCCTGACAACAGCACCTGCGTCGTGGAGTGCTCGCCCGACACCTGGAAGGGCCTCGGGCTGCACCAGACGAACGAGGCCGACAGCCTGGCCATGCTGGAGAAGCTGTTCGCCGACACCCTCGACGGGCATGCGCTGATCGGGCGGGAGCACGACGACGACAGCGCGCACTGGCTGAACTTCCGTACCGTGAGCAACCGGCGGTGGTACCGCGACAACCTCGTCCTGCTCGGGGACGCGGCGCACACCACGCACTACTCCATCGGCGCCGGCACCGCCCTCGCCCTGGGCGATGCAGCCTGCCTGGTGGACACGCTGCACCAGGGCTCGGACCTGCAGACCGCTCTCGGCCGGTACGAGCGCGAGCGCCGGGCCGTGACCCGGATGAGCCAGCGGGCGGCACGCAACAGCGCCCGCTGGTACGCCAACCTGCCGCGTTACATCACCCTCCCGCCGCCGAAGATGCTCACCCTGCTCGGGCAGCGTCATTCGGCGGTGCTGGCGCATGTGCCGCCGCGGCTGTACTACGGGATGGGCTGGCTGAGCTCACGCGTCATCCGCACCTTCAACCGCGACGCTCGCCAACGCTGACCGCATCACCCGCGCCGATCGCATTGGCCGATTGCTTGGGCCGCATCGCCCGTGCTGGGCTGGGCGAATCGGCTCAGCCCGGCGCGGGGTGGCGGGGCAACGGGGTGGTTGCCGTTCAGTCGGTGCCGGCCTCCATGGCGGCCTGGTCGAGGAGCTGCTCCTCGTCGTCCGGGACCTCGCCGCGAGACGCGATGGCCTCGGCGCCGCCCTCAGGCATCGCGCCGATGAGGCCGGGCGCGGGGGTCTGGGGTGCGACGACCAGCGTCGTGTGCTGGCTGCCGACCAGGCCGAGCGCGGCGTACTGCTCCAGCTTGGCGCGGGAGTCGGCGATGTCCAGGTTGCGCATGGTGAGCTGGCCGATGCGGTCGGTGGGGCCGAAGGCGGAGTCTTCGGTGCGCTCCATGGAGAGCTTGTCCGGGTGGTAGCTGAACGCCGGGCCCGAGGAGTTGAGGATCGAGTAGTCCTCGCCGCGGCGCAGGCGCAGGGTGACCTCGCCGGTGACCGCCGTACCGACCCAGCGCTGCAGCGACTCGCGCAGCATGAGGGACTGCGGGTCGAGCCAGCGGCCCTCGTACATGAGGCGGCCGAGCTTGCGACCCTCGGCGTGGTAGCTGGCCAGGGTGTCCTCGTTGTGGATGGCGTTGACCAGCCGCTCGTACGCGGCGTGCAGCAACGCCATGCCGGGCGCCTCGTAGATGCCGCGGCTCTTGGCCTCGATGACACGGTTCTCGATCTGGTCGGACATGCCCATGCCGTGCCGGCCGCCGATGGCGTTGGCCTCCAGCACCAGGTCGACGGCGGAGGCGAACTCCTTGCCGTTGATCGCCACCGGCCGGCCCTGCTCGAAGCCGATGGTCACGTCCTCGGTGGGGATCTCGACGGAAGGGTCCCAGAACCGTACGCCCATGATGGGGTCGACGATCTCGATGCCGGCGTCGAGGTGCTCGAGCGCCTTGGCCTCGTGGGTGGCGCCCCAGATGTTGGCGTCGGTGGAGTAGGCCTTCTCCGTGCTGTCCCGGTAGGGGAGGTCGTGGGCGAGCAGCCACTCCGACATCTCCTTGCGCCCGCCGAGCTCGGTGACGAAGTCGGAGTCGAGCCACGGCTTGTAGATGCGCAGGGAGGGGTTGGCGAGCAGGCCGTACCGGTAGAACCGCTCGATGTCGTTGCCCTTGAACGTGGAGCCGTCTCCCCAGATCAGCACGCCGTCCTCGAGCATCGCCCGCACGAGCAACGTGCCCGTGACGGCCCGGCCGAGCGGGGTGGTGTTGAAGTAGGTACGGCCGGCGGAGCGAATGTGGAACGCCCCGCATGCCAGGGCCGCGAGCCCTTCCTCCACGAGCGCCGCCCGGCAGTCGACCAGCCGCGCGATCTCGGCCCCATAGGCCGTCGCGCGGCCGGGGACGGAGGCGATGTCGGGCTCGTCGTACTGGCCGATGTCGGCGGTGTAGGTGCAGGGGACGGCGCCCTTTTCGCGCATCCACGCGACCGCTACCGAGGTGTCGAGGCCGCCGGAGAAGGCGATACCGACACGTTCGCCGACGGGCAGGGAGGTGAGCATCTTAGACACGAGTAGAAGTATATACATACCTCTGCATGGCCATGCAAAGCCGGGGTGGGGGTGTCGGGGAACCCGATCGGGATCACTTGACCGGATCGGCCGTGGTGAGAGGCGGTACGCCACCCCAACGGGACGAGGCTCGGCGGTGTCGCCGCCACGTCTCGTCAGGATGGGGGGCGCCGACTTCCACTGCAAGAAGACGCGCGGGCTCACGTCGTCAGCCCTGAAGACAGCGCTCAGCGCTGAAGACGGCACTCGGGGGCGGAGACGGCGCTCGACCCTGGAGGTGGCGCTTGGTCCTGGAGGCGGTGCTCGACCCGGAGGCAGTACGCGGTCCTGGCATGCGAGGGGAAGATTTCTCTCCCGGACAAGGCAGGCGCTTGTCAGCGCGCCGGACATTTCCAGGGCGGAATCGTCGGCGGGGTAGAGAAAAGCACACCCAACCGGCCGAAGGCGTTCTGACGCGCGTGATCTGCTTTGCCATCATGGCTTGCACACAGACAAGGCCAGGCCGGCAGTAAACCTGGCCTCTCCGCGACCGCAAAGGCATGGTTGTTCGTGGATCTAGAGGCAGAAATCCTCGATCTGAAGCGTCGTATGGAAGAGCTTGAAGCAAGCCGGTGCTCTCCTGAGGGTGACGGCGGCCTGGCATCGATCGGCGTCATAGAGATGAAGTCCCTGATCACAGACGCTCAGGGTGCGCTCACCGAAGACCTGTCGGCTCTCAACGCCGAGATCGGAGGACTTCGCTGGGATATCAACAAGGTTCTCAAATCCGGCAATATGCAGACCCTCGACCAACTGGACGCCCTCCGGATCGACGTGATTCACCTGGGGCTCAAACTCGATCAGCTACTGGAGAAAGGCAGATAATTCAGCCAATTTGCGCCTTCGACGCCAGGTGCGTCGAGGGCGCACATTGAGCATTTCCGCAAGCTTTCAGCGTGCTCGCCTCTCGAAGTGGGCAGTCGGGGAGGCGATTCGGCGCTCGGCTGGTCGCCGCGATCGACTCCAACATCTGTCCAGTGGTGAGTGCGCCGGTGCACGGTGGGCCGCTCCCCGTACAACGCGGGGAAGCGGCAGCCCTTGCTTGCCTGGATCAGGCATGACACCTGAGTTCGTGATCAGCACTTACGATTGCCTGTTCGAGATCGAGAAGAGTTTCCGGATGGCCAAGTCCGACCTGGCCGCCCGCCCGACCTATCACCGCAAACGCGACTCCATCAACGCGCACCTGACCATCGTCTTCGCCGCCTGGCCATCAGCCGGTGGATCGAAGCCCGGACCGGCTGGTCCATCAGAAATTCGTCCGCACCACACGCCGCTAGCGCACGGTCCGCATTCGAGCGGGTGGCCATATCCTGACCGCGGCCGCCCACTGCCCGACGATCTACGCGACGTGCTCGCGCGAATCCTCGTTCGGGATGGTGCGCACTAATCTGAGCCAACTCGGGGCGAGTTCGACCTGCCATAGCCTCTCGGATGAGAAGGACGAAGCATCAGGTAGTGTTTCGTCCAGTCTGGTCGTATGATACAGGCTGATTGGCGAAACGCCCGCTCTTGGTCCAGGTCATGTGCTGAACTGGCTGGCAAAGCCGGCGATGGTGCAAGAAACTACTCGTTGACAAGGCGTCGGGACCGGGAAACGGTCTCAGCTCGGATGGCTTCAAGGATCTTCTGAAAGAAACCTGGCGTATAGTCGTCCCCCACGACGAGAACCCTGTCCAGGAGGACGTTGGATCGTTCGCACGATGTCTCGGCGACAAGTACACAACCGTGACAAGCAGCACGATTGAGGCTGTTCATTCCTTGTCCGCGGCTTTCCCTGCAGAGAGGGTCGGAGGAGCACCATCCGGCCTCCTCGATTGCCGCGACGAGTGTACGAGCGAGCCTGGGCGCCTCGCCTTCGCGTACGAGACCTCCGAGCGTGCCCTCGGCATCGCCAGAGGCGGTGTAGATCAGGAGCCCCGCCTCAGCGCGCGGCGTGGTCTCCGCGTAGACACGTTCTCGCAGAGAAGCGGAAGAGTACCCGCATGAGAAGGCGAGCCGACGCATCAGGAGGTGTGCCAACGTGTGCAGCAGCACTGCCCGGGGTGTCGCCTCGAAGAGACGGGAGCCCATGATGCTGCGGCGGCGCCGTGACTCGAGTACGGCCACTCGGGACTGTACCTCCTCCTGCTGTTCCCACTCGTTTAGAAGCTCCTGGTCAAGTGAGAGGAACACGCCTTCGCCGAAGGACTCCACGGCAGGAAGCCACCGTCCGCGTCCCCTTCTTCCCAGATTCACGTCGACCAGGTCGGCGTCTCCGGTGTAGCGTCGGAACCCGTGCAGCACTCGGACTTCGCGCAGCCGGTGAGCCACGACCACCGCGTCGATGTACTCGCTCAGTCGAGGAGTCACCGGCGAACTGTCGAGGTCTGCGCGCATGAATGCCGTTGCGCTGATGACGAAGTCCGGCGTTCCTACGGGTCCGTCGGTTGCCCCGGTGGGCTCGAGGAAGGCGTCCCACTCGTCGCTGAGCAAGCCTCGCCGCGATTCGCGAAGGACCTCGTTCAGGTCACCGTCCAGGGCCTGGCGGACTTGACTCTCATCTATGCCGAGGTCTTCGGCGATGAGCTCGATGAGGACTGCCGCTCTGGGGCCGTGGGGTGCACTTTGTACGTCCTCGAAGTTGCGGTGTTGGCGAACCTCTGCCGCGATGTCCCGCGCGGCACCCGACGGTTCGGGTATGTCAAGTGCGGTGGTCGTGTCGGCGAGGGTGACGTTGGTCGCCCCACGCTGCAAGACTTCGAGTGGGTCATCGCAGGGCGGTGTGTTGTGCTGCCACGGTTGCCCGCCGGTGCAGGTCACTCCGATTCGGTGGAGTGCCCTTCTGGATGGGAGGTCACCTAGATCTCGGGAGGCACCGCAGGTCAGACATCGTACGACCAGGCCGGACAGCCCTTCGTTGCCTCGGACGGCTGTGTCGAAGTTGAGCACGTGGTCGTGGCAACGCCGCTGGGCCTCTGACTCGGCTGCGGAGTGTGCCCATTTGTCCCAGGGTATGTCTCGGGCGTGTCCTTTCGTCGCGCACACTGCAATGAATCGCATCGGTACCAACTTTCCCCTGCACTGGCCGCATTGGGGAGGTTGACCGGTTTCTTGTTGGGTGCGGTAATGTTGCATGCGGCGACAGTCCTGACAGAACAGCCAGCGCGGAAAACGTTGATAAAGAATTCCCGGGCTATTTGTCGACGGTTTCGCCGGGACGCTCGGCGGTGAGCGTAGTTCTTGGACTCCGAGGCGTTCCTCGAGCCTCTTCGATTCCACTCTTGCAGTTCGTTCGTACGGCCATTCGCTGATGTCGACGCCCATGAGTGATTCACCCATGACATCCACGATGGCCCCTACACCGAACGGAGAGATGGTTTGGCTAAGCCGAACAGTTCTCATCGAGGCCCCTCTCCAACGGCAATGATGCGAACTTGCCGATCAACGGATCGCATGGAATGTGCAGTCGGCCAGCCCTCGCCGCCAGCCCCGAAGTCCTTGAGCAAGGAGGCCTGGTCCCTGGACCTGTAGTGCAGCCGTTCACCGCGTGCGGTGGTTGCCTCCGCACGCTCGTGCCACTCACCGGCGATTCGCCGCAGTTCCCGCTCGCTTGCCTCGGCCTCATCGGGATCAGCTCGGCGGGCGGCCTGGATCATCCGGTCAAGCGCTCGTCGCACGAGCGGATCATCGATGGAGAACTCCCCGGCCTGATCTTTTCGCCGAAGTCCGACCCCATGGCGCACAAGCAGGACGAACGCCGCACGCAGTGATCTCTCGCGCGAAGCCAGCGACCAGGGCGTAACACTCGTAGGTTCGACGTGTCGGTACAGGGATTCGTGATAAGCACGGAAGGATTCGTAATGGGATCGGTCCCGTGGCTTGTTGGCCCGGAGCAGCGTGATCACCAGGCCAGGTACCGTAGACCGGCCGACTCGGCTGGTGGCCTGGATGTACTCGGACGTCGTCTTCGGTTGGCCGTTCATGAGCATCACCCCCAGCCTGCCGATGTCTATGCCCACGGAGAGCATGTTGGTGGTGGCCAACACGTCGACGGCGTCGCCCTGATCGATTTTTCGCTCGAGACGCCTGATGATCTCTGGCAATTGGTCTGCAGGGACGTTGCTCGTGAGTTCCACAACCCCGTTGCCACGTAGCCCTCGGAAAGTTGCGGCATCGGTTCTACGCGCCTGCAACATGGCATCGACGTCGTCGCGGACCTGGGTCACCGTTCGTCCCAGTTCACGAAGACTGTTGTGGTAAACGACCAGTGTCCAGTAAGCATCCCGGTCATCGCCGGACAACCCGAGCACGGCAGGAGCCTGAAGAATCGCCACACTGCTCAGGATCGTGGCCGAAGCCTGCGTGAATGCCTGCGGCATCAGGCCGAGGTACAGTCGGCCCGGGCTTGCCTGATCTGTACGCGCGAAATAGCTGTCGTCTGCATCGAGTCCGCTGGGCGGGAAAAGCTTTACGGCAGCGCCGTAAAGGCCCCGCACCTGCTCGTCTGCTGCGCGGATGGTGGCTGTCGATGCAACAATCTTGGGATTGCCGCCATCCCAGCCCAGCAAGGAGTGCACTGCTGCCTCGTACAGTGCGACGGTCGTCCCCAGTGGGCCGGACAACAAGTGCAGCTCATCCTGAATCACCAGACTCGGTGCGTTGTAAGGCACGGAGCCTCGCCCGAACAGCCGACCTGCATCCTGAACCCAGGGCAAACGGGCTAGTTTGTCCACGGTTGCCAATATTAGCGTCGGGGGCTCGGCAAAGATATGATCGTCGACCACACTTACCGGCAGAAATTCGTGGAACGCACAATCCGGATGCGGGCAGAAAAGTTCAAAAGTATTCTTCGTGGACCTGACGCCGTATGCAGGACTGGGTCCTCCACCTGGTGCGCTCGGTTGACGTCGCTCTGGGACGATCGAAGTGCTGCACCACGGGCAGTTCTGAAGTTGGAAAGGGTTCTCCGGTTTCTGAGCAAGAAAGAGAACCTTGGTTCGGTCGAGGGCATCCTTGTACGTGTTCGGGGTGGTATCGCCGCCGACCCACAGGCCGATACTGAAAGGCGGGGCCTCATGTAGGTCGGGGTGCCTTTCTCTAAGGCGTTCCAGAGCACAGATGAGGGTTGCGGCGCGCTGAAACTGCTGACTGGTGAGAAGCCGAAGGGTGTAGCGGGTGAGGATTGCGGTGCCGCCGCCGCGTAGGCCGTCTACGAGGCGCCGGCGGATCATTTCGAAGGCAGCGAGCCCAAGGTACGCCTCAGTTTTTCCGCCGCCCGTGGGAAACCAGATGAGATCGACGACTCCGCGGTCGGGATGCATCTTGTCGGCGGTCGACGCCAAGCTGAGCAGCTGGAAACCGAGTTGGAAATGCCGCCAGCGAGGTTCGCTGAGCGTGCCTCTCGCGCTCAACGGTACACCCAATGCGCCGGGCTGTTCCTTCATGTGTCGTGTCTGGCAGATCTGTTCGTACATGGCCGCGTTTGCAAGGCGGAACGCAAGCATGCATTTTTGATCTCGACGCAGAAGGTTGATTCCTTCGTGCATCCGTTTCACTGCGCGCCGCATTCGTTCGATGAGTCTCTGTGCAGGGGGTTGGTGGAAGTACTCCAGAGTACGAGCCTCTCGCACCCGATCCGCAATCCAGGCTTCGTACTCGTTGACGAATTCTGTGAGCTCTCGGCAGAGAACGTCGTCGTGGACCGACTCGTCGGCGAGATGAGCGAGTCGGAGCACATCACCTCCGCCCGCCGGTGGGGCGACACCTAGTACGGCAGTGCTGGGCAGCATTTCCGTCCGTACAGTGCGGATCTCCCCGTCCGGATCCTCGACCCACTCGACTGAACATCCATGCCCGATGCCGTAGACAAGCCGGCGCCGGTAGAGCAGCCGGAGTTCTTGATCCTCGGGATCGTCGGACAAGTCTGCGCTGCTTGGATACGGAAGGACGTGACCGCCCTGGACGTGGCAGACAAAGGCCGCCTGGAAGAGGCACATCTCAGTTGGTGGAGGAGACTCCGCCTCGTCGTGCTCGGCAACATTCTCCAACGCGACGGTGACGAGCCAGGCCGTGCCTTCTCTGCGCCAGATACAGATCAGTCTGGCTCGACCTTCGAAGAGGTCGACCTTGTTGTCCTCCGGTGTACCGTCGGAGTTCAAGATCACCTCGTCGTGCCATTCCCGTCTTACCCAGCGGTCACGGTGGCCGTGCACTTCCTGGCTGTGCGTCCTTTCGTAGGTTCCGGCCGTGATCCGGCAGTGCAATCGAGGGGCATCGTGCAAGAAGGAGATGGCCGCCGAAGCCGGATGCCAATTGTTGGCCATCTCGATGGGTTCATCCAGCTCCTCGTCATGTGCATCCGTGCCGAGACTGTCGCCGAAATGCCGTTCCGTTGACAAGCCTTGCGGATAGAGCGTGCCGACAAGATAGGTGTGTTCCGGCCTGGTATGGAGGACTTCCTCCTGCCCAGAGACCGGGCCTACGTATTGGCTACGCAGGTAGGCGAGCAGATCTTCGCGTACGTCGCTCGGATCGCGTCGGCTCATTGCGTGCCTCCTTTGCTGTGGCCCTGCTCGATCTGCTGCCAGACGGTAGCGCTGATGGCGAGCCAGAGACTGATTCGTGGCCGGGTCATGGCCACATAGAGGCGCGCTGACCCGATGGTGTCATTGATGTCTCCGATGTCGACTAGGCAGACGTGGGCTGCTTCCAGCCCTTTGATCTGTGCCGTCGTGACAAGCTGAGCGGTACCGGGTCGCCGCGTTCGCGGATCCGGGTGGTCCTTGAGTTTGCCGGAGCGGAATGCCTTGGAGTGGATGGCAGAGCTGTCCTGCACTCGGTCTCGAAGGGTGACGACAGCCACGTCGGCCAGGTCAACATCTTCTTGCCGTAGCTTGCTGAGATGTGCGTCCAGCAGCCGAGCCGCGTGCAGATCGTCATCGCAACGCTTGTATTCGACAGCGGGGCCAGCGCCTGCTCTGGGGACTCCGAGGTCCGCACCAGTGACCAGTTGGGTCTGCAGAACCACCGGCGCGGTGTTGCGACAGTTGTAGGGCAGATTGATGGACACGGCGGTGGCTGTGAGCTCTCGAAAGGCTTCCTGGTCGAATACGCCGTCGACGTTGGCCTGGTTGTTGGGATCGCAGAAGATGCGCCAGCGACCGGACGCCCATCCGCCTTGGACCAGCGCGTCCAACTGCAGCAGGGAGTCGACGTCCATGAGGTCTTGGGCTTCGTCGACGACCAGGACGTCGGCCGGTGGTGTCCCGTTCAGCTCGCCCAATGCACCACAGACGACGTCGCAGTTCTCCAGGGCGTCGCCAAGGACGCCGGCGAGCAACGTGGAACGACACGTCAGTATGACCTTGCAGCCGGAGGCTGCAGCGCGACGTGCCGTCTCCACAGCAAGCAGCGTCTTTCCGGATCCAGCACCGCCGTCGCACACGATTCGATCGTTGCTTTCGAGACCGATGATCAGGTCGTACTGCCGTTCGGCGAGCTGGACGTATTCATGCTCGAGCCCAACGACTCGCGCGGCCAAGGTAGGCACCCGGTCGAAGTCCGGTCGTAGGACGTTCAGTAACTGCCTGTAGGCGCCACCTCGTACGCGACGTCCCAGGCGTTGGTGCCAGAAGGTACGGGCGCGCCGTAGCGCCTGTTCCAGACCACGGATGCTCATGGCACGAGGGCCGGCGTGTTGGGATGGCTCCCACTCCAGGTCCTGGCCGAGATCCTGATCCGGAGTGAGCACCAGAAAGCCGAAGGCGACATCGAGACTCGGCAAACGATCTTTGAGCCGGCGCTCCAGAGCGAACATGGCGGAACTTGCCTGTTCAAAGGGGCCTTCGCGTTTCTGGTGGGCATGCCCATAGCGATCCATGAAGGTCCAGAGCCCGTCTCGCCGGTGGATGCGTCCGCCCTTGACCTCGATCACCAGGACTGTGTCGTTCCACACCACGACGAAGTCAACCTCGGACATCCGCTTGTATTCATGGACCGGCAATCGCAACGAATACAGACAGGCCGTGGGTACCTCCAGGTCCACCTGGGCGAGGAGTTCGGCCACCCGCCGCTCCGCAGCACTTTCGACGCGGCCGAAGGTCTCTACAGCCGGGATCATTTTCATGTGTGCCGTCCGCCCTGTCGGTCCCAGAGGTAGTCGAATTCTCTGTACGCGAGACGCTCGCCGAACTGCCCGAACGTGTCGGCCACGTTGACCACCAGACAATGAGATTTGCCGCCGTTGGCCGGGCCGCGCAAGCCGCGTCCGACCATCTGGATGTACGCGTTGGGGCTGAAAGTAGGGCGGGCAATGTACAACGCCCTGACCCCCGGAACGTCGAAACCTTGAGTCAAGACGTTGCAGTTCGTGAGAACCCTGATCTCCATGCTTCGAAACCTTTTGATGTTTCGGCGCCGCTCATGGATGCGGGTGGAACCGCTGACCGAAGCCGCGGAGATTCCCCGGACACGAAGCAGGGCGGCCAGAACTTGGGCCGACAACACAGAGGCGGCGAACACGAGGATTGGCCAGTCCGGTGGCAGGCTCTCGATGTGTTCCAACAATCGCGACGTTCTGGCCTCGTCACGCCCGAGGCGCTCCAAAACCCGAGACGGCAACAGCCGTGTGCGTTGGGTGATCTTGGCTTCCTCGGCGTCAAGCGACACGGCTCCACCGTCGAGGATCTGGTGCTCGACCTGAGACAAGACTCCCAGACGCTGCAGCATCCCATAGGGGTCCTCACCGAGGACATCGATCAGGTTGTTGCCGAACCGCTTCGCCAACTGCCGGGTATTCTCCTCGCTCGTCCCTTTGAACGGTGTGGCGGTCAACCCGAGCAGCGGCCTGCTTGGGTGACGACCATCTAGGCCGAGCCAGGCGAGGAGTTCGGTGTAGTCCTTACCGGTTGCTTCATGTGCCTCATCGATCACGACCGCAGTGGGTCGCGCGAGCCATGCGTAGTCCGGGTTGCCACGACAGCCAGAGAGCTTCGCATCAGTGGCCACGACCACCATGAGTTCGTTCTCGCCTTCGGCGATCTCGTTGCGATCCCAGAGGCGACAGATCCGAAGTGCGCGACCGTCCCCGACGTCACGCCAGACGGCAGACCACGTCTGCACGGCCTGCTCGCACAACTCATCGCTTTGGGCCACCCACAACAGATGCCCGACCAAACCGTCCTCGATGAACGCCGTCGCCAGCGCCTGTACAGTCACCCTTGTCTTGCCCGCACCAGTCGGCAGGAACATCAAGCCCCGCTCCCGCCCAGTGATGAGGTGTCGAATCCTGTCGGCAAGTTCCTGTTGATAGGGGTGGAGAGGGCCGAGGCGAGGGGGGCCGAACACGGTCAGGTCGGGTTCAAGGTACGAACCGCGTTCCCCAGCGTATTCGGTGGGGAAGCCGAGCCTACGAACGAAACCCACGGCGGGCGGACTTCCGGCCCAGCGGTCGGGTACTGGGAACCCTGCCGCTTCCAGGTCGTGACGGCATTCCCTCAACACGTCGTAACCGTGGACATCCAGCAACAACCTGGCAATCTGTTGAGGCCCTTTGTCGTCATCGAGCTTGCGTACTGTCTTCAGCAACCCAGTGGGAAGCCTTGCTTCGAGCCTGTGCTCGTCAAGGAGACACAGCAGTTTTCTGGCAGGGTCACGTTGGGCCCGGCAGAGCGCGATACTTCTCTCGACCGCCTCGTCCTGCGCATCATTGAGGATGCGGCTGATGGAGTTCGAGGTCAACTCGACGTCGAACTCGTCTGCGAGCCGCAAGAGAAGATCCTCATCTCTCAGGTCCGAGCGATGGTAGACCACGTTGCCCTCGCGCAACAGGTCCGTTGGTTCCCGATCGACTCCGTCCGGTCCCGTGATCTGTCGGAAGAGCTCGCCGCATTCGATGAGTTCCACGTGGTTGAACACCTCGGTCGCCAACGGACGAAGGCCCCTGTATCGGTCCAACACGACGACCGGCTCGGCTGGACTCTCCGCCAGCACTTCCACCCGCAATCGGGAGGAAGCAAGAGCACAGTCCCACTTGTCGACCAGCAGTGTCGCGAGTGCCTCGTCGGAGACCGCGATGTAGGGAGGCCGACGTTCGGCGAGAACTCGCCCTTCTTCCTCCGTTCTGGCGATCAGAAGTTCCTCACGCGCAACCTGGCATCCCGAGGAGCCGCTGATCGCCGGAACATACTCGGGAACCTGGTCCTCGGCCAGACTCCGAGCGGCCTCGGCGACCAATCTGCCGAGAGTCCACGGGTCTCCGGTCGCCGGCAGACGATCGAGGAACTCCTGCCAGATACCTGGAGTGATCTCCTCAAGAGACTCGGTCAGCGACAGCTTGTCGGCCGCTTGGCACTCGGCGACAGGCAGGAGCGGCGCGTACTCCGAGAGCGACCTGGCCACGCTCAGTGCTGCTGGACGTGGCCCCCAAGGAGTGGCCAGCAGGCCATATTCGCGGGCTGTCCACACAGAGGGGGCGAGCACTTGAATACGCGGAAGGGACTTGCGGGTGAAGTGCCCGAACAGCCATGTGTCGGGGACGTCCATTCGAAGGAGAGCATGGGTCCAACCCACGCAGGCATCGAGATCGCTGGAATCGCGAAATCTGCGGAGGACGTGCAGGGGGCCCACCGGATCGTGGTCGAGGAAACCGAGTTCCTTGTCCGAAGGCCGTCCCCGCGCCGGCAGCTTCGCCAGATACTCCGTCCGGGTTCGTCGGAGGTACTCCAAATAGGTCGAGTCCTGAGTCAGAGCACGGCTCGCCAGGGGGCGGACAGCAATGCCTATCCGTCGCAGCAGATCAGCATGCAGGTCGTCATGGAAGTTCTGGTTGAGGACCATCACCGGATTTCGTGGCGAGATCTCGCCGGCGATGACCACTTCGTCGGAGTAGTGCCACCAGCCGTCTTTACACTTGACCTTGAGCCTGCGCCCCTCGGCGAGATGGTCCTCCAGATGCTGCTCCGCCACAGATTTCGGCACCTCGGAGACCAGCCGCCAGAACTCCGCCCATTCGACGCCTGTCCACTTCCTGGTGGCCGCACGTGTCAGCTTGGCAAGCTCGTGCCCCGGGTCGACGTCCTTGAAGCCAAGGTCTCGAAGGAAACGTTCGACATCGGGTAGCGCCAGCAGGGACTGTCGCACCAGGGCTATTTCGGCCTGCTGAGTCAGGACGTTCCCATGAAGGAAGACGTCCCGAGTCGCGTTCAGGGGCCACAAACGGCCGCCGTCGTCGGGAAGGATTTCGGCGGCGAGAAAATCGCGACGGGTATTCTCGTCTTTCGTCACCGCGATCACCCGGAGCGCGGACGCGCATTCTTCGTCGGTCGCCTCCCCGACGATCTGTTGCAGCCAGTCCGCGGCGCCCAATTCGACATCCGTCGCTCGTGCGTCGTCCACTCGGATGAGGCTGCGCAGACGCGCCTGTCGGATTGCGTTGCGGAAGCACTGGACATGGGGCACCGAGCGAGGGCATCCGGGTGACGAATACCAGGCCCTGAGCAAGGCAGGATCGAGTCGTACCTGTTCCTGATTTGGAAAGCGCAACGCATCGATGCGGCGGAGCACTCCGTCGCGGTCAGGAATGCAGGCTTCTGCCGCAATCAACTGGGGCACGCGTTCTGCAAGGAACCGGTCGGCGAAATTCGGCGCCTCGCGACCTCGTGCAGGCAAGTAGTCGAAGTGACGGGCAGGATCTGCAGCGCTACTGAGAGTAGGTAGACCTTCGGCTACGAGAACGGCGACCCGTTCAAGAATTTCCTGATTGAACCGTCCGCGGAGGAGACTCGTACGGTCGTCGTTGACTTGCCAAGGTGCGTTCAGAATTCCCCGCAGCGAGGTCGTCTCTGCCAGCGGGTAGTAAGCCCAGAACCGTCCCAACGCCGAGACATCGGCAGTCAACGGCGCCGCCCAGGTCACGCTGACACTCGCGCGCTTGATGGCTTCCCCGACCTCTTGCAGGGCTTGGGGCGACGGACTGTGCAGGGCGTGCCACACACGCCAGTCCGACGGCTCGCGACCGCGGGTCTGCAGTCGGTGTACTCCGTCGGGGCGCACGACACACTCATGTTCCAGCTCGACTCGTTCCGATCCAGGGCGGTCGACCACGATCCGCAGCACGGACACTCTGGGCACGAACAGGAGGAACTCCATGGGAAAGTCCCGGAGTTCCTCCTCCAAACGAGTCGCGTCCCCCGACAAAGGCAGGCGGACGACTGTGGTCGCCCAAGCCGTCAGTTCGGCGAGTACCGCGTCGCGGGCGATCTCCTCCATCACGTCGAGGTGGGCAGGCATACGGAGGACAGGAAACCGAGTGGAGCCCGGACCGAGGGATCGTAGTTCCTGCGCCGCTCGTTCAGCGTCGAACGCGAAGCTGATCGACCGGCTGAAGACGGCCGGTGTTCCGGTGATGCCCAGGACGGACTTGAAACCGAGTCCGAACCTGCCGATCGCTTCGTCTCGCTTGTCGCTGAGGAAGGCGTGGCAGATTGCCTCGAGGCCCTGGCGGGAGAATGCCCTGCCCTCGTTCGCGCAGTAAAGAGTGCCATTGACCAGGCGTATCTCAACTTGCCCATGCTGGTCTTGGTACTGTGCGTCGGCAGCATTTTGAACTAGTTCGAGAATCTGCCGCCGTGAGTAACCGCCGGTCCTGTAGCTGTCCTCTTGGTTGGCATGCTCTCCGAGCAGGAGCCGATCCGCTCCGTATGCCCTGAGTGTGTTTGCGCGGTGCTGCTCGAGCCAGTGAACCAGATCCAGGTCTTCCTGACCCCAGTTGCCGTCGGCGGTCATCAATACCCCCGTTCCGTGTGCACCATGGTCGTCCTGCTATGAACGCGTCCAGATCGACTTTGGAGTCCTTGGGCGTAAAGTCCTAGTGCCACCGAAGCCTAAGCCGTGCCGACGGTAGATCATTACAGAATCAGCAGGGCGATGCCCAGTCTGCCGGAAGCGCGATGTGCGACCAGATATCGCGGGCGTACAGGGCGCCGTGCGTGTCAGACTGTGCCCATGCGTTCGGACGACGAGCTACGCTCTGCAATCGCCAGCGCGCGTGATGCTCTGCAGGTCGCTGCTGACCACTTGGACGAGATCGCCAAGGCCGACAGGGTGATGGAGGACGACTGGCAGGATGTCAGTGCGGCTGTTGGGCTCAGCATGGCGCTTCATCGTGAGCACATGGCGAAAGTCGGCGTTCTCCTGGGACTGGGCGGAGCGCAACAGCGTCTGCTTCGATTTCTACTGAGACACGTAGGCCAGGTTGTCTCGGGCCCGGAGTTGTCCGGCGTTGCTGGGATCGCCGAGTGGGCGCGGCGAGTCCGGGAGTTACGCGTGGAGCATGGCTGGCCTATCGAGAGCGGGGTGCAGTCGCCTGATCTTCGCTCTGATCAGTACGTCCTTCTCCGACCAGAACCGGACGAACATCTGGCGTGGAGATGGCGCCTCGCCGCCGACATTCGCAGAAATGGTGGCGCTGTCCGCGACCGTGTCCTCGCCTTCCTGAAGGCCGTCAGTCCCGATGCGGTTGATCGAGAGGATCTTGACTATGTCACCAGGACCGGCGGCTGGAAATCGTCGATCGATGATTTGAGGGCCGATGGCTGGGAAATCCGATCTTCCGACGAAGATCCGCAACTGGCGCAGGGAAGCTATCGTCTGCTGATGTAGGACTTAGGGAATAGACAGTTCCTGCATGCCATAGTGCTTCTCACCTGCATCGGGTAAGCGGTGATGCCATGCGAGCAGGATGATCTGCCTGGGTTGCGAAAGTCCCAGGTCGCTGGCTCGAAGTGTGCTGAAGAGGTGGTGGGAATTGTCAGTGATGCGTCCGACGAACATCAGGCATATTCCACGTCGGCCTCAGCTGTGAGGTCGAAAGCTTCTGGCTCTGCAGCTTCACCGGATCTCCAGGTCTCGAGACTCTGCAACAGTTCTTTGCTTGGACGGCCCCTGCCGAATGCGGCGCAAAGGATGTGCATGGCCAATCGAGGTGGGACGGCATTTCCGATCTGCTGACCCACGTCGCGTCCCGACCACGGATAGTCAACAGGAAAAGTTTGAAGGCAGCCCGCTTCCGGATGAGAAAAGCGTTCCAATTCAGCGCCGTCCAGTGCGACGACACGGTTGCGGGAGATCTTTCCGGTTACCGTGGCGGATGGTTCCCAGGAGGCACGACGACCGCGAGCTTTGGGGTCCCCGCCAGTGCCGTAATTCGAGATGACGCGGAACGGCGACTGCCGATCAAGCACGTCTGCCATCCTTCTCCACGGCTCAAGTGCCTGGTCTCCGGCCTCACGTGGGACACCCTTCCGGTAGGGCCGATGCGTGGGGTCGGGCAGGGCCACCACTTCATCGCCGTAGCGAGCGATGAGCACTGCCCTCTTGCGGGTCTGCGGGACACCGTATTCCTCTGTGCGCAGGATGCGGCAGTCCACCTTATAACCCTCGTCGTAGAGAGCTGCTGCGTAAGCCTCCCACACCGGGAGCACCGCTGGAACCTGCTCAAGAATGATCGCCCGATAGGGAGTGTTGTTCTCGTTGTCGATCGCTTCAAGGGCCCAGCGTAGAGGCTCCAGCACCAATCCGGTTCGCTCGTCCTCTAGCTTGGCCAGATCCTGGTCGATCTCGTGTCGGTCTTCTCGGGCGACCATACGTTTGACGAAGCGCAGTACGTCATCGAGCGCCCTGCGGCCGGCTCCACCGCCGGCGACGGTGAAGGTCTGGCACGGGGGTCCTCCCGCCAGTACGTCCGCTTCGGGGAAATCGGAAGGGCCGTATTTGCGGACGTCCCCCTCTACCGTGGCCAGGCCGGCGGCCCTCCGGGTCTCACAAGCCGAGGCATCCCATTCCACACCCACTGTTGCTATGTCGAGCTTCTCCGCTGCCACGTCGAGCCCGCCAGGACCGGCGAACAAGTCAACAATCTTGACAGGGTGCACTTGATCTCCAGGGGTGTGTTACTCGGGACGATGCTGCCACAGTTTCTGTGGTCAGTAGTCCCATGGGCCGCAAGCTGATGGACGAGCACACAGCGTACTGGGGGCCACCGACAGTATCAGGGGTCACAGGCAGCATGTTCGGCACATGTGGGGCCCAAGGCGCCTGACCGCCGCCGAGCCCGGCGACGTCCTCGATGGCCTTGACCAAATCACGGTCGGAGGTGAAAGGGCGTCGATCTTGGCACGGATGGCCTGGCTAGGCGATGATCGACGAATCACGAGCGTGGGGGCTTTCTCCGTACGACCTTGGCGGTTCAACACGGAACCTACGCTTGCTATCTATTTACCCCGCATCCCGGCCGCGACCGGCAGTGCAAGCGTGGCAGCACGAGAAGGCAGAACCTGGCGCGAGTGACCCGTCCGTCTACTGATGCTTCAGATCCGGCTCCTGGTCCGGGTGGAGCAACTCGTCCCTCGGTGAGGTGCCCATCAGAGCGTGCCTACCTCCATGGCAATTGTAGCAGAGCGTCACGAGGTTGCGCTCGTCATTGTCGCCGCCTTGGTGCACGGGCAGGACATGGTGCACTTGGAGCGCAACGCCTTGACCGGGTACGGCGCCGCAATCCTGACAAGTCTTCTTGTCCCGCTCGAGGATTTTGTGGCGGAGTTTGATGGCCTGACGTACACGAGGCGGACGCTTGATCAGAGTAGGCAGCCGATATGAACCTGGTGGCAGGCTTGGGTCGTCGATGTTCGAGACGATCTGCCAGCCCTCTTCCTCAAGTTCACGCATCCGGCGGGGCCAGTCGTGGATGATCGCGACATAAGCTAGTTGTTCCTTGTCGGCGCCGCGAGGCGAGATCTCCTTGAGGTAATGAAGGAGTCTGTCTTTCCCGGAGGTCTTAGCGCCTCCTGCCTTCCTGAGGTTGCGCGCGGCTTTGGCGACCCGCCAGCGCTCCGCGAGGTCTGTGTCGGGCTCGTCCGCGGCAAGCCTGTAGTGGTCATGAGGCACGTCGTCGCGGTTGATGCTCGACTCGATCGGCCAACCGTGCTCGACCCGGAGCTCGCGTACCCGCCGTGCCCATTCCGAAATTCCTGCGACGCCGCTCAGGGCATGAGCGGGTACAGGCGTTCCGATGTGATTCCGCAGGTACCGCAAGATGGCTTCCTGGCCGGATGGGATCCCGAGTGCCCGGTTCACCTGTGAGACAGCGTCTCGCATGGTGGCCGATAAGCCGCCGAGTTGCGCCGCAGATTCCAACCAGGAGTCATGACTGAGTGACTGCACCTGAACTCGGTCGATCGCGTCCAGGTAATTCTGTGCGGTGACCTTCAAATCCGATAAGGCATGCTCAGGAAACGCGCCAGCGTTCTTCGCCACAGTGCCTCCCGTGACACTACATGATCGTGCAGAGGCAGTTTAGCCCGGTTTGTCTTGCTGCTTGGGCGCTGAGGCAGGGGATGGCCACTCCGCTCACCTGGCGGGGGTCCGACGGTGACAGGACTCGGAGCGGATAGCGAGAGCAAGCCGTCGCAAAGGATGCGGCAGGCTTCTCCGTATGGAAGCGACCGCATGGGCCTCTGTCGACGCTAGCAACCTGCAGTTGGAACGTGCTAGCCGTTGTCGCGACCCTGAGCGGCCATTGTGACTCAGCTGCCCAGAACACTTCTTGGCGGCTGTTAGCGGTCATCAGGAAACCCCGGTCGGTGGTCACTGACGATCCTGGTAGACGGTCATGGGTTCCAGGCAGACTCCTGTCCGCCCATGCCCCGGCGAGGCCCCTGTCATACCTGGTTGGCCGCGATCTGACGCCCTGTTACGCGCAGAACTTCTGGTAGGCGCTCAACACTAGATCGAATAGGGTGTGGACCCATGGTTGTGGAGAGGCCGACCAGTGCATCCAGCGAAGGCGTTCGCAGGAGTATGAAGGCCAACAAAGGCCGGGACACCAAGCCCGAGCTCGCTCTCAGGCGTGCAGTCCATGCCCTGGGCCTGCGGTATCGAGTCTCCATCCGCCCTCTGCCGAGCATTCGCCGTACCGCCGATCTGGTCTTCACCAAGGCGAAGGTCGCGGTCTTCATGGACGGCTGTTTCTGGCACGGCTGCCCCCAGCACCACACGAAGGCCGCGACGAACGCCGACTATTGGGCGGAGAAGGTCGTGAAGAATAGGGCTCGAGACAATGAGACGGACAGGATCCTGGCCGAGGCCGGGTGGACGGTCATTCGTGTCTGGGAGCACGAGGATCCCGTCTCGTCGGCGGGGCGGATCGCCGACGAGCTCAAAGTCATTCGGTCCAAATCGCAGGACTAATGCTTGCGCTTCTTTCGGCGACCCCGGGCCCCGGGCGGTCGGGTGGGGACGAGGCGTAGGGGATGGCGGGCGGTCTTGCGAAGTGACTCGGCGACCAGGTCGCGCATTTCTCGCAACCCCACCTCGTCATGGTGTCCCGACGCCAGCACCGCCTCCACCAGCTCGTACGCCTCCCCGCCCGCCATCCCCCTGAGCTGCCCGATGAGTTCTTCCGGTCCTCCGACCTCCAGCAACGACAGAAGGTTCTCCGCCCCCAGCAGCAGGTGCTCCCGCTCGCTCAGCGACTCAGGATCCAGTTCCCCGGCGTCGATGAGTTCCGTCCAGACGGCGGGGCCGAGGATCGGGTCGTGGCGTAGGTCTCGGAGGAGGGTGCGGCCCTGGGGGAGGGATTCGGTGAGGACGTTGAGGAGGATGGCGGTGCGGGTGCGGAACGGGCAGTCGCGGATGGCCTGGACCAGGGCATCGATGGTCTGGCCGGGTTGGGCGAGCCATCCGTTGAGCTCCGTGACGGCGTCCTCCAGCGGGTAGTGCTGGCTGAGCACGCCCAGGAGGCCGGACGGTGGGGCGGTGGCCAGTTCGCCGAGGAGTGGGGCGTCGCGGCCGTCGGCGAGGAGGCGGTGGCGGACGCCGTGGCGGCCGAGGGGGGTCAGGTTGACGAGGAGGAGGTCGGGGGCGGTGAGGCCGGCCCGGAGGCGGTCGACGGCCTCCGGGGAGAGCTCCTGGTCCTCGTGGTCGAGGTCGCTGGCGTAGAGCGGGTCGGCGGGGCCGTGGGTGAGGGTCACGGCGCCGAGGTCGGACAGGACCTCGAACGTGCGCTTCAGATCCGTGGCGACCTGGCGACGCAGCAGGTCACGCAGGTGCTCCTCCTGGTCGTCCAGGACGAAGAACTCCTGGCAGGCCAGCCACACCGTCTCCTCAAGCCGGATCATGGGCATGTCGTCCATGCCGTAGATGGTGTTGAGGACGTCGGGCAGGATCTCGTCGAAGGCGTCCGCCAGGAGGGCGGCGGGCCGCCACGTGGCGATGGGGGCGATGATCACCTGGCCCAGCTTCGGGAGGAGGTCGAACGCGTGCCTCCACAGCGCTTCCGGGTCGCGCAACAAAGGGGTGGCCTTGGCCACCCGGAGGAGGCGGCCCTTGGCGGTGCGGGTCAGGCGGAGCTTCTTGGCCCAGGCGAGGAGGAGGACCAGGTGGGGGAGCTCGGCGGAGCTGCGGACCCGGAGCCTCTCCTCGCCGGTGTCGAGGAGGGCCGACAGTTCGCGGGCGTCGGTGAGGGAGAGGTTGCCCGCCTTGGTGAGGGGCCGGCCGTCCGTGCGCAGCCAGTCGGCCAGGGTGATGAGGCGCTGGACGGTCCGGCTGCGGGTGGCGGCCTCGGCCAGGTCGGCGGGTGGGGGGAGGGTGATGGGGGGTTGGGCGAAGGCGCGTTCGTCGTCGAGGGTCGCCCCGGCGAAGCGGGCTTCCAGGAGTTTGGTGAGCACGCCCTGGTCGTAGTCGATCCGGCCCGCGTCGATGTCCTTCCTGAAGCGTTCGAAGGCGCGGGGGTCGGCGATGTCGACGTCGTGCTCCAGTGCCTTCTGGGCCCAGAATTTCGCCAGTCCCTGGCGGTGGAGGTCGTCGAGGGCGGCCGGGTATTCGGCCGCGGCCGCCGCGAGCGCCTCCTCCGAGGTGGTGCCGCGGGGGTCGCGCAGGCCGGTGGCGGTGAGGTAGGCCAGCCACGTGCGCAGGGTCTCCGGGGCGGCTTCGAGGACGTCGTGCGGGGCCACCAGGTGGTAGGGGATCCAGCGCAGCAGGAAACGCCGCACCAGTTCGTCGTCCCAATACGCCAGGCGCCCGTCGCGGCTGTCGTGGCGGGCCTCGAGGGCGGCGGAGAGCAGCACGCCGTCGGCCGGGCGGCCGTGCTCGCCGGCCCAGGTGAGGCAACGTCGGATCAGCAGGTCCTTGGCCGCCTCGAACTCCTCGGGCTCCTCAGCTTCGAACCAGGTACGCACGCCGCGAACTCCCCGTTTGTGGACGGTCTGGCGTCCCAGTATCCCGGTTCTTCAGACGCCATGGAGGGATACGGTCTCGCCCGTCAGATCCCAGTATCCCGGCTCTTCAGACTCCGCGGAGGGTTACGGTCTCGCCCGTCAGGCGGGAGTTCTCGGCCGCCCAGGCGATGAGGTGGCTGTGCAGGCTTTCGCCCGGCGCGGAGAGGATCGACGTGCGGTCCCGGGTGGCGATCGCCTTGAGGAACGCCTCGACCAGCCCCTCGTCACCGCCCCCGTGGCCGCCCCTGGCCGTCGCGTCGCCCGTGGCACTGGTGTCGACGGTCTCGATCCGGCCGGTGACGAAGTCGTGGACGGTCAGGAGGTTGCCGTCGCCCTCGATGGAGCCGCGGGTGCCGAAGACGCGGGTCTGCCGGTGGAGGGCCGGGGTGAAGGCGGTCATGGTGAACGAGGCCGTCGTGCCGCCCTCGAACTCCATGTTGACGACCTGGTGATCGACCACGTCGTTGTCGCAGGCGTACACGCACCTGCCGTACGGGCCGGTCCGCAGGGCCTCGAGGACGCCCTGCTCCGAGACGTCGTCGGTGAGGACGGACAGCGGCCACTCGTGCCGCCCCGCGCGGGGAAGGTAGATCCGCTTCGCGGAGTAGGCGCAGTCGGGCTCGACGGCGCAGTCGAGGCAGCGGTCGGCGGCGCCCGGCGGGCGGTTCTCGGGGGTGAAGTGGTGGAGGTTGCCGAAGGAGGAGACGCGGGTGACGCGCCTGCCAGTGACGTGGACGAGCCAGTCGAGGTCGTGGCAGGACTTGGCGAGCAGCATGAACGTCGACTCGTCCGTACGGCGCCAGTTGCCCCGCACGTACGAGTGCGCCTGGTGCCACCACCCCACCGGCTCCAGGTGCTGGATGTTGACGATCTCGCCGATCCGGCCCGCGTCGAGCAGGGCCTTCAAGGCCCGGGTGTACGGGGTGTAGCGCAGCACGTGACACACGGCGAAGATCGCGTCGGAACGTTCCGAGGCGGCCACGATGGCGCGGCAGTCGTCCTCCGAGACCGCCATCGGCTTCTCCAGGAGGATGTCGTAGCCCAGCTCGGCGAAGCGCACCGCGGGCTCGACGTGGTCACGGTCCTGGGTGGCGATGATCACCGCGTCGGCCTGGCGCGGCAGGGCGGCCAGCTCCCGCCAGTCCGCGTACGGCGTCGCCTCCGGGAACCTGCCGCGGCGGCCGTCCAGCGGATCGGCCACCGCGACCACCCGTGCCTGGCCCGACTCGACGGCATGGCGGGCATAGGACGTGCCTCGCGAACCCGCGCCGACGACGGCGAGAGTCACCATCACGCCTCCTACTTATGTAACCAATTCGCGTATGTCCGCCGATGCTAGGATCCTGGCTGGTAGACGTCAATAGGGGAGTTATGGGAGAGGGTCTCATAAGTTGACCGAGCTCCGGCCCGGTGACGCGTCCCTGCTGCGCAAAGTGAACACCCAGGCGACGCTCAGGGCCCTGCGCCGCGAGGGCGTGGCCACGCTGACCCAGCTCGGCCGGGTCACGGGGCTGTCCAGGCAGACCGTGGAGGCGGTGCTCGACGAGCTGGCCGAGCGCGGCTACGTCAGGGAGGTGCCGCCCGACGAGGGCGTGATGGGGCGGCCCGCGCGGCGGTTCGGGTTCCGCGCGGACGCCGGTCACGTGGTCGGCCTGGAGGTCGGCGGCGACGGCATCGTGGTGGCGCTGGCCGATCTCAACGGTGAGGTGGTCGCGTGGGAGCGGGCGGAGGTGGACGCCGGCGCGGCCGCCCATGAGCGGGTGGAGGCCGCCCGAAGCGCGGCGCTGAGGTGCGTGGACGGCGCGGGGGTCGCGCGGAGGCGGGTCTGGGCCGTGGCCGCCGGGACGCCGGGCATCGTCGACCGCACGGGGCGGGTGACGCTGTCGCTCCCCCTGCCGGGGTGGACGGGGCTGGACCTGGCGGGGGTGGCGGGGCGGTGGTTCGGATGCCCCGGGCTGGCGGCCAACGACGCCAACCTGGCCGCGCTCGCCGAGCACTGGCGCGGGAGCGCGCGGCACGCCGCCGACATCGTGTACGTCCTGATCGGGCACCGGGCCGGGGCGGGCATCCTCATCGGGGGCCGGCTGCACCGCGGGCGGAGCGGGGCTGCCGGGGAGATCGGCACCCTGCGGCAGGTCGGCTGGGAGGACGCCGCCCGCGAGCTGGTCAAGGGGACCTCGGCGGGCGAGGTGTTCGAGGCGGCGCTGAAGGGCGAGCGTGACGCCGTGGGGCGGGTGGAGCGCTATGCCGGACATCTGGCCGTCGGCGCCTCGGCGCTCGCCCTGGCCATCGACCCCGATCTGCTGGTGCTCGGCGGAGGTGGCTCCTCGCGGGCCGGTGACGTGCTGCTGGAACCGGTCCGGCGGCACCTGGCCGAGTTGTGCGTGAGCTCGCCCGAGGTGGTGGCGTCCACGCTCGGGGACGAGGGGGTGGCGCTCGGCGCGGTGCGTTTCGCGCTCGATCACGTCGAACGCGAGACGCTGGGTCTCTGACGGGATGAAGGCCCTACGGGGGTGCCGCGTCAGAACGCCTTCGCGGCCTCGAGCAGGGTCTGCCTGACCTGCTCCTCCGGCAGGTCCATCGTCTTGACCGCGCCCCACTGCAGCGCCCCGAGCAGGGCCCAGCTCTTCAGCCGGGTCTCCGGGGTGGGGTCGTCGCCCACGAGCTTGGCGTAGATCTCGTCCCTGAACGTGGCGATCTTCTCGCGTTCGGAGCCGGGTTCGGCCATGGAGTCGTCGGCGGCCAGGTCCTCCATGAACAGGCGGATCACCGAGCGGTAGCGCACCGCGAACCCGACGAGGGCCTCGACGAAGTCCGCTCGGGCGGCGTACCGGGTGCCGAGGAGGGCGAGCATGTCGTCGGCCACGGGGGAGAGCAGCTCGACGGCCAGGCGGTCCTTCGGGTGGAAGTGGTAGGCGACGGCCGTCTTGGTCAGGCCGACGACGGCGGCGATGTCGGCCAGGGACGTGGCCGCGTAGCCGCGCTCGGCGAACAGCTCTCTGGCGGCGGCCAGGATGCGGGAGCGGGTGTCGTCGGCTGTGTTCATCGTCTCATTTCCCTGCGGGAGACGGCCTTCCGTACATATCCCGTTTTATCGTATGTCCTGTACGACCGTACAGGACGGTTGTCGAGCCGGGGGCGAGCGATGACGCGGTTACTGGGACGGCTGGGTGGCTGGTGCGCGCGGCACGGCTGGATCGTGCTGATCGGCTGGATGATCGCGGCGGCCGCACTGATGGGCGGCAGCCTGGCCTTCCCCAGTCCCACCAGCAACGACGCCAGCATCCCGGGCACCGACGCGCAGCGCGCGCACGACCTCATGAAGACGGGCTTCGGCTCCGGCTACGCCACCGGTGGCACGATCCAGCTCCTGCTCTACTCGGCCGATGGGCCGCTCATCGACGACAAGCCCAAGAAGGCCGTCGAGCAGGCCATGGACCGGCTGCGGACGATGCCGTACGTCACGCAGGTGGAGACCCCCTACCGCAGGGGCGGCATCGCCTCCAACCTGCAGATCGGGCTCATCACCATCCGCCTGGAGGGCCACGACTCCAACAAGGTGGCCGAGATCACGCAGGCATTGTCGAAGGCCGCGGACCCGGCGCGGGCGGCCGGGCTGGAGGTGGTCCCCGCCGACAGCTCCACCCCCGCCGACAAGGAGATCAAGACCGGCCCCAGCGAGATCATCGGCGTGATCTGCGCGCTGCTGGTGCTGGTGTTCGCGTTCGGGACGCTGGTGGCCGCGATGATCCCGATCTTCGCCGCGCTGATCAGCGTCGCGTCCGGGCTGGGCGTCATCGGCCTGCTCGGATGGGTCGTGGACATGCCCAAGCAGGCCGGCATCATGGCCACGATGATCGGGCTCGGCGTGGGCATCGACTACGCGTTGTTCCTGCTGTCGCGCCACCGGCGGCTGCTGGCCGACGGGGTGCCGGTCGTGGAGTCCGTACGGCGGACCGTGGCCGGCTCGGGCGGGGCCGTCGTGTTCGCGGGCGGCACCGTGATCATCGCGCTGAGCGCGCTGCTGCTGGCCGGGTTCCCGCTGCTGGCGACGCTCGGCTGGGTCACCGGGATCTCCGTGGTGGCCGCCGTGGTGACCTCGATCACGCTGGTCCCGGCGCTGCTGGGGCTGCTCGGTCATCGCGTCAACGCGCTCAAGGTGCCGCTGCCGCGCGGCGGCGGCGCGGCCGGCTCCGGCTGGGCCGGGCTCGGCTCGTGGGTGGCCCGCCGTCCGTGGCGGGTGCTGCTCGCCAGCGCCGTCGTCCTGGGCGCGCTGGCCGCGCCCGCGCTGGCGCTGAAGCTGGGAGCGCTCGACGAAGGGTACGGCGCCCAGGGCTCGGAGCCCCGGCGCGCGTACGAGCTCATGGCCACCGGCTTCGGCCCCGGCTCCAACGGGCCGCTGATCGTGGTCGCCGAGCTGCCCTCCAAGGTCACGGACGCCAAGGACCCCATCGTGGACAACCTCGTCCGCGAGGTGAAGGACGTCGGCGGCGTCGCGCACGTGGCCGACCCCAAGGTGAACACCTCGGGCCGTTCGGTGCTGCTCCAGGTCATCCCCGAGTACGCGCCCAGCGACGAGCGGGCACCCGGCGTGGTCCACGACGTCAGGGCCATCTCGATCCCCGGGGTGCAGGTGCACGTCGGGGGCAAGGTGGCGGGCCTGACGGACGCCGGGGACCGGATGGCCGAGCGCACCCCGCTGGTCATCGGCGTGGTGGTGCTGCTGAGCGCGCTGCTCCTGCTGCTGGCCTTCCGGGCGCCCGTCGTGGCGATCAAGGCGGCGGTGATGAACCTGGTGTCGCTGGGGGCCGCGTTCGGCGCTCTGGCCATGGTGTTCTCGATCGGGCTGGGGAGCGGGCTGGTGGGGATGGATCCGCCCGTCAGCTCCTCGTACGTGACGGAGCTCTTCTTCTCGGTGCCCATCGAGAGCTATGTGCCGTTGATGCTGTTCGCGGTGCTGTTCGGGCTGTCGATGGACTACGAGGTGTTCCTGCTGACGGCGGTGCGGCAGTCGTACCTGCGGCATGGGAGGAACGCGCGGGCGGTCGCGGAGGGGTTGGGCTCGACGGGGCGGGTCATCACGTCGGCAGCGTTGATCATGGTGGCGGTGTTCGTCGCGTTCATCGCCTACCCCGACCCCATGGTGAAGACGTTCGGCGTCGGGCTGGCGGTCGCGATCGCCGTCGATGCCACGATCATCCGCGGGTTCCTGGTGCCGGCCACGATGGTGCTGCTGGGGCGGCTCAACTGGTGGTGCCCGCGGTGGCTGGACCGGATCCTGCCGAACCTGTCGGTGGAGGGGCACGAGGAGGACGAGCCGGTCCAGCGGCGGCGGCGGGAGCCGGTTGAGGCGGGCGTCTAGCCGAGCAGGAGGAACGCGACGAAGCCGATCAGCACGAGCGCCAGGAGCGCGGCCACGACGGTCGTCGCGCGAGCCCGCCACCGGGCCTCGGCCGCCCGCCCGTGCGCTTCGAGGCTCGCCGCCTGGAACCTCCGGGTCAGGTCCGACAGCGGCGGAAGGTGCTCGAACTCCTCCGGATCGCCGGAGCCCAGGAGGGCGGGGTCCTCCCCGTGCTCGGCCCAGTCGCGGGCCCGGTGGTCGAGCTGCCGCCGGGCCAGCAGGGCGGCGCGGTCGGCGTCGATCCACTCGCCGAGCCGGGGCCAGGCCCTGATCAGCGCCTCGTGGCCGAGCTCCACGGTCTCGGCGCCGACGGTGAGCAGCCGCGCCTTGACGAACGCCTCGAGCACCGGCCCGGTCTCCGACGTCTCCAGTTCGGCCAGCGGCACCTTCGTACGCGTGTCGCCGGCCCCCTCGCCCGGCCGCACCAGGCGGGGCAGCAGCCGGCGGGCCGCGTGCCGGCCGGCCGGGTCGAGGCCGGCGAGCGTGGCCTCGGCGCTGTTGGCCAGGGCGTGGGCGATCCCGCCGGTCGCCAGATAGCCGCCCACGGTCAGCACACCGTCCTCACGGTGCTGCCACGTGGCCAGCAGCGCGTGCGACAGCCGCGGCAGCACGCCGTCCGGGCCGCCCGCCGCCAGGTCCGCCAGGAGCAGGTCCGCCAGGCCGCGGTGCAGGGTGAGGTCGGCCAGTTCGGCGGGCCGTTCGATGGCCTCGCGGAGCTGGGTGGCGGTCATGGGCGTGACGATCACCGGGCTCTCCAGGGCGGTCGTCAGCTCGTCGTAGCGGACGCAGCGTCCGAAGAAGTCGGCGCGCAGGCCGATGACGACCACCGCCTTCGCGCAGGCGGCCTCCAGGGCGGACAGGAACGCCCGCCGCGCCGCCTCCTCCTCGCACAGCGTGAAGAGCTCCTCGAACTGGTCCACCACGATCACCCGCTGCCCCGGACCGGCGAGCAGCTCCTCCAGCCTGTGGGGCTCCCGATGGAGGTCCTGCCGCAGGTCGGCGGGGTGGGCGTCGGTCTGGGCGGCGAGCTCGTCCGCCAGGGTCGCGATCGGGTCGCGGCCGGGGGTCAGCACCATGACGTGGGTGCCCGAGGCCCGCTCCAGGACCGGCACCAGCCCGGCGCGCAGCAGCGAGGTCTTGCCGGCCCCCGACGGGCCCACCACGATGAGCGGCTCCCGCAGGGAGAGCTGCCCGGCCACCCGGTCGGTCAGGTTCCTGGTCAGATCGGCCCGCCCGAAGAAGTAGGGCGCGTCCTGCGACCCGTACGACGCCAGCCCCCGGTACGGGCTGAACCCCCCGCTCCCTGACAGGGCCGCGTTGAGCGCGAGCGGGCTCACCCCGGCCGGCCACCCGGACTGCCTGCGCGGCGCGCCGATCCGCTGCTCGACCAGCAGCCGCGTCACGGCCATGTACACGTCGTCGACCCCCAGGAACGGCCCCGCCGCCGGATCCCCCCGCGTGAGCACCTGGATCAGCGCCCCGGAGAAGGCCGTGTGCCGCTGCCCCTCGGGCGCCCAGGCCACCTCGTCCCGGCCGCTGACGGACAGCACGTAGCTTCCATGCTGCGCGGCGGTGAACACCTCGTCGAGCGCGAGGCGTACCCCGGTGGCCCGGTCCGCGAAGCAGCAGTCCAGCACCACCAGCACGAGCGGGGCCCGGCAGCCGGCCAGCACGTCGGCGACCGTCGCGTAAGGGAGCGCCTGATCGTCGGCGGCCATGGTGGCGCGGGTGGCCAGGTGCAGGTCGCCGTTCGGGCCGACCAGGCCGTGGCCCACGTAGTAGCAGATCAGCACGTCCTCGGCGGCGTCGGCCGCGGCCGCCAGGGCCGCGCCCAGCTCCTTCGGATCCGCCGGGTCCACCAGCGTGGTCAGCCCGGACTCCGCCAGCCCGGCCTGCTCGACCAGGCAGCGCCCCAGGTCGGCGACCGTGCGGGCGACGGCGGGCACCGGCGTCAGCGCGGAGCCCGGCGCGTAGGAGCCGGACCCGGCCAGCAGCACCCGCGCGCCGGGCCGGGACAGCAGGAGCTCCGGCAGGTCACTTCCCGTCATCGGAGAGCACCTGGGGGAGACGGCCGGCCGGGGTTTCGGTGATCGTGATCCTGCCGCGCGGCCCGGGCTCCTCCGGCAGCCGGGAGCACGGCTCCCGCAGTGTGTCCGCGGGGCTGTCGGCTGCGACGCTCACCTCGACGGTCATGGGCGCTCCCGGATGGCTGGGGTATCCGGAATGTACCCCGGATGGCCGGCCGGCGGTCGGCCGACGCGCACGCGACCGGGGATCTTCCGTCAGTCGGGGTCGGCGAGGTTGCAGGCGGGGACCCACCCGACGACACCGGTGCTCACGTTGCGGCCGTGATACCACAGGGTGCTCTCGAAGTTGTCGCACCGGTAGAGCCCGTGCTCCTCCGAGCGGTTCGCCTCGAAGCCCTGGCCCGCGTAGCCGAGGCCGTTGCGGTTGGAGCCCGCCCGGGGCTCGCTCCAGATGATCACGCCCTGGGCGCCGAAGTCGTACAGGCGCCTGGCCTCGGCGGCGGTGACCAGGCCGCCGAGCGCCGCGGTCGCGAGCAGACCTGCCATGGTGGCTCGTCTGATGTGCACCGTGCCTCCCTCTGTGAGCGTCGTTGCTCACAGTAAGGGGGCAGTCGCTCAGCGTTCCAATGGTTTTTCGCCGCGTCGCCAGCCGAGGAAGCCGCCGTCCAGGGGACGGGCCGCGTAGCCGTGCTCGCGCAGCAGGCGGACGGCCTCGGGGGAGACCACGCAGTAGGGTCCGCCGCAGTACGCCACGATCTCCGCCTCCTTCGGCAGGTCGTCCAGATGGTCGCGCAGGTCCGACAGGGGGACGGAGATCGCACCCGGCACGTGGCCGGCGGCGTAGTCGGTGGCGGAGCGTACGTCCACGACGACCGTGCCGGGGTCGGCGAGGCGCCGCGCCAGCTCGTCGGCGGTCACGCCCTCCAGGGCGCCCAGCCGGCTCCGTACGGCGTCGCGCAGGTCGGCCAGCCGGTCGTGCGCGAACCCCTGCAACTCGCCGAGGAAGCGCGACACCCGCTCGTCGGTCAGCCGGTAGTAGACGCGCGTGCCCTCCCGCCTGCTGGTCACCAGGTGGGCCGCGCGGAGCTGCTGGAGCTGGGCCGAGGTGTTCTTGAGCGGGATCTCCGCCGCCTGCGCCAGCTCCTCGACCGTGCGCTCACGCTGGTCGAGCACGTCCAGCAGCCGCAGCCGCACCGGGCTGGACAGGGCCTTGCCGACGCGGGCGAGCTGCTCGTAGATCGGCTCTTCCGGGAACTGGGCCATCACACCATGTACTGGTCGTGCCGCAGGTAGAGCTCCGTCCACTCCTCGGGGGTGAGCTGCCGGCCGGTGTTGGCGATGTCGGCCAGCTCCTCGAAGTACGCCTCGCGGGGCGCGCCCGGGGTGAACAGGATCAGCATCGACGCGGGCTCGCCCGACTCGTTGCGGAAGGCGTGCACCCCGCCCTCGGGCAGGTACAGGAAGTCGCCCGGCTTGCCGTCGGCCCACTTCTCGCCGTTGTAGAGCCGGATGGTGCCGGACAGCACGTAGAACGACTCGGTCATCGTGCGGTGGAAGTGCGGGCCGGGGCCGGACGGGCGCGGGCCCATCTCCCACCGGTACAGGCCGAACGCGCCGCTCGTGGAGCCGCCGGTGGCCAGGTAGTGCACGTCGGTGCCGCCGCTGCCGATCGCCAGGTCCGGCGCCTGGCCGGTCAGGTGGAACGTGCCGCTGTGCTCTCCGGTCTCGCCGAAGTAGCGGGGCTCGGGGTAGGACATGCCGCCTCCTCTTTCTGATATTCTAAGGAATCTTAGAATACGGAACCGGCGCAGGCAAGAGGCCCCCGGTACGGAACCGGGGGCCTCGGCAAGAGTGCCGTCGCTCAGGCGAGCCGCTCACGCGTCACGGTGGGGCACCAGCTTCCAGTACTGGGAGATGGAGGGCGGGCCCTCCCACATCGAGGTGGGAACCACGTAGACGTTGTTCGAGACGATGTTGCTCTGCGTGCTGAGCGCGTATCCCGGATAGGCCTTCGGGATGATCGCGTAGCAGTCCGCGTCCATCGGGGACGCGTCGCTGCCATGCACGCGGCGGACGAACCACCTCTGCTTGTCGCTCGCGCTGTCGGGGGTCTTGAGGCGGGGGTAGTCCTTCTCGTTGATGCCGGCCGTGAGGCAGCGGGCGTTCTCGTAGCTCTTGATCAGGTAGGTGTCGTCGCCGGCGGGCTCGACGTACCACAGGTGGCCCAGCCAGCCCTTGGTCGTCATGACCGGGTCCAGGTTCCAGGTCTGGACGGCCTGGTCGATGTTGTCGTTGTAGTTGTCGGTCAGCAGGTACGTCCCGGTGACCTCGTGGACGAACATGAACGGGCCCTGGGTGCCTCCCGTGGCGGAAATGCTGGTCATGTGCCGTTCCCCTCTCTCGTTGAGACGTTCGCAGGGGTGTTGGCGCCAACAAGTCAAGACTCGTCCCGGATTCTGTTGCCGTCACGAGTCAGACGGCGTCCACATCCGGCCATTCCCGGCACAGCTTCAGAACGTGATCACCGTGCGCGCCACCGTGCCCTCGCGGACGTGGGCCACGGCCTCGTTGATCTGGTCCAGCGGGAGGCGTTCCGAGATCAGGCCGTTGAGGTCCAGGCGGCCCCGCGCGTACTGGGCGGCCAGCATCGGCAGGTCGCGGTGGGGCGCGGCGTCGCCGCCCTGGGTGCCCATGAGGCGGCGGGAGGAGAACAGCAGGGACGTGTCCAGCTCCATGGGCCGGCCGCGCGGAGGGCTGCCGACCATGACCGTGGTGCCGCCGGGCTGGGTCGAGGCGAAGGCCTGGGCCAGGACCCCGGGTACGCCGGTGGCGTCGAAGGCGTAGTCGGCGCCGCCCCTGACCACGTCGGCGACCTGGCCGGGGAGGTCGGAGGCCAGGAGGGTGTGGGTGGCGCCGAAGCGTTCGGCCAGTTTGAGCTTCTGCTCGGCCACGTCGGCGGCGATGATCGTGGTGGCGCCCGCCAGGACCGCGCCCTGGATGACGTTCAGGCCCACTCCGCCGCAGCCCACGACGAGGACCGTGGCGCCGGGCGGAACCTGGGCGACGTTCATGACGGCGCCGACACCGGTGATGACGCCGCAGGCCAGCAGGCACATGGCGTCGAAGGGCGCGGATTCGTCGATCTTCACGCACATGGGCTCGGACACGACCGCGTACTCCGCGAAGGAGCCGATGCCGATGAAGCGGCGCAGCTCCTCGCCGTCCAGGGAGATCCGGGGGAGGCCGCCCATGATGGCGGGCAGGCGGGCGGGTCCGGAGCAGAGGTGGAAGCGGCCCTCTCCGCACTGGCGGCAGCGGCCGCACGGGCCGCTCATGGAGATGATGACGTGGTCGCCGGGGCCGACCGTGGTGACGCCCGCGCCGACGCTCTCCACGACCCCGGCGCTCTCGTGGCCGAGGATGAACGGCAGCCGGCTCACCACCGGGCTCTTGCCGTCGATGGCCTTGAGGTCGGAGCCGCACACGCCCGACGCCTTGATCCGCACGCGGACCTCGCCTGCCCCCGGATCGTCGATCTCGACCTCGCGCAACTCCATCGGTGAGTGGAAGTCGGTCAGTACGGCGGCGCGCATCAGCATGCCACAAGCTAACCCGGCGACCGAATTGCGAGCAAGCGGTTGCTCGGTATCCCCGTTGACGCCCCTCCCGGGCGAATTTACGCTCAGGACATTAACCAAGCGAGCGCTAGGCCAAATGGGTGAGGGAGGCCATCATGGCTCGTCGGTACGGGGTGGCTGGAGTGGCGACGGCGGTGGTGCTGCTCGGTGCGTGCGCAGCCCCCCAACAGCAGCAGCAGGGTACGACGGCCCAGGGAGCGCCCGGTGTGACCGACACGACGATCAGGATCGGCGGCGTGCTGACCAAGACCAGCGCCAGCGGCTACTCGACCAAGGACGCCGAGATCGGGGCCAAGGCCAGGTTCGAGCGGGCCAACGCCGAGGGCGGGGTGCACGGCAGGAAGATCGAGTTCCTCGGGGCCGAGGACGACGGGCAGGACGCCGCCAAGGGCGACGCGGCGGCCAAGAAGCTCGTGCAGAAGGACCAGGTCTTCGCCCTCGTGCCCGTCCACGCCCCCAACTTCGGCGGCGCCGCCTTCCTCGAACAACAGGGCGTGCCGTGGTTCGGCTGGGCGACCGGCCCCCAGTGGTGCGGCACCACGACCGGGTTCGGGTACAACGGCTGCCTGGCGCCCAAACAAGGGGCGGGCTCCCAGACGTGGTGGGGCAGGCAGATGGCCGAACTGCTCGGCGGGGCCGAAGGCAAGAGCGTCTACGTGCAGACCTCCGACTCCAGCGGCAGCAAGTACGGCGGCACCACCATCTCCCGGTCGTTCACCGCGGCCGGCTTCAAGCTCGCGGGCGTGAACTCCGGCCTCCCGGCGGCGGCGCCACCACCCGACTGGCTCCCGTACGTCAACAAGATCATGACCTCGAACGACGGCAAGGCCCCCGACGTCGTGGTCTCGGTCATCGCCGGCACCAAGTTCAACGTGGGCCTGTACGGGGCGCTCAAGCGGGCCGGCTACAAGGGCGCGCTCACGGACGCGACCAGCTACGACGCGGCCATCCTGAAGGACCCCGCCAGCGCGCAGGCCCTGGAGGGCGTGATCGCGGCGCCCATGTTCGAGCCGTTCGAGTCCAGCGCCCCCGAGGTCGCCCGCCTCAGGCAGGACGTCGAGAAGGTCGCCCCCGGCACCGTGCTCACCCAGCACCTGGCCATCGGCTACTGGGCCGCCGACATCTTCCTCGACATGCTGAACAAGACCGGCAAGGACCTGACCAGGCAGAAGTTCCTGGCCACGGGCAACGGCTCGTACACCTACGAGAACGCCGGCTTCGGCAGGATCCAGTACCCCAAGGACCACAGTGAGCCGAACGGCTGCGGCGCCCTGGTCAAGCTGGACAACGGCGCCTTCCAGGTGGCCAAGAGCATGAAGTGCTTCGACAACGTGCCGCTCAAATGATCCTGGGCTACATCCTCAGCGGCCTGGTCACCGGCGCCATCTTCGCGATCATGGGATCGGGCCTGACGCTCTCGTACGCGGCCACCGGCGTCTTCAACTTCGCCCACGGCGCCATCGGCTTCCTGACCGCCCTGCTGTTCTACGAGCTCAACCAGGCCGGGCTGCCCGCCTGGCTCTCGGCCCTGCTGTCGGTCGCGCTGTTCGCCCCCGCCTTCGGCTACGCGCTGCACAAGGCCATGTTCCGCGGCCTCGCGCAGGCGGGGGAGACCGCGCAGATCGTCGCCACCATCGGGCTCACGATCGCGCTGCCCGCGCTGGGCCTGCTGGTCGTGGACCTGGCGGGGCTGCCGCCCGCGGACGCCACCTCGCTGCCGCGCGGCGTCGGGCCGCATCCGGCGCAGTCGTTCGACGTGCTGGGCGTGCACCTGGACACCGACCAGCTCATCACGTTCGCCTTCTCGGCGGTGACGGCGGCCGGGCTGTGGGCGTTCATGCGGCACACCCCGTACGGGCTGCGCATGCGGGCCTCCGTGGACCGCCGCCGTCTGGCCACGCTGCGGGGCATCGACGCCGACGCGACCTCGGCGCTGGCCTGGATGCTCGGCTCGGGGCTGGCCGGGCTGGCGGGGGTGCTGGCGGTGTCGGTGCTCGGGCTGGACGCGACGGCGTACACGGTGCTGCTGTTCGCCTCGGCCACGGCGGCGGTGTTCGGGCGGCTGCGCTCGATCCCGTGGACGTTCGCGGCCGGGCTGGCGCTCGGCGTGATCCAGAACCTGGTCGCCGGTTACACCGACTTCCTGGAGGAGGTCACCGGGCTGCGCACGGCCGTGCCGGTGATCCTGCTGTTCGCCGGGCTCGTGCTGCTGAACAGGTCGCGCGAGCGGGTCGCGGGCAGCGCGGCCGAGGACGCGCCGCCGCCCGACCACCTGGCCGGGCTGCCGCCCTGGCGGCGCCGCCTGCCCTGGGCGGCCGGGCTCGTGGCGCTGGTGGCCTTCACGTTTGCCGGGTCCGAATACTACGTGGGCGTCGTGGCGCAGGGGCTCGTGCTGGCGCTGATCTTCTGCTCGTTCGTCGTCGTGACGGGGATCGGCGGCATGGTGAACCTGGCGCAGGCCGCGTTCGCCTCGATGGCCGCGCTGACCTGCGGGTGGGCGTTCGCCTCCGGGCTGCCGTTCTTCGTGGCGATCGTGCTGGGCGTGCTCGCCGCCGGGGCCGTGGGCCTGCTGGTGGCGCTGCCCGCGCTGCGGCTGGGCGGGCGGGTGCTGACGCTGGCCACGCTCGCCCTGGCACTGCTGGCCGACCAGGTGCTGTTCCAGGTGGACGCGTTCAGCAACGGCACGATCGGCTGGTCGCTGCCCGCGCTCGGGTTCGGCTTCGCCGACACCTCCGACCCGCGGGTGCGGGTGGTGGTGCTGCTCGTGCTGATCGGGTGCGTGGCGCTGCTCGTCCGCAACCTCGAACGGTCGGCCTCCGGGCGGGCGATCCTGGCCGTGCGGTCGGCGCCGGCCGCGGCCATCACGTCGGGGCTGTCGGCACCCCGTACGAAGATCATGCTGTTCGTGCTGGCGTCGGCGATCGCGGGGCTGGGCGGGGTGCTGTTCGCCATCTCCAAAGGGTCGATCACCGCGACCGATCTGCCGGCCTTCGCCGGGTTCGTCTGGCTGGCCGTCGTGGTGCTGCAGGGCGTGCGGCGGATCGGGGGCGCGGTGCTCGGCGGGCTCATCGCCGTCGCCATGCCCGAACTGCTCGCGACCTGGGACCTGTCCGCGCACGTCGGGGCCATCCTGTTCGGGCTCGGCGGCATGATCTTGGCCAAGCACCCGGACGGGGTGCTGACCCAACTGGCCGAGCTGCGTCACCGCCGCCGCCCGGCCGTCACCGAAGAGGAGAGCCCCGAGACCCCGCACGAAGGGCCGGCCCTGTTCGCGCTGGAGGGCGTCGTGGCCGGTTACGAGGACTGCACCGTGCTGCGCGGCGTCCACCTGACCGTGAATCCCGGCGAGGTCGTCGCGCTGCTCGGCGCGAACGGCGCGGGCAAGTCCACCACCTGCGCGGCCGCCGCCGGCGACCTGCCGATCACGGGCGGCAGGATCCTGCTGGACGGCGAGGACGTCACCGCCTGGCCCGCCCACCGCAGGGCACGGGCCGGGATCATGCTGGCGCCCGAGGGCAGGGGCGTCTTCCCCGGCCTCACCGTGGAGGAGAACCTGCGCACCTGGCTGCCCGATCCGGAGCCCGTCTACGAGCGGCTGCCACAGCTAGCCGAGCGGCGCGGCGTGCTCGCGGGCGCCCTGTCCGGCGGCGAGCAGCAACTGCTCACGCTCGCGCCCGCGCTCGTCCGGCCGCCCCGGGTGCTGATCGCCGACGAGCCCTCGCTCGGGCTGGCGCCGATGGTGGTACGGCAGATCTTCGAGGTCTTCGCCGAACTGCGCGAGCGCGGGGTCGCGCTGCTGCTGGTCGAGGAGAAGGCCACGGAGGCGCTGGCGATCGCGGACCGGGTGGCGTTCATGCGGCTGGGCCGCGTCACCTGGGCGGGACCGCGGGCCGAGGTGGACAGCGAGCGGCTGACCGCCGCCTACCTGGGGGTGAGGTGACACATGCTGGCCGTGGAGGGCGTGTCGGTGGCGTTCGGCGGGGTCAGGGCGCTCGACGGGGTCTCGTTCGAGGTATCGGAGGGCCTGGTCTGCGGAGTGATCGGGCCGAACGGGGCGGGCAAGACCACGCTGTTCGACGTGGTGTCCGGGCTGCGCCGGCCGAGCGCCGGGCGGGTCAGCGTGGCCGGCGGAGACCTGACCGGGGTGTCGCCGGTACGGCGGGCCAGGGCCGGGCTGCGCCGGACGTTCCAGCGGACCCAGGTGTTCGGCCGGCTCACCGTGGCCGACAACGTGCTGGCCGCGCTCGACTGGCACGGCGGCGGTGGCGGGCTGGCCGCCGACCTGGCCGGATGGCCCGCCAGGCGGCGGCTGGAGCGGGAGCGCCGCGAGCGGGTGGCCGAGGTGCTGGAGCTGTGCGGCCTCACCCCGCTGCGCGACGCGTACGCCGCCGCGCTCCCCGTCGGCCAGCGCCGGCTCGTCGAGCTGGCCAGGGCGCTGGCCGACCGCCCCCGACTGCTGCTGCTCGACGAGCCCACCTCGGGGCTGGACGCCGGTCAGACGGCGCGGCTGGCGGAGGTGGTCAGGGCGCTGGAGACGACCGTGCTGCTGGTGGAGCACGACATGGGATTCGTCATGGGCACCTGCGACCGGATCGTCGTGCTGGACCTCGGCAAGGTGATCGCCACCGGGACACCGGCCGAGATCAGGGAGGACCCGGTGGTCAGGGCCGCCTACCTGGGTTAGGCGTGCCGCTCGGTGAAGGACAGGATGCGCCGCCAGGCGTCCTGGCAGGCGTCGGCCCACTCGGCGTAGGAGCGGTCGAAGAACGAGTGCGGCGCGCCCTCGTAGACGTGGCTCTCGTGCTCGGTGCCGACGCGGTCGAGCGCGGCCTCGTACGCGGCGAACTGCTCCGGCGTCGAGACCTCGTCGGCGCCGGCCCTGAGCAGGAGCAGCGGCGCCCCCGGACCCGTGGCCGGCTCCTCGATGGCGCGCAGCGCGCCGTAGAAGCCGATGCCGCCCGCCAGGCCGTTGCCCTCGGCGGCCTGGCGCCACGAGTGGGCCCCGCCCATGCAGAAGCCCACCGTGAACACCGGCCCGTGGGCCGCCAGCTCGTCGGTGGCCGCCCGCGCGTCGGCCCGGACGCCGTCGGCGGTGACCTGCTTGACGTGCGTCATGAAGTCGAAGTCGTCGCCGCGGTCGCCGAGACCCGCCGTGCGGCCGAAGTAGTCGATCGCGATCGTCCTGAACCCGGCCTCGGCGAACCGCACGGCCAGGTCGCGGTAGTAGGGATGCAGCCCGCGTACGTCGGGCAGGATCACCATGCCGCGCCCGTTCGGCTCCGCCGGCTCGGCCCGGTAGGCGAGGAGGCGGTTGCCGTCGGCGGCGGTCAGCTCTATCTGCTCGTGCAAGGCCACCTCACCCTGAACGGGCGGAGCGGGCGGCCTGCTGTCGGTGGAATGACACATGACGCCAGCATGCCCACCCGGGCCCGCGTGATCCAGGTACACGGAGGGCCATGCTGGGCGTGTCGGGTCATGGGCAGACTTATGGCATGAACAGGGAGCTGGGCGCTTTCCTCCGGGCGCGAAGGAGCGAGGTCGCGCCGGAGGACGTGGGGATGGCCGGCGGGCCGCGCAGGAGGGTGCGCGGGCTGCGCCGCGAGGAGCTGGCCGAGCTGGCGGGGATCAGCGTCGAATACCTGGTCCGGCTCGAACAGGGCCGCACCACGCAACCCTCCGGGTCCGTGCTGGAGTCGTTGTCCACGGCGCTCGGCCTGACCGAGGCCGAGCGGGCCCACCTGTTCGACCTGGCCGCGCCGCGCGCCCGCCCGCGGCCGTCCGACGGGGTGCGGCCCGAGCTGGCCCGGCTGCTGGAGCGGGTGGCCGGCGCCGACGTGCCCGCGCTCGTCACCGGCTACCGGCTGGACGTGCTCGCCTGGAACCGGCTGGCCGACGCGCTGTTCGCCGGGCTGTGCCGTCCAGGGGCGAACCTGGCCAGGTACAATTTCCTGCACCCGCAGGCGTCCGCCTTGTATCCGGAGCGCGAGGAGGTCCTGCGTGCCACGGTCGGGCAGCTTCGCCTGGCCACCGGCCGCCACCCCGACGATCCCGTGCTGCTGTCCCTGATCGGCGAGTTGTCCGTGCGCAGCGAGCGTTTCCGTGTCCTGTGGGCCGGGCGGGTGGTGAAAGAGCGCACCCATGGCGTCAAGCGGTTCCGGCATCCCGTGGTCGGGGAGCTGTCGCTGCGCTATGAGACGTTCGACGTGCCGGGCGGCGCCGGGCAGCGGCTCAGCCTGCTGCACCCGGAACAGGACGGCGTGTCGGAGGAGTCGCTGGGCCTGCTGGCCTCCTGGGGGCTCAGTACGACGGAGCCGCCCGCAGCTCCTTGACCAGATGGGCGCGTACGCGGGCCACGGCGGGCCGGGCCTCGGCTCCGGAGCGGACGGCCAGGTAGCCGGTGTCGATCGGCGCCTCCTCCGGCTCCGCCAGCCTGACCAGGGTCCCGGCGGCCAGGTCGCGCCGACACAGGTACGCGGGCAGCACCGACACCCCCATGCCGGCCCTGACCGCGCTCAGCACCCCGCGCAGCCGGGGCCGGATCGTGGACAGCACCAGGTCCAGCCGGCCCGCCGCGAGATCGGTCAGCAGGTCGTCGGACAGGCCCAGGGTGAAGCGCAGGCGCAGCCCGTCGCGTACGAGGGGGGCCAGCATGGGCATCACCACCTCGCACAGGAACTCGGCGGGGCCGCCCAGGTGCACCGCCTCGCCGGTGGGCAGCTCAGACTCCACCACCTCGTCCAGCGAGTCGAGCGCGGGCGCCACCCGGCGGGCCAGCTCGTCGGCGGCCGGCGTGGGCGCCACGCCGCGCGGCAGCCGGTCGAACAGCGGCCGGTCCAGCGTCGACTCCAGCGCCTTGACCTGCGCGGTCACCGCCGGTTGGGACAGCCCGAGGGTCTGGGCGGCGGCCGTGACGGAGCCGGTCCTGTGCACCGCGAGAAAGGTCCGCAGCAGGTCGAGCGAGAGAGGCGACATATCAAGATTCTGATACCTGAAGGCGTCTTTCGTGATTTGTGGCTGATGGCTCGGGGCGTGATGCTGTGAGACATGAGCCAGCGCATTCTGATCGTTCTGACCAGCCACGACGACCTCGGCGGCGTGGAGCGGACCGGATATTACGTGCCCGAGGCGGCCCACCCCTGGGAGATCTTCCGCAAGGCCGGATTCGAGGTCGACGTCGCCAGCGTGCGGGGCGGCGAGCCGCCTCAGGACGGCTACGACCCTGAGGACCCCGCGCAGGTCGCCTTCGTCGCCTCTCCCGAGCAGCGCGACACCGCCCGCCTGGCCGACGTCGACGCCTCCCGCTACGACGCCGTGCTCTACGCCGGCGGCCACGGCACCATGTGGGACTTCCCCGACGACCCGGACGTGATCCGCGTCGGGCGGGAGGTATACGAGCGGGACGGCGTCGTGGCGGCCGTCTGCCACGGCCCGGCGGCGCTGGTGAACCTGACGTTGTCGGACGGGTCGTACCTGGTGGCGGGCAAGCGGGTGGCGGCCTTCACCAACACGGAGGAGGACCTGCGTGGCGTGTCGCACGTGGTGCCGTTCCTGCTGGCCGACACGCTGGTGTCCCGGGGCGCCGAGCACCGGCCGGGCGAGACCTGGCAGGCTCAGGTGGTGGTGGACGGCCGCCTGGCGACCGGCCAGAACCCGGCCAGCGCCGCGCCCCTGGCCGAGCGGGTGGTGGAGCTCCTCGCCGAACGGCGGGCCTGAGGCGGGCAATCGCCGCCGGATGGCGGTTGTGCGACCAGGGCGTGAGCTCTGACCATCGAGGGGTAAGCCCTGTACCCCCCGTGGAAGGGAAACCTCATGGCATACCACCCCAACCTGGATCCGGAGATCCGGGCCACGCTCGAGACCACGCCTTTCCCCGCGTTCGACGTGGCGAACCTGACGGCCGAGGCGCTCGACGGGCACCGCGCCCAGATCAACGCGCTCCTGGCCGGCGGGCCGCAGCCGGACACCGACGTGGTGATCGAGAACCGGCACGTGCCGGGGCCCGACGGTGAGCCGGACGTCCGGGTCCGGATCTACCGGCCCGCCGGGGAGGTCGTGACCCGGCCGGGGCTCTACTGGATCCACGGTGGTGGCATGATCATCGGGGTGCCCGAGATGGACGACGCGATGATGATCGACTATGTCGAGCGGCTCGGCATCGTGGCGGTCTCCGTCGACTACCGGCTGGCCCCGGAGCATCCGCATCCCGCGCCCGTCGAAGACTGCTACGCGGGGCTGGTGTGGACCGCCAAGACGGCGGAGGAGCTGGGCATCGACCCGGCCCGGCTGGCCGTCGGCGGAGCCAGCGCGGGCGGTGGCCTGGCCGCCGCGACCGTGCTGCTGGCCCGCGACAGGGGCGGCCCCGACGTGGCCTTCCAGCTCCTCGTCTGCCCGATGCTGGACGACCGCAACATCACGCCGTCCAGCCACGAGTTCGCCGAAGCGGTCGTCTGGGACAGGGCCGCCAACCTGTTCGGCTGGAACGCCCTGCTCGACGGCGGGGCCGGTGGCGACGACGTGCCCGCGTACGCGGCCCCGGCTCGGGCCGCCGACCTGTCCGGGCTGCCGCCGGCGTTCATCGACGTCGGGGAGCTGGAGGTGTTCAGGGACGAGGACATGGACTACGCCCTGCGGCTCGCGCGGTCGGGGGTGTCCACCGAGTTCCACCTCTACCCGGGGGCCTTCCACGGGTTCGACGGCATGGTGCCCGACACCGCGCTGAGCAGGCGGGCCAAGGAGGCCAGGGTGGCGGCGCTCAAGCGCGCGCTCGGCCTCTGACGGTTCGGCCTCTGACGGTTCGGCTTCCGCCGGCTCGGCCTCTGACGGCTCAGCCTCTGATCGGGGGGTTCGCCCGCAGGCGGGTCAGGGCGAGGGCCAGGTGGGCGCGCAGCCGGCCGGCCGGGTCGGCGAGCGAGAAGCCCAGCACGGACTCCGCCCGCGCGATACGCGCGGCCATCGAGCTGTGGTGCAGGTGCACGGCGACGGCGGCGCCGCGCACCGAGCCCGCCAGGCACAGCGCCCGCACGGCGAGCAGCGACTCCTCGCCCAGCCTGGTCATCGCCCGGACGTCGGCCAGCTCCGCGACCGCCGCCGCGGGCATGTCGGCGAACAGCGCCAGCGCGCCCAGGTCCGGCCAGCGCATCACCCGGTCGAGCGGGCCGGTGAAGCGCAGCGCGGTCCGCGCGCCCGCCCACGACTCGGCCGCCCGCGCCCCCGGCAGCTCGGGGCCGATGCCGATCCTGGCCTCCCCGGGCAGCTCGGGCAGGGTGGTCGCCACCAGCACCGCTTCGGTGTCGCCGATCCTGGCGGCCCGGACGTGGTGGCCCATCGTGCGCAGCCCGGCGGCCCGCCCGGGGCCGGGCAGCGCGATCGCCAGGGCCTGGAGGGGCGTGGCCGGGTCGAAGCCCAGCAGGCGCAGCGCGCGGGCCCGCTCGGCCTCGCCGGTCTCGGCCGACAGCACCAACTCGACCAGCGCCGGATCCTGGCCCGCCTGCGTCAGGGCGGCGGCGCGTTCGAGGGTGACCTCGGCCGCGGCCGCGTAGCGTTCCAGCACGATCTCGTCGAGCCCGTGCGCGGGCCCTTCGCGTTCCATCCAGACCGCCCCGAGCCCGGAGGACAACTCCCTGGTCACGCCGGGGAGGGAGGCGGGCGTGTCGGCCGAGCCGCCCGGCGAGGTGCGGAGGCGGCGGCCGGTGGCCGCGTCGAGCAGGCCCACCGGGCACTGCGTCAGGCGGGCGGTGGCGGCGAGCAGCACCGGGACGCTGACGTGGTCGCGCACCAGCGAGTCGAAGTAGGCGATGACCCGCACCGCGCTCTCCGCGTCGGCGTCGAGCGTCGAGAGCCGCAGCAGCAGTCCCTGCACACCACCCAGACTACTGGCCATGATACCAAGCGTGCGCTAGGTTGGTTTTTGTGGATCTCGACTTCTCCCCGGCCGAGCGGGACTTCCGCGCCGAGGTTCGCGACTGGCTGAGCACCAACGCGCCGGGGCCGCTCCCGTCCATGGACACCCCCGAGGGCTTCGAGGCACACCGCGCCTGGGAGGCGCTGCTGGCGGACGCGCGGCTGTCCGTCGTCTCCTGGCCCGAGGAGTACGGCGGCCGCGGCGCCTCCCTGATCGAATGGCTGATCTTCGAGGAGGAGTACTGGGCCGCCGGCGCCCCCGCCCGCGTCACCCAGAACGGTATCTTCCTGCTGGCCCCGTCCCTGATGCGGTTCGGCACCCCCGGGCAGCGCGAGCGGTGGCTGCCGAGGATGGCCAGGGGCGCGGACGTGTGGGCCCAGGCGTGGTCCGAGCCGGAGGCCGGCAGCGACCTGGCCGCCCTCACCGCCCGGGCCGAGCCCGCCCCGGGCGGCTGGCTGCTGTACGGGCACAAGACGTGGAGCTCCCGCGCCGCCCACGCCACCCACGGGTTCGGCCTCTTCCGCACCTCGGGGACACGGCACAAGGGACTGACGTACTTCCTGTTCCCGCTGACGGAGGTCGGCGTGCGGCCGATCGCGCAGCTCGACGGGCTGCCGGGCTTCGCCGAACTGCACTTCGACGGGGTGTTCGTGCCCGACTCCCTGGTGCTGGGCGAGGCCGGGGAGGGGTGGCGGATCGCGATGGCCACCACCTCCTCCGAACGCGGCCTGACCCTGCGCAGTCCCGGGCGCTTCCTGGCCACCGCCGACCGGCTCGTCCGCCTGGCCCGCGACGCCGATCCAGCGCTCGCCGACCGGGCCGCCCGGTGCTGGGCGGAGGCGGAGGCGTACCGGCTGCACACGTTCGGGACGGCGCGCCGGATCATGGCGGGGGAGGAGCTCGGGTCCGCGGCCAGCCTGGGCAAGGTCTTCTGGTCGGAGCTGGACCTGCGGATGCACACGCTGGCCATGGAGCTGCTGGGGGAGCGGGCGGCGGAGGCGGGCTGGCTCGACGGGTTCCTGTTCTCGCTGGCCGGGCCCATCTACGCGGGGACGAACGAGATCCAGCGCAACATCATCGCCGAGCGCGTGCTGGGGCTGCCGCGATGAGGCGGGCCGGGCTCGCTCCCGGGGCCGCCACGATTTCGGGGGTGGTGTCGCGATGAACTTCGGTTTCACCGACGAGCAGCTCGCGCTGGCCGCGACCGTGCGCGACGTGCTGCGGGCGCACTGCCCGCCGGCCGCCCTGCGCCGTGAGCGGCGGCCGGCCTGGAAGGAGCTGGCCGAGCTGGGGTTCTTCGGGCTGCTGCTGCCTGAAGGGGCCGACGGGCTGGGGCTCGGGCTGGCCGACGTCGTGCTCGCGCTGGAGGAGACCGGGCGGGCCTGCCTGCCGGGACCGGTCGTGGAGACGGCGGTGGCGGCGCCCTTCCTGGTGGCCGGGGCGCCCAAACTGGCCTCCGGCGCGGTGTGCGTCGCCGTGCTGCCGCCCGGCCAGGCGTACGCGCCCGACGCCGACCTCGCCGACCTGCTTGTGGTGACGCGGGCCGACGGGGTACGCGTGGTCGCCAGGGAGTCGGCGCGGCTGGTCGCCCGGCCAGGGACGGATCCGTGCCGGCCGCAGTTCGAGGTGGGCTTCGAGGAGTCCGAGCCGCTGGCCGTGCCCGTCGAGCCGGCCCTGCGGCGGGCCACGGTGGCGACCGCCGCCCAGCTCGTCGGGGTCGCCAGGGAGCTGCTCGCGGTGACCGTCGCGTACGCGCGGGCGCGTACCCAGTTCGGGGCGCCGATCGGGTCGTTCCAGGCGGTCAAGCACCAGCTCGCCGACGTGGCCGTGGCCGTGGAATTCGCGGCACCGCTGGTGTACCGGGCCGCCCTGACGGTGGACAGGGCGGTGGACAGGGCGGTGGACAGGGCGGTGGACGGTGCTGCGGACAGGGCGGTGGACGGCGCGGTGGACGGCGCGGTGGCGAGGGTGGAACGTGACGTGAGCGCGGCGAAGGCCGCCGCCGGGGAGGCCGCCGTGCTGGCGGCGCGGGTGGCGCTGCAGGTGCACGGGGCGATCGGCTACACCGAGGAGCTGGACCTGCGGTTCTGGCTCGCCCGCGCCTGGTCCCTGTCCGCCGCGTACGGCACCACCGCCACCCATCGCCGGCGCCTGCGTGCCGCCCTGCTCGGCGGCGACCTGCGGAGGTACCCGTGAAGTTCGGTGTCCCCCTGGGGCTGCTGCACCCGGCCGCCTGGAAGGACGTGGCGGTGGCCGCCGACGAGCTGGGCTTCGAGTCGGTGTGGCTGCCCGAGCACCTCGTCTTCGCCACCGACCTGTCCCTGGCCGTCTACCCGGGCACCTCGGATCCGGGCATCAAGCCGGAGACGCCCCTGTTCGACGCGCCCGCGTACCTGTGCTGGCTGGCCGCCCTCACCACCCGCGTCAAGCTCGGCACGGCGGTGCAGCTCCTGGCCCTGCGCCACCCCTTCGTCTCGGCCCGGGCGTTCGCCACGCTGGACGTGGTCTCCTCGGGCCGGGCCATCTGCGGGGTCGGCGCGGGCTGGTACCGGGGGGAGTGGGAGGCGGCCGGGGTGCCGTTCGAGACCAGGGGAGCGCGGCTGGACGAGGCGATCGAGGTGGTCAGGCGGCTCTGGAGCGAGCCCGTGGTCGCCCATTCCGGCCGGTTCTACTCCTTCCCCGAGGTCGCCTTCGAGCCCAAGCCGGTGCAGACGCGGCTGCCCGTGCTCGCCGGCGGGGAGTCGGCGGCGGCGCTGCGCAGGGCGGCGCGGCTCTGTGACGGGTGGATCAGCATGCCGCACACGATCGAGTCGATCAGGCCGCAGCTCGACCGGCTCGGGGCGGGCGTGCCGGTGACCGCGCACGCCTACGCCCTGGCCTCCCCCGACGAGGTGGCCGCCTGGGCGGAGCTGGGGGTGGAGCGGCTGATCGTCCGGCCCTGGACGCGCAGCCGGGACGCCGTCTCCCGGCTGACCGCCTTCGCCGCCGACCACGGCCTCGGGAGCACTGGGTAGTCGTGGTCGTGCCTGTCCGGCTGGTCGTACAGCAGAGCTGGTCCTCGGTCCTGACCAGGGTCGTCTTCCTGACGCAGCTCTCGGCCCGCGAGAGCGGTGTCCCGTCGTCCTCGCTGTCGCCCGCGTCGTCCTGCCGGCCGTCCCACACGATCGTGGGCTGACCGGGCTCCAGCTCGACCTTGGGGGATGTTCGCGCGCGTCCCGGCGGCCATGACGAAGGCCAGGCTCAGGGACGCGGTGCGTAAGACGGCCGGCGACAAGGAGCCCCGCCTTCCGGTTGCTCGGCTTGTCGCTGGACGGGACCACGACGTCGCGGAGTTGGAGTTCCCGATCATCGCTCAGGCCCGGTGGCGGCCTCCTCTGCCGCCCGCGCCCACCAGCCCGCCGTCCATCTCCGGCGCGCCGCGGTGGCGGCGGCCACGCGGCGTGAGCTCGTGCAGGTACGGCTCCATGCCCGGCCGGGCGGTCACGGAGCTCACCGAACGGCGGTGCCGGCGGCCACGGAGCTGCGGCTCGGCCGCGAGCAGGGCGTGCTCCTCGGCGGTGAAGCGGCGCCGGCGGCCCTGGTAGGTGGCGCTGATGTCGGACACGTCGAGGATGTCCCCGCCCGCTCGGCCGCCGTCGCCCCCACGCCTGCCCCCGGCCGGGGCGAAGGCGTCGAACGCGCTGGTCGCGCCCGGGATGACGATGCGCTCGAACGGGCCGGTGTCGACGACGCGCCGGAGCGGTCCGGTGTCGAGGACGACCTCGAGCGGCCCGGTGTCCACGATCTTCGCCAGCGGCGCGGTCTCGTCGGTGAACTCGTAACGGCCACGGTCGAAGTCCGCCTCAAAGGGGTCGACCTCGAACACGGGCGTGTACGGGCTCGCGCCGCCGCCCTGCCGGTGCGGCACGGGACCCGTGGAGTCGCGGCCGGGCGCGGCGTCGGTGGCCAGGTCGAAGGGCCGGGTCTCGAGCGGCAGCCTGCGGTGCCGGGCACGCCGGCCGCCCACGGGCCGAACGGAGTCCGGAACGCCGGCCTGACCCGGCCGGCCGGGACGGCCCGCGGCGGGCCGTGAGGCGTCCAGGGAGGCGCTCAGCGAGGTGCTCAGGGCGGCGTCCATGGCGGCGTCCATGGAGGCGGTGGGCTGGATCGCCTCCGAGGCCGCGAGGGAGCGCAGGGCGGCCGAGGTGGCCAGACGCTCGGCGGACTCCACGAGCTCCACCGCGTTGCCCCCCTGGGCGGCCATGACCGGGGCGGTGGTCGCCCTGCGGCGACGGCGGTGGCCGGGCTTGGCGCGGACCGGGCGGGACGGCGTGCCCGCCGTGACGGTGGCCAGGCGCAGGCGGCGGCTCTTGGCCCGGGTCTTGGCCACGGCGAGCAGCGCGAGCGCGGCCACCAGCGCCGAGCCGATCAGCGTCGGGGAGTCGAGGCTCGGCAGCGGACCGCCGGCCGAGGCGTCCACGTGGGTGGGGAGCGGCTTGGCCGTCTCCGCGGTGGTGTCGGCCGTGGTCGGCTTGGCGTGCTTGCCCTTCTTCGGCGCGCTGGGCGCGGTGGAGGCCGTGGCCTGCGGGACCTTCTTCGCGGTCCCCGAGGATGCGTCGGCCTTCTTGGCGGTCTGGTCCTGGGGGCGGGACTCGCTCTTGGTCCTGCCCTTGGCGGGCGTCTCGCCCTGCCCGGGGGTCTCGAGCTGGAGCCGGTCCTGGCCCTGCTTGGCCGTGGACTCTCCGGGGTGGGCGATCAGGGGGACCACGCCCTGGTCTCCGCCGGGCCGGGGGATCTGCGAGCTGAGGGCCTCCTCGCCGATCTCGATCGGCTCCTTGGCCTTCTTCTTGGCGGCTTCCTTGTCCAGCCTGGTCTTGATGCGGTCGGGGTAGCCGTAGCCGACGACCTTGCTGGTGTCACGTTCCTTGCGTTTGGCGACACCGCCGTCGATGTTGCCCTCGATCGTGTGGATCGTATTGCCCTCGACCCTGGTCACGATCCCGACGTGGTCGATGCGGTCGATGTCGTTCGAGCCGCTCCAGTCGTAGAAGACGAACGCGCCGACCTTGGGCGTCTTTCCCCACGCCCCCTGCTCCTTGAACCATTCGGCATGCGCCACCGTCCACGCGAACTGACCGATCCACTCCTCGTAGCCGAGCTTGTGCGCGGCCCAGGAGAGGTACATGTCGCACCAGGGGGCGTTGGTGTAGTCGGCGTCGAACTCGATGTTCTTGCCGTACCAGTCGCCGAACTTGGTGTAGTCGTCCGCTTTCTCCGAGTAGCCGAGCTGGCTCTCGAGCAGATCGATGTACTTCTGCATCTCTGGCGTCATGGAAGTGTGGGGCAACCTTCCGGGCAAGACCGGGTTTGCGCACACAGCACTGGGTACGAAGGGTGACCCGGGACTGGTGTGACAAAACCGGAGGCTTGTCGTCTTCCGTGATGAGTGAGGTTACCAAGTCGTAACCCCAGGTCAAGCACGTACCAAGGGAGACCCATGTCTCTCTTGGGATAGAACCCGCAGGTCAAGGATGCTGCCAGAAATGTCCATACTCGGGTGGTTTAATGTAAAAAGATCTACCTTGAGGTGAGGTCTTAGTACCCTGCGCCCGTGAGCAGGCCCCCGTCCACCGTGAACTCGCTGCCCGTGCAGTAGCTGGACCGGTCCGAGGCCAGGAACGCCACCACGTGCGAGACCTCCACGGGCTTGGCGAAGCGCTTGATGACCATGGACTTCACGAAGGCATCGGCGTCGACCTCCTGCATGATGTCCGGATCCATGGCCATCGAGGTGTTGATCGCGCCGGGGTGCACCGAGTTCACCCTGATCTTGAACCTGGCCAGCTCCCGGGCCGCCGACTTGGTGACGCCGCGGATCCCGAACTTCGAGGCCGCGTACGCCGACAGCCCCTCGGCGCCGACGAAGCCCTCGATCGAGGAGATGTTGACCACGGCGCCGCGCCCGGCGGCCTTCATGGGTTCGATCACCGACTTGATCCCCAGCCAGGTGCCCTTGAGGTTGACGTCGATGATCCGGTCGAAGTCGTCGGGCGACATTTCGGCGATGCGGCGAAATTTCAGGATCCCGGCGTTGTTGACCAGCACGTCGAGCTTGCCGTACGCGTCCGTGGCCGTCGCCACCGCCCGCTCCCACTCCTCCACGCTCGTCACGTCGTGCCGCACGTACGTAGCCCCGGTCTCCTCCGCCAGCGCCTTGCCCTCTTCGTCCAGCACGTCCCCGAACACCACCCGCGCGCCCTCCTCCAGGAACAGCCGCACGTGCGCCGCCCCCATGCCGCGCGCCCCGCCGGTGATCAGCGCGACCTTGCCGTCAAGCATCCCCATAACGACCTCCTGCCGCGACGGCCACCGCGGCCGCCTCCATGGAGCGGTAGACGGGGATGCCCGCCGCCGCCGCGATCCGTCTCACTTCGTCCTCGACGCCCGGGGGCGCGCACTCGCCGTTCCTGGTGACGAGGGTGATCCTGGTGCCGGGCCGCGCGGCCTGGGCCGCGGCGAGCGCCCGCGCGTAGGCGTACAGGGGCTCGGCGGCGTCGCCGTAGGTGAAGAAGGCCTGGACGTTCACGTGCGCCACCACGTCCCGGTACGGCACCCCGAGCGCGTCGACGACCTCGGCCACGAGCCCGGCCCGGCCCATCGGCCCCACGGGCACCTCCAGCGGGTTGCCCGTGGCCACCACCCCGAGCCCGCGCAGCGCCTGCGCCGCGCCGCCGGGCAGCGGATCGAGCCGCACCCCGGCCACGTCGAACGCGTCGGCCGCCAGCACGCTCGCGCCCCCGCTCGGCCCCACGACCAGCACCCGGTCCCCGGAGGTGACGCGCGTGCCGTGCGCCTGAAAATAGGCCAGCACCCCGATCAGGTCGTCCTGGCTGGACACCAGCGCCGCCCCGGACTGCTCGGCCACCGCCTCCCAGATCCGCCGGTCGCTCACCAGGCCGCCCGTGTGCGAGGCCGCCGCCTGCCGCCCCTGCCCGGTGCGCCCGCCGACCAGCAGCACCACGGGCATCGCGGCGGCCCGCAGCGCCGCGTACAGCTCGCGACCGTCCCTCGGGTCCTCCAGGTAGAGGCCGACGGCCCGCGTCTGGGCGTCCCGCGCGAGCCAGCGCAGCAGCTCGGCCGGGGTGACGTCGGCCGAGTTGCCGACGGTGGCGACCCGGCTGAACGCCAGCCCGCGCCCCTCCCCGACCTTGATCACCTCGCCCGCGAGCCCGCCGCTCTGCGAGATCAGCGCGACCGTCCCCGGCGGCCCCAGCCCGCCGCCCACGAACGTCTGGCCGCCGCGCGGGCAGTACACGCCCATGCAGTTGGGCCCGAGCAGCCGGGTCCCCGCCTCCCGCGCGGCCTCGACGAGGTCCTCCTCCAGGCCGGGGCTGCCGGCTTCGCCGAACCCGCCGCTCATGACCTGCACGAACGGCACCCCGCGCGCCTGCCGCACCACCTCGGCACAGCGCTCGGCGGGCACGGCGACGAGGGCGTAGTCCACTTCCGCCTGGTCGAGCGAGGGCACGGCCCGCACCCCGGCCACCTCGTCCGCCGCAGGATGCACGGCCACCAGCGGCACGCCGGCGGCCCGGTAGAAACCGAGGAACATGTTCCCGAAGTTCGGCCGGGACGTGGACGCCCCGACGACGGCCACCGCCCTGGGCTCGAACAGCGGCAGGAAGTCCGCCGTCCGCGTCGCGGCGTCACCGGCGGGCGCCTCGCCCGGCAGGTGACGGGCGTCCACCGCGATCACGCCGGACGGGCCGGCGATGACCGGGTTCAGCTCGAACTCGCCCAGCTCCAGCCGCTCCCACAGCCCGCCGGGTCCGCCCACGGTCATGAGCAGCTTGACCACCGCGTCCACGTCCACCGGCGGGCCGCCGCGCCAGCCGTCCAGGAGCGCGGCCCCGCGCAGGGAGGCGAGCATGTGCCGCGCGTCCCGCTCGGAGATCGGGCAGAGCCGCAGCGCCGTGTCGCGCAGCGCCTCCGCCCACACGCCGCCGAGCCCGGTGAGCAGCACGGGCCCGAACGCGGGATCCCGCACCAGGCCCACGATCAGCTCCACCCCGGGGCCGGCCTGCTCCTCCACCAGGAACCCCGCGGGCTCCAGCCGCTCCCGCATCTCCGCCGCGGCCGCCTCCAGCTCGTCGAACCGCAGCCCCAGCACCACCGCCCCGGCCTCGGACTTGTGCACCAGCCCCGGCCCGAACGCCTTCAGCACCAGCGGCTCGGCCAGCCCCCTGGCCGCCGCGAAACCACCATTCGCCCCCACGCCGCTTTCCCGCACCACCACGCCGCGCGGGACGGGTACTCCGGCGGCGGCGGCCAGCGCCTTGACCTCGTGCTCGTACGCGCTCACCCGAGCAGCTCGCGGATCTTCCTGCGCAGCAGCTTGCCGGGCCCGCCGGAGGCGTCCTGCGAGTGCGGCAGTTCCTCGGCCACCACGATGTGGTCGGGCCGCTGGTGGGCGGGCAGGATGTCGGCCAGGGCCAACGCCAGCTTGGAGGCGTCGAGGCCGTGCCCGGCGCGCGGCACGACGGCCAGCAGCACCTGCTGCTCGTCCGCCCCTTCCGGCACCCCGACCGCGCCGGCCTCGGCCACGCCTTCGAGCGCCGAGGCGGCCTCCTCGATGACGGCCGGCTGGGTCCAGATCCCGCCCTTGAGTATCGAGTCCTCGCGCCGCCCGAGCACGCGCAGCACGCCGTCGTCGGAGATCGTCCCGAGGTCGCCCCCGACGTACCAGTCGCCGCGCAGCACCTCCGCCGTCCGCTCCGGCAGGCCGTCGTAGCCGGCCATCCGGTGCGGCCCGGCCAGGTTGATCTCGCCGACCTCGTCGATCACCCGCTCGCCCCGCGGGTCGGTGATCCGCACCGCGTTCCCGGTGCGAGCGCGCCCGGAGGACCCCAGCGGCGTGGAGCCGTCGTCGACCCGCCCCATGCACGTGTACGGCGCCTCGGTCTGCCCGTAGTACGAGAACACGCCCGCCTGCGGCAGCCGCGCCTTGATCCGGTCGAGCATGGTCGCGGTCAGCGGCTCCCCGCCCAGCATGATTACCTGGATCGACGACAGGTCCACGTCCTCGTGCTCCGGCGAGGCCAGCAGCGCCGAGTAGAACGAGGGGATCTGCGACACGTGCGTGACCCGCTCGCGGGGGACGACGCGCAGGAAGTTCGCCGGGCCCCAGTCCTGCTCCAGCACCAGGCGCATCCCGGCGTACAGGGCGGGCCCCACGATGGCCGGGAAGCCGATGCCCCAGATGATCGCGCCCGTCCCGAACACCGAGTCGGCGGCGCGCGGCACGTCCAGCCAGATCTGGGCGGTGGCCAGCGAGGACGCGTGCGTGTGCACGACGGCCTTGGGCAGCCCGGTCGTCCCCGAGGTGTAGTAGAGCGCCAGCGGGTCGTCGTGGAACCCGCTCAGCGGCGGCTCGTCGTCCGGCGCGTCCGGCAGCTCCCGGACGTCGATCCACGTCGTCACGCCGGGCAGCGACGCCCTGATCTGCCCGGCCACGGACTCCACGGTCGCGTCGTAGACGAACGCCGTGCACCCGGAGGCCGCCACCACGTCCCGGAGCGTCTCGACCGGCCAGTACGGGTTCAGCGCCGCCGTCACCGCCCCGATCTTGGCCTGCGCCAGATAGACCTCGGCCACCCGCAGCGTCTCGTTGAGCAGCACCGCCACCCGCTGCCCCGGTTCGATCCCGGAGGCGAGCAGGGCGTTGGCGATGCGGTTGACGCTCCTGTTGAGCCGGCCGTAGGTGAAGCTCTGCTCGCCGCAGTACGTCAGCGCCACCCGGTCGGGCGTCCGCAGTGCTCCGGCGGTCAGGATCGCGTGGCCGTAGTTTCCGTAGGGTGATCGCGCCATGGGGGTGCCTCCATGTCAGAGGGGCGTACAGAGCACTCAGAGGGGCGAATAGAGCACGAAGACGTTGCCGGAGGGATCGCGCAGCACGGCCCGCGTCTCGTGCGGCCCGGCCTCGGGCGCCCGCACCACCTCGCCGCCCCGCTCCGTCATCTCCCGCACGGCCCGCGCGACGTCGTCCACCTTGTACGAGGGCGCGGCCGAGGCCGTGACGTGCTCGGCCGGGCCGGCCAGCGCCACGGTCACCCCGCCCCCGTCGAGCGCCGCGAACCGGTCGCCGTCGCGGAACTTCACCGGCAGCCCGTAGAAGGCGATCGCCTCGTCCAGGTCGCCGACGGGGATCAGGACGTTGCCGAGCTTCACGCGGGCCTCCAATGGGGAAGGTCGTCCAGGAACGTCACCCGTACCGGCATGCCGATGCGCACGTCGTCCGGCGGGCACCCCACGACGTGCCCGAACACCCGCGCGCCCGCCGGCAGGTCCACCCAGGCCATGACGTACGGCTCGCGGCCCTGGTAGGCGGGGGCGAAGGAGCGGTGGACGACGGTGAAGGTGTGCACCACGCCCTCGCCGGAGACGGGCTCGAAGCGGAGACGGTCGCCGCCGCACCAGGGGCAGGCCGCCTCGGGCAGGTGGACGGGGCGCTCGCAGGAGGTGCAGTGCTGGATGACCAGCTCGCCGCGCCCGCAGGCGGCCCGGTAGGCAGAGGTGTCACCGCTCATCGCTAGCCAAGCTAGCGCACGCTTGGTTGGTCGACAAGGGCCGGGTCGGACGGGGTCGCGGTGCCCGTGGCCGAGGCGGTCCCCTCCGGGGCCGGCGTGGGCGGGGAGTGCGTCGGCGAGCGGGTCGGTGAGGGCGCCGGGCAGGCGGGGCCGTCCAGGGCCGCCTCGCTCACCTGCGGCCCGTTGCGCGCGGCCGGCTCGGTCATCACGAGGATCCCGGCGTAGGCCCGCCCGCCGCACGTGACCGGGCCCGGGGCGTTCGTGACGTCGACGGTGTAGGCGGTGCGTCCGCGCAGGACGCGGCTCTGCTGCAGGATCGTCCTGGCCGCGCCCTCCTCGCCGTCGCGGCGGGTGTAGGTGACGCGCAGCCGTACGCGGCTCGTGGTGTCGGTGGTGATCGTGATCCTGCCCGACGTGCCGGTCCAGCGCACGATGCCGGCGGCCCGGACGGCGGGGCGCGGCCCGGAGGTGCCGCCCTGGCGGCCCGTGGGAGTGGGCGGCCGGCTGCTGGGCGCGGGCGGCGGGGTGGCCGTGCGCCTGGGGGCGGCGGTGGTCCGGTCGGGGGTGGGCGCGCTGCTCGGGGTGGGGTCGTCCTGGGCCTGCGGGGGCGGCATCAGGATCGCGCCCGGCCCCGGCGGCATCCGCCCGCCCGACGCCATGATCGCGATCACCGTCGCGGCCACCGCCGCGCCCGCCACCCAGAGTTGCGGCGGTAACCGGGGCACCCGGAGGCGGGACGGGGCTGCGCTCTCGCGGCCGTTCCCCTTCGCCAGCGGGAAGCGGAGGGCGAGCCCGGTGGCCAGCTCCGCCAGGTGGCGGCGGCCCCGGTTCTCCCAGTCGGGGCCGTACGCGGCGGTCGCGTCCTCCTCCAGCTCCGCCGCGAACCGCCGGGCCGAGGCGTACCTGGCGGCCGGGTCCTTGGCCAGGCCGCGTTTGAGCAGGTCGCGCAGCGTGTCCGGGGCCCGCTCCAGCGGCACCGGCTCGACCAGGTGCATGTCCCGCAGGGCCGGGACGTCCTGCGCGCGGTAGGGGGGATGGCCCTTGGCCGTCTCGAACAGCACGCACGCCGCCGCGTACAGATCCGCCGGCGGCCCCGCCTCGCCCCGCGTCCACAACTCGGGCGACATGTAGGCGGGTGTGCCGGCGGGCACGCCGGGCTCCTCGGCGTGCACCACGACGCCGAAGTCGGTCAGCTTGATGCCGCCGTCGGCCTGGACCAGGATGTTGCCCGGCTGCACGTCGCGGTGCGGCACGCCCTCCTCGTGGGCCGCCGCCAGGGCCAGCAGCGTGCTCTTGAGCACCGCCAGCGCCGCCTCCGGGCCGGTCCTGCCGTGCTCCTCCAGCAGCGTGCGCAGGGACACGCCGTCCACCAGCTCCATGACCACGGCCGCCCGGGTCTGGGTCTCCACGTACTCGTAGAGCCGCACCACGCCCGGGTCGTCGATCTCCACGAGCCGGTGGGTGTCCGACCGGAAGCGGTCCATGAACTCGATGTCCCGGCGCAGGGTGGCGTTGAGGTATTTGATCGCCACGTACGCGCCCGTCGCCTGGTAGGTGGCGAGGAACACCCTGCCGGTACGGCCCGCGCCGACCTGACGTGCTTCACGGTATCCGGAGACCAAGCGCCACCCCCATGTCGTTGATTTCGACGGTCTCATCCGGGGTTCCGGTTGTCACGGATCGGCCTGTTTCGCCCCGCGTTCGGGGGGTGGCCCGGTGTTATGCTGTGGCGGTCCCAAGCAAGCGCTCGGCTAAGACCCCGAGGAGGTCGCCGGTGGAGCGGGTGGCGGTGCTGGTGATGGAGATGCAGCGAGGCGTCATCGGCGATCTGACGAAATTTCCGGAACTGGTGGACGCCTGTGCCCGCCACGACGTCGTACGCAACGCCGCCCGCCTGCTCCACGCGGCCCGGCACACCGGCATCCCCGTGATCCACTGCACGGCGGTCTTCCGCCCCGACCGGGCCGGCTCCCACGCCGGCAACAGCCCGTTCATCGTCTCGCTGCTCAAGGACCCCGCCCACATGCTGGAGGACACGCCCGCCACCGAGGTCATCCCCGAGCTGCGCTGCGGCGGCGACCTCGAGAGCCGGCGGCACCACGGCTTCTCCCCGTTCACCGGCACCTCGCTCGACATGACGCTGCGCTCGCTCGGCGTCACCACCGTGATCGCGCTCGGGGTGTCGCTCAACCTGGGCATCCCCGGCCTGGCGCTGGAGGCCGTCAACCTCGGCTACCGGGTGACGGTGGTCAAGGACGCGGTGGCCGGCATCCCCGAGGACTACGCGCGGGCCGTGCTGAAGCACACGATCAGCCTGCTCGCCACCCGCGCCACCGTGGCCGACCTGGTCGAGGCATGGACGTGATGGACGGGCTGCGCCTGGACGGACGCGTGGCCGTGGTGACCGGGGGAGCGGGCGCGATCGGCGCCGCCATCGCCACCGACCTGGCCGCGCTCGGCGCGCGGGTGCTGGTCGCGGACGTGGACCTGCCCGGAGCGGAGAAGGTGGCCACCGCGCTGGCGGGCGCGCGGGCCCTGGCCGTGGACCTGGCCTCGCCGGACTCGGTGCGGGACTTCGCGAGCGCGGCGGGGGCGGTGGACATCCTGGTGCACAACGCCGGGGTGTCGGTCGTGGAGCCGTTCGTCGAGAGCGACCCTGCGGGCTGGGACCTGATGTGGCAGGTCAACCTGCGCGGCCCCATGCTGCTGACCAAGCTGCTGCTGCCCGGCATGATGGCCGGGGGCCGGGGGCGGCTGGTGTTCATCTCCTCCGACGGGGCCAGGGCGGGATCGGGCGGCGAGGGCGCGTACGCGGCCACCAAGGCGGGCCTGTTCGGCCTGGCTAAGACGCTCGCCCGCGAGGCCGCCAGGTCACACGTCACCTCCAACGTGGTCTGCCCCGGCCCCACGGACACGCCCATGCTCCGCCGGATCTCGGAGGCGGAGCCGGGGCTGGTGGACAAGATCGCGCGGGGCATCCCGCTGCGCCGCCTCGGCACGCCCGCCGACGTGGCGGGGCTGGTGGCGTACCTGTGCACGGACCGGGCCGCGTACATCACCGGGCAGACGCTCTCGGTGAGCGGCGGCGTGACCATGCAGTGAAGCGGTCACAAGGACTCGTACACCGCCGCGATCAGCCGCGTGCCGCGCAGGTTGCCGGAGACCGCGTTGGCCATCTTGTTCATCACGTAGCCGACGGCCAGGCCGCGCTCGGTGTCGCCCAGGCCGATGGAGCCGCCCATGCCCGAGTGGCCGAAGGCGGTCTTGGACGGCGTGATGAACGTGAGCGAGGGCCGCATGAAGCCGAGCCCGAACGAGGTGTCGAGGTAAAGGACGCGGTCGGGGCCGTTGACGCGCGGGCGCAGCGCCTCGGTCAGCGTGCCGGGGCGCAGGACGTCGCCGGCCAGCAGCGAGCGGTAGAACCCGGACAGCCCCCTGGCCGTGGTGACCACTCCGGCGGCCGGCCAGCCCGCGCGCAGGATGACCGGATGGTTCGCGCCGCCCTGGAGCAGGTGCATGCCGGGGTTGCCGAGCGCCCGGTTCATCAGGCTCTGCGGGTCGAGCGCCGCCTTGGCCATCTCGGCCAGCACCCCCGGCAGCTCGGCCGGTGGCCCCGCCGTCGTCTCGGCCGGGGCCTGGCCGCCGCGTTCGCCCGCCTTGAGCCGGGCCGTACGGGCGATCACGTCGTCCGGCGCGCCCACCCACAACGCCAGCCCCAGCGGCCCGGCGATCTCGGCGGCCACCAGCTCGCCCACCGACTTGCCGGTCACCCGCCGCACCACCTCGCCCAGCAGGAACCCGTACGTCAGCGCGTGATAGCCGTGCGCGGACCCCGGCTCCCAGAGCGGCGCCTGCCCGGCGAGCCGGGCCGCGATCGCCGCCTGGTCCTCGAACTCCTCCACCGGCACCGTCTCCTCCAGCACCGGCAGCCCGGCCTGGTGGGTGAGCAGGTGCTCGACGGTGATCGCCGCCTTGCCGTGGGCCGCGAACTCCGGCCACACGTCGGCGACGGGCGCGGTGACGTCCACCAGCCCGCGCTCCGCGAGCTGCAGCAGCACGGTGGCGGTGATGGCCTTCGTGCAGGAGTAGGCGAAGGCGGGGGTGTCGCGTTCCCACGGCCGGTCGGTGTGCCGGTCGGCCACGCCGCCCCACAGGTCCACGACGAGCTCGCCGTCCAGGTGGACGGCGAAGGCGGCGCCCAGCTCCTCGCCGTCGGCCAGGTGCCGCTCGAACACCTCACGCACGCGGGAGAACCGAGGATCGCAGTGCATCAGACCTCCGCAAGAGAAAGGGAGCGCTTACTTGGTTTCCGAGCCTAACAACTGGGGGCGATTCGGCCCAGACGATCAGCGTGGCACCCTCAACCTCCTCACCCCGGCCGTGGTCCTCGACGCCCTGCGCGCCGCCACCACCGGCCAGGTGCTGAGCCTGGCCATGCCGATCAGGGGCGCCACCTCCTCACCCGCTCCCACGACGGTCCCGCACCTGCCGGGCCGCCCGCTGCCGCAGCACTTCATGTCGGTGGACGGCGGCGACTACGCGGCCGGCGCCCGGCCGATCGGCGAGGGCCTGTGCGTGGCCGACGACGCCCTGGTCGTCACCCACCACGGCACCACGACCCACATGGACGCGCTGTGCCACATGTGGTCGGGGGAGCGGCTCTACAACGACCATCCGGCCGCCCGGGTCCGCTCCTACGGCGCCACCCGGTGCGGGATCGAGCAGGTGGGCGGGGTGGTGGCCAAGGGGGTGCTGTTCGATGTGCCGCGCCATCTCGGGGGCCTCGACCAGCTTCCGGTGGACTACCGGATCCCGGCCGGGCTGCTGGCGGAGATCGCCACGCCGGGACCGGGGGACGTGGCGGTGATCCGTACCGGATGGCCGGTGGTGTGGGAGCGCTCGCGCGAGGAGTACTGGTCGGGGCAGCCGGGGCTGTCCGCCGAGGCGGGCCGGTGGCTGGCGGAGCGGGACGTGGCCGTGGTGGCGTCGGACAACGCCGCCATCGGCGGGCTCAACGCGCGCGGGCTCGCCGACGAGTCGCTCGAGGACGACCTGCACCTCATCCTGCTGCACCGGCACGGGATCCACCTGATCGAGATGCTCTGGCTGGAGGAGCTGGCGCGCACGGGGCGTACGGAGTTCGTGTTCGTGGCGGCGCCGCTGCGGATCGAGGGCGGCACCGGGAGCCCGCTCACGCCGCTGGCCATCCTGTAGAGGATGGCCGGCCGCGTCCGGTCGAACGGGGGTGATCAGGCGCCCGGGTAGTTGCCGCCGCCGTGCGCCTCGTCCAGGGCGTCGTAGTCGGGGGTGAAGCCGCGCTTGGGGACCGCGTCCACGAACGCGACGTGCCGCGGCCTCTTGTACGCCGCCAGCAGCGTCCTGACGTGCTCGACCAGGTCCGCCTCCGAGGCGGTGGCGTCCGGCTTCAGCGCCACGACGGCCTTGACCGCCTGGTGCCAGGTGGGGTCGGGCACCCCGATGACCGCGGCGTCGGCCACGGCGGGGTGGGATTTGAGCGCGCGTTCCACCTCGGCCGGGTAGATGTTCTCGGCGCCGGACTTGATCATGCGAAGCTTGGGGCCGACGAAGGTGATCGTGCCGTCGGGTTCGCGGCGGCCCAGGTCGCCGGTGTGGTGCCAGCCGCCCCGCGTCTTTTCCGCATTCAAGTCGGGCCGGGCGAAATAGCCGGAGAAGAGGGTCTTGCCGCGGGCGCAGATCTCCCCGACCTCGCCCGCCGGGACCTCGGTGCCGTCGGGGGCCAGGATCCGTACCTGCGCCAGCGGTGACGGCCGCCCCGCGAACCCGGCCCCGCCCTCCGCCAGCCCCAGGAAGGTGAGCATGCCGCCCACCTCGGTCTGCCCGTAGCCGCCCATCTTGGAGCGGCACCAGGGGGAGTCGTCCACGGTGATCATGTCGTCCCACTCGGCCGAGTGGGCGACGAACCGCAGCGACGACAGGTCGTACTTGCCGCTCTCGTTCGCCTTCGCGACCGCGTCGATCATCTGCCCGAACAGGAACGCCTGCGTCACCCGCTCGGCGTCGATCAGCCGGCAGACCTCCTCGGCGTCGAAGGCGGGGGTGAAGACGTTCGTGCCACCGATCTGGAGGGTGGCCAGGCAGAACATCATGGTGCCGACATGGAAGAGCGGGCCGTTGTTGAGGAAGGTGAAGCCGGGCTCCATCTGGCGTACGACGAGCAGCGACGTGGCGTGCGCGACCAGGGCGGCGCTGCTCAGCAGGGCGGCGTCGGGCCGTCCGTCGAAGGCGGCGGTGTAGAGCGCCAGGACGGGCTCGGCATCGTCGACCTGGGGGAACTCCTGGGGGGCGGCCTCGGCGACGAGCCGTTCGTACTCCTCGCCCGCCCGTACCCACCCGTCCGCACGCAGGGCGTCCGTGGCGTCCGACGGCTCGTACACCACGACGGCCGGGGTGAGATCGCCGGTCACGTAGCGCAGCTCGTCCTCCGACTGCCGCCAGTTGGCCGGGCAGAAGATCGCGCCCAGGCGCGAGCAGGCCAGCAGCAGCTCCAGCACGGCGTGCGCGTTCTGGCCCAGCCAGAGCACCCGGTCGCCCCGGGCGACGCCGCGCTCGCGCAGCGCGGCGGCCAGACGGGTCACCCGGGCGTCGAGCTCCGGATACGTGAGCCGTACCTCCCCGTCCACCACCGCCGTGACCTGCGGACGGCTGCGGGCGTGATCGGCGAGGACGTCCGATAGGGACAGGCTGTGGATCATGACGGATCTCCCGGGGCGGCGGCGAAGGCGGGCATGACCTCGGCGGCGAAGAAGCGCATGACGCGTTTCATGTCCTCCAGCGGCATCGGCCGGGTGCTGCCGAAGTCGCACAGGAGGTTCGAGAACCCGGCGTCCCTGAGCACCGAGATCTGCTCGATCACCCGGGCCGGATCGCCGATCACCTCCAACTGCTCCCAGCGGAAGTCGGCCGAGACCGAGCCACCCTTGAGGTAGCGGTTCTGGTAGTACTCGAAACCCTGCGCGGCCCGGCCGGTCTTCGGGTCGATGGGGGCGCTGCGCTCGTTGAAGATGCGCGAGCGGTCGAACGACGCCTCGAACCTGGCCTGGTCCTCCCGGGCCTGCTCCAGGGTGGGGGCGACGTACACGGTGCGGGCCACCACCAGGTCGGCCGGCGCCGTGTGCCCGGCCTGCGCGGCCGTCTGCCGCCAGGTCTCGGCCGCCTTGACCACCTTCCGGAACGGGGCCGCCGGGTCGGCCAGGATGGGCAGGCCGCGCTCGGCGTACATGGTGACGGTCTCGGGCGACACGGCAGCGACGTGCAGGGGCGGGTGCGGCGTCTGCAGCGGCCTGGGCACGAGCGAGACCTCGGCCCCGGTCTTGTAGAACTTCCCCTCGTGCTGGTACGCCTCCTGCGTCCACAGCCCCATGATCACTTCCAGCGCCTCGTTGAACCGATCCCGCGCCTCCGCCAGATCGATCCCGAACCCCTCGAACTCGAAGCTCTGGTATCCGCGCCCGATCCCCAGATCCAGCCGCCCCCCGGACAGCACGTCCACCTGCGCGGCCTCCTCGGCCACGTGGACGGGGTTGTGCAGGGGGAGCACGACGATGCCGGTGCCGAGCCGGAGCCGGGTGGTGCGGGCGGCGGCGTGGGCGAGCATGGTGAAGAGATTGGGCACGACGCCGTAGTCGCGGAAGTGGTGCTCGGCCAGCCGCACCCCGTCGAACCCCAGCTCCTCGGCCAGTTCGATGAGCTCCAGGTGGTAGTCGTAGACGTCCTTGAAGCTCTGGCCGTCGAAACGGTGGAAGAGGTGGAAGGTCGAGAACTTCATGCGGCGGCCCCTCAGCGGTAAACCAAGCGCTCGCTTGGGAGCGTACCACGACCGGGCCCCAAGAACATGACGCGCCCGGGACCCGGGCGCGGCTACGACGTGGAAATGGTCGTCGGCGCACGGTCGGTCCGGGAGGCGGCCCGAATCAATCCTGCGTTCCGGCGAAGCTGCCCTGCTTCTCGGGGGTGAGGGCCGACGTGCCGGCCGAGGGGCGCAGGGCCGGGGCGAGGAGGGTCAGGAGGACGACCACGGCGGTGATGACGGCGAAGGCCGCGGGGTAGGACAGGCCGCCCGCCACCCACCCCGTCACCGCCGGGGCGACGAGGCCCGACAGGTACGTGATCGTGGCCACGCCCGCCACCCCCTCGCCCGGCGTCGCCCCCCGGTTGCCCGCTGCCGCGATCGCCAGGGGCACGATCACCGCCACGCCCAGCCCGACCAGGGCGAATCCGGCGATGGCGAGGGCGGGGGTGCGGGCCAGGACGACGATCAGGCCGCCGACGGCCGCGACCGCGCCGCTCGTACGGACCGTCGCCACCGGTCCGAGGAGCCGGATGACGCGGTCTCCGAGCAGCCGTGTGCCCGCCATGAAGAGCATGAAGACCGTGTAGCCGGCGGCGCCCACCCCGGGGCCGGCGTCGGTGACCTCGGTGATGTAGAGGGCCGACCAGTTCGCGCTGGCGCCCTCGGCGAACGTGGCGCAGAAGCCCACCACGCCGATGAGGGCGATGCCGCGTCCCGGCAGTGCGAAGCGCCGGGGTGCCGGGGCGTCGGCGGGTGTGTGGTCGGTGAGCAGGCCGCGTCCGGCGAGCAGGCCGAGCAGGAGCAGGACGGCCGACATCGTCCCGAGGTGGACGCGGGCGTCGAGCCCGGACTGCGCGGCCAGGACGCCGATGCCGGCGGCGGTCAGGCTGCCCACCGCCCACATGCCGTGCAGGCCGGACATGATCGAGCGGCCGAGGTGTCGTTCGAGGACGACGGCGTGGGCGTTCATCGTGACGTCGGACATGCCCGCGGCGGCCCCGAACAGCAGGAACGCGGCGAACAGCCCGACCGGCGAAGGTGCGAGCGCGGGCAGGGCCAGGCCGGAGCACCACAGCGCGATCAGGACGCGGGTGACCCGGCGGCCGCCGAAGCGGTGGGCCAGGCGGCCGGCCATGGGCATGCCGATGAACGCGCCGATCGGCGGGCACAGCAGCGCGAGGCCGAGGATGCGGGGGTCGAGGTCCAGCCGGTCCTGGATCCAGGGGATGCGCGTGGACAGGCTGCCCGCGACCGCCCCGTGCACGGCGAAGATGGCCGCTATGGCGCGATGATGGCTCATGTGCCGGAAACTATCAGGCAGGCTTCCTGATGAAAAGAGCTTTTAGGCAGGTTCCCTGCTTAATATGGGGGCGTGAAGACCGCGACCCCGTCCATGGCCCGTGTCATCAACGACCGGCTGGCGCTGGACCTGCTGCTCGAGCGAGGCCCGCTGACCGCCCCGCAGCTACGCGAGCTCACGGGGCTGTCCCGGCCGACCGTGTCCGACCTGGTCGAGCGGCTCATGGAGGGCGGGTTGGTCGAGGCCACGGGGGAGTCCGGGGAGGCGCGGCGGGGGCCCAACGCACGGCTGTACGGGCTGGTCGCGGACCGGGCTCACGTGGCGGGTGTCGACCTGCGCAGGGAGATCGTCAGCGTCACGATCGCGGACATCACGGGCCAGGTCGTCGGCTCGGTCACCCGGGAGGTCCGGGGTGACCTGGTGGACCTGGTGGAAGGCGCGATCGCCGAGGCGGCGGGGGAGCGGGTGCTCGACACGGTCGTGGTCGGCGCGCCCGGGCTGGTGGCGCCGAGTGACGGGGAGCTGGTGTCGGCCAACGACGTGCCGGGGTGGCGGCCGGGCCAGGTGGGCGCGTGGCGACGGCGGCTCGGCATGCCGGTGATCCTCGAGAACGAGGTGAACCTGGCCGCCATCGCCGAGCTCCGCACCGGGGCCGCACAGGGGAGCGAGGACTTCGTGCTGATGTGGGTGGGCGACGGCGTGGGCGCGGCGGTGGTCCTGGGAGGGCGGCTACGGCGGGGGGCCTCGGGCGGCGCGGGTGAGATCGGCTTCCTGGAGGTGGGGGGCGCGGCGTTCTGCGATCTGGTGACCCTCAGCGTCGCGGGCTCCCTCGAGCGTACGGAGCTGGCCGCCCGCCTCGCCGCCGGCGCCTTCGCCTTCGTCACCCTCCTGGATCCCGGGCTCGTGGTGCTCGGCGGCACGACGGGCCACGAGGGCGGCGACGAGCTCGCCGCGCTGGTGGGCGCGCGCCTGCGGGAGCTGGGGCCGGCGCCCACCGAGGTCCGGGCCAGCACGGTGACGGGCAACGCGGTCCTCCAGGGCGCCGTCCTGACCGCCCTCGACCTGGCCCGGGACCACGTCTACGGCTCAGGCTGAGAGCGCTCTCGGCGACCTCTTCCCATGGAGGACGGCAAGGCCGCCACGGTCGGGGGTCAGATGGCGGGCCGTGAGGGGGTGACGGTCCAGCGGAGGGTCGTGGGGAGGCCGGGGGTCAGGTGAAGGCGGTGAGGAGGCCGATCGTCAGGGCCGTACGTTCGGGGATGTGGTCGATCAGGACGTGCTCGTGCCGCGCATGCGCCCCATCCCCCACCGCCCCCATCCCGTCCAGCACCGCCCGTCCCAGCGCCGAGACGAAGTTCCCGTCGCTGGCCCCGCCGACGGCCGCCTCGTCCAGCAGCCACCCGAACCCGGCCGCCACCTCCTGAGCCTCCTTGAACAGCCGCTGCGACGCGGGGTTCGGCGACATGGGAGGCCGGTTCCACTCGCCGGTCGCGGAGATCGAGACGCGCGGATCCGAGGCCCGCAGTTCGGCGAAGACGTCGTCGATGCGTCCCATCTCCGCCGGATCCGTCACCCGCACGTCGATCCCGCACGTGGCGTGCCCGGCCGCCACGTTCCGCCCGGTGCCGCCGCTGATCAGGCCGACGTTCACGGTGGTGCCGCGCTCGCGTGAGCCGGACCGCGCCAGGGTCGTGACGATCTCGGCCAGGGCGTGGATCGCGCTCGCCCCCGCGTACGGATCCAGCCCCGCGTGCGCCTCGATCCCCGTCACGCTCACGTTGAACAGCCCCACGCCCTTGCGCGCCGTCTTGAGCGCCCCGTCCAGCGACGCCTCGAACACGAGGGTCGCGAGCGCGTCCGAGCAGGCCGCCTCGATGTGCTCGCGCGAGGCCGGGCTGCCGATCTCCTCGTCCCCGTTGAACAGGAACCGCACACTCGGGTGCGGCAGCCCCAGCTCGCGCAGGCCGCGCAGCGCCCAGATCGACTGGACGAGCCCCGTCTTCATGTCGAACACGCCCGGCCCCGTGGCCTTGCCCTCCACCACCGCGAACGGCCACCCGGCCAGCGTCCCCGTCGGCCAGACCGTGTCGTAGTGGCTGAGCATGAGCACGGTCCCGGGGGCGGTGCCCTGATAGGTCAGCTCCAGGATGTCGCCGTGCCGCCCGCCTTCGTGCAGGACCTCGTCGTCCGGCGTGCCGAGCAGCGCCACGGCCCGGGCGCGGATCTCGCGCAGCCCCTTGACCAGCATGGCCTTGTCGTAGCTGTGGGTCTCCAGCTCCACCACGGCCTTGAGGTCGGCGAGCATGGCCGGGAGGGCCAGCCGGGTCCAGTCGATGATCAAGACGAGGGTCCTTTCTACGGAACGGGCGCTCCGGGGCCGAGCGGGATGCCGAGCCACCAGAACACGAAGAACAGCAGTGTCCAGACGACGAGCAGGGTGAACGCGAGCGGGATCGTCATCGAGGCCAGCGTCCCGATCCCGGCCGAGCGCCGGTAACGCTGGAGGAAGCCGAGCGCCATCACGAAGTACGGGCTCATCGGCGTGATCGCGTTGGTGCAGGAGTCGGCGATGCGGTAGAGCGCCTGGGTGTACTCGGGCGGGATGTCCAGCAGCATCAGCATCGGCACGAACACCGGCCCGACCAGCGCCCACTGTGCCGACCCGCTGGTGACCATCAGGTTGATGACGGTGACCACGACCAGGATGCCCAGGAACACCACGGGCCCGCTCACCCCGGCCGTCTTCAGCAGGCCGGCCCCGTCGATGGCGATGATCTCGCCGATGCCGGTCCACTTGAAGTAGGCCAGGAACTGCGAGATCGCGAAGAACAGCACGAGGATCGGCGCCATCTCGCGGATCCCGTGCACCATGAACGCGGGGATGTCCGCGCTGCTCGTGACCGTGCCGGCGGCCTTGCCGTACGCCCAGCCGACGGCCAGGAAGGCGAGCCCGAGGAAGACCGCGATCGAGGTGAGCAGCGGCGACTGCACGATGCTGCCGCCCTCGCCGCGCAGCGGGGAGCCCGCCGGCAGCACGGCGGCCACCATGGCGGCCAGGAACACCACGAGGGTGATCAGGGCGGCCCGCAGGCCGCGGCGCTCCTCGGGGGTGAGCGTGAGCGAGCCGAGGTCGTCCTCGTCGGCGTCGGGGTCGACGGGGATCGACTCGACCCGGCGCGCCAGCAGTCGCTCGGTGACCACGGTGATCGCGCCGGCCAGCACCAGGGACGAGGCCAGCGAGAAGTAGTAGTTGGCCAGCGGCGTGACGACGTAGGAGGGGTCGATCGTGTGCGCGGCGGCCGTGGTCATGCCGGACAGGATGGCGTCGACCGGGGTGACGAGGGGGCTGGCGTCGTATCCGGCGGAGATCGACACGAACGCCACCACGATGCCGAGGATCGGGCTGCGGCCCACCGCGCGGAAGGCCAGCGCGCCGAGCGGGATGAGCACCACGTACGCCGCGTCGGAGGCCACGTGCGCGACCATCCCGGTGAACGCCAGCGCGAACGTCACCCACTTCGGCGACACCCTCGACACCCCGGCGCGCAGCACCGCGGCCAGCAGCCCCGAGCGCTCGGCCACCGCGACGCCGAGCATGACGACGAGGATCGTGCCGAGCGGCGGGAACGAGGCGTAGTTCTTGATCGCGTCGCCGACCATCATCCGCACGCCGTCGGCGGACAGCAGGTTCTGGGCCGTGACGGTCTTGCCCGTCGCGGGGTTCACCGCCGACACCCCGGCCGCCGCCAGCCCCCAGCTCGCCAGCGCCAGCAGCGCGCTCAGGATGACGAACAGCCAGAACGGGTGCGGCAGCCGGTTGCCCAGCCGTTCGATGCCGCCGAGCACTCGGAGCAGCGCGCTGAGCGCACGCGAACCCGTCACGGACGTGGACGTGCTCACCGGCCTGCCTCCTTTACCGCAATTTCGGTCACCCATTACATGCGGTCAGGAAGCGATCTGACAAGTCAGGCGGGCTCGCGCAGCGGCAGGCGTACCTCGAACCAGGTCTCACCCGGCACCGAGCGCACCTTGATCTCCCCGCCGTGCCGTCCGGCCACGATCCGGTAGGAGATGTCGAGCCCGAGCCCGGTGCCCTGACCCACGCTCTTCGTGGTGAAGAACGGCTCGAAGATGCGGTCCTTGATCGCGTCGGGCACGCCGGGGCCGGTGTCGCCGATCTCGACGATGGCCTCGTCCTCGTCGTGCGCGGTGCGGATCGTCAGCGTGCCCTCCTCGCCCATCGCGTCGAGCGCGTTGTGGATCAGGTTCGTCCACACCTGGTTGAGCTCGCCCGCGTAGCAGGGGATGAGCGGCAGCGTGCGGTCGTAGTCGGTGACCACGCTGATGCCCGGCGGGATCTTCCCGCGGAAGATCGCGACCGTGCTGTCCAGCAGGTCGTGCACGTCCACCTGCTGGAACGGCGCCCGGTCCATCTGGGAGTACTGCTTGGCCGAGCGGATCAGCGTGGTGATGCGCTCGGTCGCCTCGGTGACCTCATTGAGCATCTGCGAGATCTCGATGGCCTCGGCCAGCCAGTGCAGCGCGGCCGGGGTGTGCTCCTCGCCGACCTTGCTGCGGATCTTCTGCAGGTATTCGTTGTTGAACCCGGCGTTGACGAGCGCGGGGGCCAGCTCCCACGCGTCGTGCACGCCCAGCTCTTCCAGCGCCTCGCCGAGCTCGTCCTCGGCGTCGGAGATCTCCAGCGGCGAGCGCTGCGGCTGGGTGCCCAGGTTGTTCGTGCACGCCTCCTGCGCCTCGATCAGCGTGCGCAGCTTCTCCGGCGGGATGCCGTCCTCGGCGAGCTGCGCGAGCTGGATGCGGGAGGTCTTGATCAGCGAACGCAGCTCGCTCACCGCCCGCACGGCAGCCGCGGCCGGGTTGTTCAGCTCGTGCGTGAGCCCGGCCGTGATCGTGCCGAGCGCGGTCAGCCGCTGCCGCCGGTCGATGATCTCCCGCTGCATGCGCCCGCCGGACAACAGCCCGTCGAGCAGGTGCATCGCCATCGGGAACCACTCGGCCACGATGTAGGCGAACTTCTTGGCCGGCAGCATGAAGATGCGCGACGGCGCGGTGGCCCGCAGCGTGTGCTGGTAGGTCGACGGCGCCCGCTCGCCCAGGTAGGCGCTGGTGGCGCCGCCGTAGACGCCGGGCTGCGAGGTGCGGGGCATCGCGACGGTCCCGGCGCTGACCGTCTCGCTGATCATCTGCATCTCGCCCTCGATCAGCACCGCGAAGCACTCGGCCGGCTCGCCCTGCCGCAGGACGTCCTCGTCCTGGGCGTAGGTCTGCACCCGGCCGCTGTTGGCCAGCTTGGTGAGCTGCTCGTCGGTCAGCCGCTCGAAGAGGAAGAGCTTGCGCAGTTGGTCGATGTCGATGCTCATGGTGTCGGTCATTGCTTCTCCAAGTAGCGGTGCACGAGCGCGACGGCCATCGCGCCCTCGCCGACGGCGGAGGCCACCCTCTTGATCGATTCGGCGCGTACGTCGCCCGCGGCCAGCACCCCGGGCACGTTGGTCTCCAGGTAGTACGGCTCGCGCCGCAGCGGCCAGTTACGCGGCCGCCGCCCGCCCTGCACCAGGTCGGGCCCGGTGAGCACGAAACCCCGTGAGTCCCGCTCGACCGTCTCGCCCAGCCAGGAGGTGTACGGCTCGGCCCCGATGAACACGAACAACCACTGCGCGTCGACCGTGCGCTCCTCGCCCTTGGTCGACAGCGTCAGCCGCTCCAGGTGCCCGTCGCCGTCGCCCCCGGCGACCCGGGTCGCCAGGTGCACCTCGATGTTGGGGATCGCGGCGATCTGCTCGATGAGGTAGTGAGACATGGACTTCTCCAAACCATCACTCCTCACCAACAAATGGACCTTGCTCGCGAATCCCGACAGGTAGACGGCGGCCTGGCCCGCGGAGTTGGCCGCGCCCACGATGTACACCTCGGTGTCGCGGCAGGCGGGCGCCTCGGTGAGCGCGGCGCCGTAGAAGACGCCCCGGCCGACGAACTCGTCCAGCCCCGGCGCGTCCAGCCGGCGGTAGGTGACGCCGGTCGCCAGGATCACCGCGTGCGCCGCGATCTCCCCGCCGTCCGCGAACCCGACCACGCGCGCCTGCCCGCGCGGCTCCAGCGCGGTCACCACGCGCGCGGACAGCAGCTCGGCCCCGAACTTCAGCGCCTGCCGCCGCGCGCGGTCGGCGAGTTGCTGGCCGGAGACGCCGTCGGGGAAGCCCAGGTAGTTCTCGATCCGGGAGCTCTGGCCCGCCTGCCCGCCCGAGGAGTATTTCTCGACCAGCACGGTGTTGAGCCCCTCGGACGCGCCGTAGACGGCCGCGCCGAGCCCGGCGGGACCGCCGCCCACCACGATGAGGTCGTAGAAGTCGGTGGCCGGGGTCGTGGACAGGCCGACCACCGTGGCCAGCGCCGCCTGGTCGGGCGACTCCAGCGTGGTGCCGTCGGCGGTCACCACCAGCGGCAGATGGCATCCCTCACCGGCCGCCTTGACGAGCTGCGCGCCGTCGGGATCCTCCGCCAGCATCCACTGGTACGGCACGTGGTTACGCGCCAGGAAGTCCCGCACCCGGTACGACTGCGCCGACCACCGGTCGCCCACCACCCGCAGCTCGGACCGCTCGATCCGGTCGGTCCGCAACCAGGCGTCGAGCTGCCCGTCGATCACCGGGTAGAACTTCTCCTCCGGCGGATCCCACGGCTTGAGCAGATAGTGGTCGAGATCCACCACGTTGATGGCCTGGATCGCCGCGTCGGTGTCGGCGTAGGCGGTCAGCAGCACCCGGCGGGCGTACGGATACATGTCCATGGCGGCCTCGAGGAACTGCACCCCGTTCATCTGCGGCATCCGGTAGTCGGCCAGGATCGCCGCCACCTCGTCACCCCGCAGCCGCATCTCCTTGACCGCCTCGATGCCGTCGGCGGCGGCCTCCGCACGGACGATCCGATATTCCTGGCCATAGCGGCGCCTGAGGTCACGGGCGACCGCCCGCGACACGCCCGGATCGTCGTCCACCGTCACGATGACCGGCTTATCCATCCCTACGCCCTTTCAATGGTCCCTAAGGGAAGCATGTCATGTGCTGAATTCCTGGCGGGAACACCCTCATATCATGGGCGGATGAGCACCCGTGATCGCATCATCGACGCCGCCGAGCAGGCGATTCACGAGTTCGGCATCGCGGGCGCCACCACCAAGCGGATCGCCGGGCGGGCCGGTTGCTCGGAGGCGCTGCTCTACAAGCACTTCGCCGGCAAAGAGGCGCTCCTGCTCGCGGTCCTGCTCGAGCGGCTGCCCGCGCTCGGCCCCGCGCTGACCCGCCTGCGGCAGGGCGTCGGGCAGGGCGACGTGGCCGCCGGGCTGACCGAGTTCGCGCTGGCGGCCCTGAGCTTCTACACCCGGGGCGCGGCCATCGCCGGCGGCCTGCTGGGCGACCCGCCGCTCCTGGCCGGGTTCAGGGACATGCTGGCCAAAGACCACACCGGCCCGCACGTGCCGATCCGGATGCTGGCCGAGATCCTGCGGGCCGAGCAGCAGGGCGGCCGGCTCGACCCCGCGATCGACGCCGACGCCGCCGCCACCCTGCTCATGGGCGCCTGCTTCCAGCGGGCGCACCTGTCGTGCTTCGTCGACCTGCCCGACGCCGACGAGAGCTGGGCGGCCGCGGCCGTGAGCACGCTGATCAGGAAATGACGCGGCTCTCCCCGCCGTCGACCAGCATCGAGATCCCGTTCACGAACGAGGCCCGCTCACTGGCCAGGAACGCCACCACGTCCCCCACCTCCTCGGGCCGCCCGATGCGGCCCACCGGCACCTGCTCGCCGCGCAGGCTCAGCGCCTCGTCGCCGCCCGACAGCTCGCGCAGCCGGTCGGTCTCGATCGGGCCCGGCATCACGTTGTTGATCCGCACGCCGTCGGCGCCGACCTCGCGGGCCAGCGTGCGCACGACGCCGGCCACGGCCGGGCGGGTGGCGTTCGACAGTGCCAGGCCGTCGAGGGCCTCCCTGGCCGACCTGCTGGTGACGGTGACGATCCGGCCCCAGCCGCGCGAGCGCATCTCGGGCAGCACGGCGTGGATCAGCCGTACGGTGCCCAGCAGGTTGCGCTGGATGGCGATCTCCCACTCGGCCAGCCCGACCTCGTCGAACCGGCCGGCCGGCGGCCCGCCCGAGTTGGCCACCAGGATGTCGATCGGGCCCAGCACGTCGCGCGTCTCCTCGACCATCCGGCGGGCGGCGGCCTGGTCCTCCACGTCGGCCAGCACGGCGTGCACCACCTTGCCGAACTCCTGCAGCTCCACCACCGCGTCCGCGAGTTTCTCCGGGTCGCGGGCGACGACGCAGACGTCGCAGCCCTCCCGCGCGAGGCTCTTGGCCGCGGCGAGGCCGATGCCCGCGCTGCCTCCGGTGACGAGGGCGACCTTGCCCGAGATGCCGAGATCCATAGGGGCGACTATAGATTGTTCGCCGCGGCGAACTCAGGCCGGACGCACGCGTGCGAGCTTGTCGGGATTGATCACGGTGTAGATCTCCTTGATGCGGCCGTCCTGGACGTCGATCATGACGAGCTGGAGATGCCCGGCGACCCGCGTCTTGATCGCCGGCAGGCCGTTGACGTCGATGAGCCCGGAGTCGCTGAAGTCGTAGCGGCTCAGCAGGCCGTTGATGAACGACACCACCTTGCGCTGCCCGAAGATGGGCCGCAGCGCCGACCGTACCTTGCCGCCACCGTCGTTGTACGACACGACGTCCTCGTGGAAGAGCTCGGTGAGCGCGGCCAGGTCGCCGCCCGCCGCCGCGTCGATGAACTTTGTCAGCAGCTTGGCGTGCTCCTCCGACGAGGGCTGGAACCGGTCGCGTCCCGCGGCCAGCCGTGTGGAGGCCCGGTGGTGCATCTGCCGGGCGTTGGCCACGGAGGAGCCGACGATCGCCGCGATCTCGTCGTACGGCAACTCGAACGCCTCACGCAGCACGAACACCGCCCGCTCCGGCGGCGAGAGCCGCTCCATCAGGTGCAGGGTCGCGTAGGCGACCGTGTCCCGCAACTCGGCCGTGTCGAGCGGCCCCGCCTCCGAGGTCAGCACCGGCTCCGGCAGCCACGGCCCCGTGTACGCCTCCCGCTTGACCCGCGCGGAGCGCAACTGGTCGAGCGCCAGCCGCGAGACCACGGTGACCAGGAACGCCCGCGGCTCCCTGATCTCGCTCCGGTCGATGCCCTCCCAGCGCAGCCAGGCCTCCTGTACGACGTCTTCCGCGTCCCACATGCTGCCGAGCAGGCGGTAGGCCAGCCCCAGCAGCATCGGACGGTGCTCCTCGAACTCCACGGTCGGCATCATGCCCGGCCGCCGAAGAAGGAGCCGTACCGGGGCCGCCACTCGCCGAGCCTGATCGGCGCGTCGTGCGAGTCGGTGAACGACATCACCGAGCCCCCGTCGCCCACCACCGTACTGCGGGTGCGTCTCCTGCCACGGTGGCGCCTCCTCGCCGGCGAGGCCGGGCGCGTAGGCGTAGGCCAGGCCCTGGGCGATGAACCGGGCGCCGGGGGCCGCCTCGACGAGGTTCCGGGTGGCCTCGGTCCGCAGGACGGGACAGCCGGGCCGGATGTGACGGCCCACGGGTGGAAATGCCGCGATAACCGTGATGAGCTTGGCAAGTGGCGAGAAATTTGATCCTGTCAGGAGGCCTGTTCCACGACTTCGCCGCCACGTCGGCCGCACTCGCGGAAGTGCTGGCCGAAGTGGGCGTCGAGTCGGAGATCACCGAGGACATCGCGGGCGCGCTGAGCGAGCCGTCGGAGGTCCAGCTCATCACCGTCAACGCACTGCGCTGGCAGATGGGCCAGGATCGCTTCGCCGACCTGCGTGACGAGTGGCGCTTCGGCTTACCCGCGCAGGCCCGCACGACCATCCTCGACCACCTCGACCGGGGCGGCGGGCTGCTGTGCATGCACTCGGCCTCGATCTGCTTCGACGACTGGCAGGGCTGGCCGCGCGTCCTGGGCGGCTGCTGGACCTGGCCCAACTCCCACCATCCGCCGCTGGGCTGGACGGGCGTGCGGGTGCACGGGACACATCCGGTGGTGGAGGGCCTGCGCGACTTCGACGTGGTCGACGAGGTCTACAGCGACCTCGACGTGCTGCCCGACGTCGAGCCGCTGGCGTCGTCGAACGGCCAGCCGCTCATCTGGGCGCGGCCGGTGCGGCGGGGCCGGGTGTTCTACGACGCGCTGGGGCACGACACGAGGTCGTACGACAACGAGATCCACCGGACGCTGCTGCGGCGGGCCGCGCTGTGGCTGCTGAAGCGGCCGGTCACGATCAGGGAGTAGAGCCGGTCAGGGAGTGGCCGACCACTCCGACCACCTGTCCACCTCGACGACGATCACGGGTCCGGCGGGGCGGCGCTCCCGGTACTGCGGATATTTGGCCGCCAGCGCGTCGAGCGCCGCCTCGCGGTCCGGCCCGTCCTCCATGACCGACGCCTGCCCGTCGGCACGGATCCACCACAGCCGCGTCCAGTCGTCCTCGTAGTGGTCGGCCAGCAGGCTGACCGCCGGGTGGTGCCGGATGTCGCGCAGCCGTCCGAGGTCGGTGGTCGTCTTGGGCTTGTGGTCGACGGCCGTCACCACGCGTTCGCCGAGCACGGCGAACGTGACGGGCACCAGGCGCGGCGTCCCGTCGGCCCGCACCGTGGCCAGCCGGGCGACCCGCCGCTCGCCGAACCTGGTCCTGATCATCGGTGATCTCCTCCAGGTAAGGGACCGTGTCCGGAACCTACAAGACCGGACGGCGGTGGTCTGGGCACGATGACGTACATGAACGTGAATCTTTCCGTGATCCCCGGTTTCCTGGCCGGGCATGCGCGCGTCCTGGACCGCCGTCGTCACGACCTGCTGATGGGAGAGGGTGACGCGGCCGGCGTGCTGGCGGCCCTGGACGCCTATCGCAACGCCGACGGCGGCTACGGCTGGGGCCTGGAGGCCGACCTGCGCTCGCCGGAGAGCCAGCCCGGCGCGGCGCTGCACGCGTTCGAGGTGTTCGAGGAGGTCGCCCCCGTCACCGCGCCGCAGGCCGCGGCGCTGTGCGACTGGCTGGACTCGGTCACCCTGCCCGACGGCGGGCTGCCGTTCTCGCTGCCCCTCACCGTCTCCGAGGCCACCGCGCCCTGGTGGTCGGGGGGCGACGCGACCTCATCGTCCCTGCAGATCACCGCCATCTCGGCGGCCGTCGCCCACCGCGTGGCCGTCCACGACCCGGCGGTGGCCGCGCACCCGTGGCTGGCCAAGGCCACACGCTACTGCCTCGACACGATCGCGGGGCTGGAGGAGGCGCCGCACGCGTACGTGCTGCTGTTCGCGGTGCGTTTCCTCGACTCCGTCTACGACACCCAGCCCCGCGCGGCCGACCTGCTCAAGCGGCTCGGCGGCCACATCCCCGCGGACGGGCGGGTGCGCGTCGAGGGCGGCACCGAGAACGAGGCGCTGCGGCCCCTGGACTTCGCGCCAGACCCCGGCCGGCCGGTCCGCGACCTGTTCGAGCCCGACGTGATCGCCGCCGACCTGGTACGGCTGGCGGGCGAGCAGCGGGACGACGGCGGCTGGACCGTGGACTACGCGCGGATCTCCCCGGCCGGGGCGCTCGAATGGCGCGGGGCCATCACCGTCGCGAGCCTCAGGATCCTGCGGGCCAACGGCGTGATCTAGGGGGTCAGGCGGTGGGCCGACTCCGACTCCTGGGCCATGCGGCGCAGGGTGTCGAGCGCCCTGCCGTACAGGACCGTGCCGAGCACCAGCGCCTCCACGGCGGCGTCACGCGGGCCCTGGAACGGGATGGTGTCCATCTCCACCTCCGCCACCAGTTTCCGCGCCGCCTCCGCGTACGGCGCCAGGTCGATCGGCAGGCCGAGCTGGTGCATCCTGACGAGGGTCTGGGTCAGCTCGTCCCGAGTGGGGGCGTCCGGTTGGACGTCCCAGCCCAGGCCGGCGACGAGGTCGTCCACCTGGGCGCGGGCGCGTCGCCACTCCTCGCCGGGCTCGGGCTCGACGGCCGGGCTCAGGGCGTAGTGGGCGATGCCGAGCATCTGGTGCGTGGGCAGCGACTCGTCCTCGACGGCGGCGATGACCTTCTTGATCGAGGCGACCGAGAGCCGGCCCACCTCGAGCAGGGCCCGGACCAGGCGGAGCCGGCGCAGGTGGGACTCGTCGTACTCGGCCCTGGTCGCGGCCGTCTGCTCACCCGAGTGGAGCAGGCCCTCACGCAGGTAGTACTTGATCGTCGGGAGGGCGACGCCGGACTTGGCGCTGAGTTCCGAAATGCGCATCGTTGGATAATAGCGCTATCCAGACCGTGCCAGATGGCGGGCCGCGCTCACGAGTTCCTGCACGTCAGCCTGGCGATTCCAGAGGAAGACCACCTCCAGCGGGGGCACTTCCTCCTTTATGGGGATGAAGCATAGAGCGTCCGGAACGGTCGTGCCCTCGTGCACGCACAGGGTGTAGCCGGCGCCCTCCTCGACCAGGTTGATGGCCAGGTCGTGGGTGGTCGCTGCCGGGCCGAGCCGGGGGTGGAGGCGGTGGCGGACGAAGCCCTCGAGGAAACGCCGGGCCCCGGCCACCGCGTCGGACTCCGGCATCACCAGCGGCTCGCTCGCCAGGTCCGACAGCGACAGCGCCTCGGACGAGGCCAGGTGGTGCTCGCGGTGCAGCAGGGCGCGGACCGGGAAGCGGTGGATGAGCATGCGGGCCACGCCCCTGGGCAGGGAGCCGGGCGCGTAGCCGAGCCCGGCCTGCAATGTGCCGTCCGCGATGGAGACGATCTGCTCCGCCGTGCCCATCGGGGCCACCCGCAGGCGGGCGGTCTGGAGCTGGGCGAGCAGGCGGGCGGCCACGTCGGCCAGCCCGTCGGCCACGCCCACGCGCGCGGTCTGTCCCGTGCTCCTGGCGGCCACCACGGCGCGCTCGAAGGCGTCGACCGCGACCGTGGCCTGGGCCAGGAACGCCTCGCCCGCCTCGGTGAGCTGCACGCCGCTCGACGATCGGCTGAACAGTTCGACCCCGATCTCCTTCTCCAGGGCCCGAAGCTGCTCCGACAGCGTGGGCTGTGCGATGTGCAGTGCGGTGGCGGCCCTGCGGAGGCTGCCGGCGCGTGCGATCGCCATGGCGTACCGGACGTAGCGTAAATCCATCGCTCACCTCGGCGTGATGATGATGGGCTATCGGTTGATCGCACCTCCGTATTACAAGAGCGGACAGCTTTCGTGAAGAGGTCCAGTCACCAGCAAGAAGTGACATATCTGTTCAAACCGCCAAAAATAGCTGGTCGGGTGGGGTGGCCGGCGGGTTCGGCGGCGGTGTCGTGACGGTCTGGGGACGGAAAACAGGGTGATTGCGGGCGTCCGGAATCCCTGGATCTTCCCGAGCAAGCGCTTGCCTGAAATCATGGGGCGAGGCGAGCGGGAGGAGGGCGAGGCATGCAGCCGTTCGCGGGGCGGGCGGCCGTGGCCGGGATCGGGATGACGGCGCTGAGCAGGATGTCCGGTCGTACCGAGCTGGAGCTGGCGGTCGAGGCGTGCCGGGCGGCGTGCGCGGACGCGGGGATCGTCCCGCGCGACGTGGACGCGGTGCTCAGCTACCACCTGAACGACTCGGCGCCCGTCGTGCGGGTCGCCCGCGCGCTGGGGATCGAGCGGCTCGGGTGGCACAACGACATCGCGGGCGGGGGGACGCAGGCGGCGTCGATCCTGGGGGACGCGGCCATGCTCGTCCATGCCGGCCTGGCGCGGAACATCCTGATATTCCGGGCGCTGAACGGGCGGTCCGGGAAGCGCATGAACACCGTCTCCACCGGGCCGCAGGAGCGGTTCACGTACGGGATGGCGGGGCCGATCCCGATGTTCGCCCTGGCCGCCACCCGCTATCTGCACGACACCGGGCTCACCGCCGAGCACCTGCACGCCGTCGTCGCCCAGTCCAGGGAGAACGCCAAGGCCAACCCCCGGGCGCAGCGCCGCGAGCCGCTCGGGCTCGACGACTACCTGTCCAGGCCCTACGTCTGCACCCCGCTGCGCACCGTGGACTGCTGCCAGGAGACCGACGGAGCCTGCGCCCTGCTGGTCAGCGGCGTGCTCGACGGGCCGCGCGTGCGGGCGGTGGTGCGCGGGGGAGGGCCGGGCTGCTCGTCGATGGACCGCGCGCCGGACGTCACGGCGATCTTCTCGGCGTACGTGGCGCCCATGCTGTGGGAGGCGGGCGGCATGCGGCCGTCGGATGTGGACGTGGCGCTGCCGTACGACGCGTACTCGTGGCTCGTGCCCCGGCAACTGGAGGACTTCGGGCTGGCCGAGCGGGGGGAGATGGGGGCGTACCTGCTGGAGCGCCGCCACGCCTGGGTCAACCCGCACGGCGGCCTGCTCTCGGAGGGCTACGTGCACGGGCTGAACAACGTGGCCCAGGCCGTACGGGAGTTGCGGGCGGGGCGTGAGGTGGCGCTGGTGACGGGGTTCGGCGGGAGTTACGGGAGCGCGGCTCTGCTCACGTCGTGAAAAATCAGGTGAAATGCTGACGGCGGCCTCGACATGTACGGGGTGTTCCGACCCCGAGACCTGAGGAGGCCGACCATGGGGATCACCTGTGGATGACGACCGGAAGAACCGGTTCGAGGCCGTTTACCGGCAGACGTACGAGCAGATCCTCGGCTACGCGACCCGCCGCTGCGACTCGCCGCACGACGCGGCCGACGTGGTGGCCGAGACGTACGCCATCGCCTGGCGCCGCTTCGACGCCCTGCCGGACGGCGGCGAGGCCAGGCTCTGGCTGTACGGCGTGGCCAGGAACGTGCTGGCCAACCACCGGCGCGGGGTGGCCAGGCACCGCCACAGGAGCGTGGAGCTCGACACCGACCTGGCCGACCTGTACACCTCCTCGCCGGAGAGCGGCGTCCTGCTGGGCGAGATCGGGCGCGCGTTCCGGCGGTTGCCCGACGACGACCGGGAGCTGATCTCCCTGGTCGCCTGGGAGGGGCTGGACAACGGGGAGATCGCCAAGGTCCTGGGCTGCTCCCGCAACGCCGTACGCATCCGGCTCCACCGCGCGCGCAAGCGCATGTCCAAAGCGCTGGCCGGGGCCGGCATCTCCGCCAACCACCTCGTCATGGAGTCCGCATGAACCGGTTGAAGCACCTGGCAAGGGTGAGCGACGAGGACCTGGCCGGGCGGGCGTCCGGCGCGGGGGCGCGGGCGCTGCTCTCCTCGATCACCGCCGAGGAGCCCGGCCCGGCGGACGCGCCCAAGCGCCCGGCCTGGAGCCGTCCGCGCCGTGTGCTGGTGAGCGCGGTCGCCGTGGCCGGGCTCGCGGCGGCGGCTGTGATCGGCCCCGCCGTCCTGGGCGAGCGCGGCCCCGCCACCTCCTACGCCAGCTCCGCCATCGACATCCGGCTGCGCGGCGACGTCTACGTGGCCGTCATCAAGGACCCGCTGGCCGAGTACGCCGAGTACACGAAGGGCTTCCAGGCCGTGGGCCTGGACGTGCGGCTGGAACCGGTGCCCGCCTCGCCGACCCAGGTGGGCGAGATCACCGGCATGAGCGGCTCCTTCGGGTCCGCCGCCAAGCCCGGGACCGAGGGCCGCACGATCGGCAGCGGCACCGAGCCGGCGGGTTGCGAGCTCGGTCAGGAGGGTTGCGCGATGACGATCACCGTGGAGCACGACTACGACGCGCACGCCGTGATCCGCGTGGGGCGCGCGGCCCAGCCGGGGGAGAAGTACCAGAACGCGCGTTCGGCCATGACGAAGGGAGAGATGCTCGAAGGCTTCCGCGCCGACGAGAAGACGGTGGGAGAGGTGCTCGCGGAGGCGCGTAGGCGCGGGCTGAAGGCGGTCTTCGAGGTCATCACCCCGGCGCCGGGTTACGACGGGTACGGCGTGGAGCGGGACAAGCAGTCGGCCGACGTCGGGGACGACTGGATCGTCTGGGAGGTGCAGTCGGAGCAGGCCGGCGTCCTGCGGCTGATGGTGACCAAGGAACGCCTGCCGAAGAACCCCGTTTACGGCGGGGACAGGCCGGCCGACCTCTCTTCGTGAGCGGGCCGGACGAAGCGGGCGTGGCGGGTCTCTGACCCGCTCGCGCCCAGGAGCGGGCGCGCGGCCAGCCAGGCCGCCGCGCCCGCCGCGTCACCCGCCACCGACGCACCCTCGACCAGGCCCTGTACGGCGTCACGTACGGGGCCTTCCGCCGTGAGCACGCTGCCGGCCAGCACGGTCGGCAGGCCGGGTTCGTGCACCGCGCGGGCGGTGCGCGCGAGCCGCTCGGCGGCCTGCGCGACGATCGCCCTGGCCACCGGATCGCCGTCGCGCGCCGCCCGGCTCACCAGCGGAGCCAGCTCGGCCAGCGCCAGCGGCGGCCGGGCCTGCACCGCCGCCGCCAGCCGCGCGACCGGATCGTCACCCGCCCCCTCGGGCAGCAACCGCCGGACCACCAGCCCCGCGAGCGCGCCGTCGGTCTTCGCGTCGAGCGCGCGGATGGTGGCGCGGGCGGCGGCGCGGCCGAGCCAGAAGGCCGAGCCCTCGTCGCCGAGCTGCCAGCCGTACCCGTCGGCGGTGGCCGTCGGCTCGTGGCCGGTAATTTTTGCCGCGATGGCGCCCGTCCCCGAGATGAGCACCGTTCCGGACGGGGACGCCGTGCCCGCCGCGAACGCGGTCACGACGTCGCCCACCGTCCGGACGGGCCGAGCCCCGAAGACGCGCCCGGCCAGCTCCGCGCACAGCTCGGGGCTGCCCGCCAGCCCCACCACGATCGCTCTGACCTGCGGCAGGGCGACTTCCGCGAGCGCGGCGCCGACGGCGGTGGCCAGGTGGGCGGCGGCCCGTTCCAGGCCCAGCGCGCCAGGGTTGGCGCCGCCCGCGTGGCCGCGCCGCACCAGGTCGCCCTCCAGGGTGAAGAGCGCGGCGCGTGACGACGTGCCGCCCGCGTCGACGCCCAGAACCAGCTCCATGTCAAAAATTATTGCCCAGAGAGCTTGACGGCACCAGATGCTGAGCATAATTATCACCGCGTGGAACTACTCAGCCGCATCAGAGCCGAGCGGCACGACATGCCCGACGCCCTGCGCAAGGTGGCCGACGCCATCCTCGGCAGCCCGGCCGAGGCCGCCAGGCTGACGATCGTGGATCTGGCCGAGCGGAGCGGCACGTCCACGGCCACCATCACCCGCTTCTGCCGCGCGCTCGGCTTCGCCGGCTACGCCGAACTGCGCGTCGCCATCGCGACCGAGGGCGGCCGGGTGGCGCAGCAGACCTGGGAGACCGACATCGGGCAGGAGATCCTGCCCGACGACAGCCTCGAACGCGTGCTGGGCGTCGTGTCCGGCAACGACATCCGCCTGATCCAGGAGACCCGCGACCAGCTCGACCTGGCCGTGGTCGAGAAGGTCGCGCAGGCCGTGGCCAGGGCGGGGCGGGTGCTGCTGTTCGGGGTGTCGAGCAGCGCGGCGGTGGCCAGCGAGATGGAATATCGGCTGCAGCGCATGAGGGTGCCGACCTGGAGCAGGTCCGACGCCCACAGCGCGCTGACGGACGCCGCTCTGCTCGGCCAGGGCGACGTGGCGATCGGTATCTCGCACAGCGGCAGGACGCGCGAGGTGATCGAGGTGCTCGCGGAGGCGGGCAGCCATGGCGCGATCACCGTGGCCGTCACCTCGCAGCCGCGCTCGCCGCTGGCCGAGGTGGCCGAGCTGGTGCTGACCACGGCCAGCCGGGCGACGAGTTTCAGGTCCGAGGGGTTCGCCGCGATCCACTCCCAACTGCTGGTGCTCGACGTCGTCTACGTGTCCGTCGCCCAGCGCACCTACGAGCGCACGAAGCAGGCGTTCGACGTCACCGTCCACGCCGTCGCCGGACACCGCCTGCCGGAAGAAGGAGATCTATGACCATAAGCCGGGAACGATTCGCCGAACAGATCGCGCATCTCGTCCAGACGATCCCGGGCGACCCGGAGATCCCCCGGGCCGCCGACCTCTTCACCAAGGCGCTGACCGCGGGCGGTGTCATCCAGGCGTTCGGCTCGGGCCATTCCGAGGCCGTCGCCATGGAGATCGCCGGCCGCGCCGGCGGCCTCGTCCCCACCAACCGCCTCGCCCTGCGGGACATCGTCCGCTACGGCGACGCCCCCGCCTCCGAGCTCGACCGCTACGACCTCGAACGCGACCCCGCCATCGCCCGGACCATCCTCGACCTCGCCCCCGTCCAGCCGCACGACCTGTTCGTCATCATCTCCAACTCGGGCGTGAACGGCGTGGTCGTCGAGCTCGCCGCCCTCGTCAAGGAGCGCGGTCACGACCTGATCGCGATCACCTCGCGCGCCCACGGTGAAGCCGTCGCGTCCCGTCATCCCTCGGGCCGCAAGCTCACCGACCTGGCCGACGTCGTCCTCGACAACAACGCGCCGTACGGCGACGCCGTCCTGCCCCTGCCCGATGGAGGCGCGGTGGGGGCCGTCTCCACCATCACCTCCGCGCTGCTGGCCCAGCTCGTCGTGACCCAGACCGTCCGCAACCTGCTCGAAGCCGGCGAAGTGCCGCCGGTCTACCTGTCGGCCAACGTCCCCGAGGGCGACGCGCACAACCTCCGCCTGGAGGCCCTGTACGCGGGCCGCATCCGCCGCGGCGCCTGACCTCTCCGCGCCAGGACCTCTCTTCGGCATGCACGCGATCTCTGGCGTGCCCGAAACCTTGGCATGCACGACATTCGGGGGCCGCACAACAGCAAGGAGAACCTCGCCCATGTCACGAAATTTCAGAAAAGTCCTTCTCTCCTTAGCCATCACCGCCGCGCTGACCGTCGTCGCTCTCGTCGTTCCGGCCAACGCCGCCCAGGCCGTCCGCCTCCAGTACCGGACCAGCGCCCCCGGCGCGACCACCGCCCAGGCCGAGCCCTGGCTCCGCCTGTTCAACGACGGCACCACCACGATCCCGCTCAACCAGGTCAAGATCCGCTATTACCTGACGGGCACCGAGACCTATCGCTTCGCCTGCTCCTGGGCGGTGGTGGGCTGCTCGACGGTCACCGGGCAGTTCGTCCGTCAGGAGGGCAGCGGCCAGTACCTGGAGGTGGGCTTCACCTCGGGCAGCCTGGCCCCCGGCCAGAACACCAGCGACCTGCAGCTCCGCTTCTACCGGGCCGACTGGCAGAACTTCACCCAGAGCGACGACTACTCCTACGGCTCCCAGACCGCCTACGCCAACTGGGACAAGATCACCGTCTACGTCAACGGCGCCCTCGCATGGGGTAAGCCGACGGGCAGCGAGCCCGAGCCGACACCGACCGTCACCCCGACCGTCCCGCCGGGCACGGCGGTGCTGTTCGACGACTTCACCTACTCGGGATCGGGTGACCCGCTCCTCGCCCAGCGCGGCTGGACCGTCCGCTCCAGCTCGGGAGGCCCCGGCGTGCCCGGCGCCACCTGGTCGCCCTCGGGCGTGTCGTTCCCCGGCGGCCTGCTGACGCTCGACTCCTCCACCAACGGCACCGCCGCCGGCACCGTGCAGACCGAGCTGTCCACCGCGAGCCGCAAGTTCCACGAGGGCACGTACGCCGCCCGCGTCCGCTTCACCGACGCCCCCACCAGCGGCCCCGACGGCGAGCACGTGGTGCAGACGTTCTTCACCATCACCCCGCTGCGCTACAACCTCGACCCCGACTACGGCGAACTGGACTTCGAGTACCTGCCGAACGGCGGCTGGGGCGAGCCCGCCAACATCCTGTACGCCACGAGCTGGGAGACCTACCAGGCCGAGCCCTGGCAGGCGGTCAACACCCACAGCGAGGAGCGCACCAGCTTCGCCGGCTGGCACGACCTCGTCATCCAGGTCACGGGTGGCCGGATGAAGTACTACGTGGACGGCCGCCTGTTCGCCGACCACGGCGACATCTACTACCCCGAGACCCCGATGTGGATCATGTTCAACCAGTGGTTCATCGATCTTCAGGGGGCGACCGGGACGCGGACGTACCGGCAGCAGGTCGACTACGTCTACTACAGCAAGGGCGAGGCCGTCCCGCCCGCCGACGTGCTGAGCCGCGTCGCCTCCCTGCGCGCCGCCGGCACCGCCTTCAAGGACACCGTCCCCACCCCGTGATCGCACCAATCAGCGAGTAGACCCCGCGCCCGCCGTCCCGGCGGGCGTGGGCACCCCCCATTCAGAAGGATCGCCATGAAGGACCGCATCCTTGCCCTGGCGGCCGTGTTCGCGCTCGGCGCGTGCGGCACGACCGCCCAGGAGACCCCCCAGGCCGCAGCGCCGGCGAAGCTCACCGTCTGGATCATGGACGGCAGCGTCACCCAGGACCTGCTCAAGAAGTTCGAGACCGGCTACGAGGCCGCCCACCAAGGCATCGACCTCGACATCCAGATCCAGGCGTGGGACGGCATCGGCGAACGCGTCACCGCCGCCCTGGCCAGCACCGACGCCCCCGACGTGATCGAGGTGGGCAACACCCAGGTCGCCCAGTACTCGGCCAGCGGCGGCGTCACCGACCTGACCGCCAAGATCGCCGACCTCAAGGGCGAGGACTGGCTGCCCGGCCTGGCCCAGCCCGGCAACATCGACGGCAAGCAGTACGGCATCCCCTGGTACGCCGCCAACCGCGTGGTCGTCTACAACAAGGACCTGTTCGCGGCGGCCGGCGTCAAGGAAGCGCCGAAGACCCGCGACGAGTGGCTGGACCTGACGGCCAAGCTCAACAAGAACGGCAACCAGGGCATCTACCTCACCGGCCAGACCTGGTACGCCCTGGCCGGCTTCGTCTGGGACGAGGGCGGCGACCTGGCCGTCCAGGAGGCCGGCAAGTGGAAGGGCGCCCTCGACACACCCCAGGCGCTGGCCGGCATGGACTACTACAAGCGCCTGCAGGCCCTCGGCAAGGGCCCCAAGGACGCCGACGAGGCCAACCCGCCCCAGCACGAGGTGTTCGCTCAGGGCAAGGTCGCCCAGATCATCGCCGTGCCCGGCATCGCCGCCCGCGTCCTGGAGGTGGACGCCGGGCTGAAGGACAAGCTGGGCTTCTTCCCCATCCCGGGCAAGACGGCCGACAAGCCGGGCGCCGTCTTCACCGGCGGCTCCGACCTCATCATCCCGGCCGCCTCACAGCGGCAGGGGGAGGCGTACGAGCTGGTCAAGGCGTTGGCGGGCGAGCAGTTCCAGACCGAGCTGGCCAAGGCCATGAGCTTCGTGCCGAACCGTACGTCGCTGGCCGGCGTCCTGTCCGGCGACGAGGGCACCGCCGCCATGGCGAAGGGGGCCGCCAACGGCCGGGCCACCCCCAACACCCCGAACTGGGCCGCTGTGGAGGCCACCTCGGTGGTCAAGCAGTACATGACCGCCGTCCTCACCGGCGCCGACCCGGCGGCGGAGGCGAAGAAGGTCTCCGAGACGATCACCACGACCCTGAACAGCGGCTCCTGAATGCGGACCAGGACCCGCTCGCCCTGGCCCTACCTGCTCATCGCGCCCACGGTGGCGGGCGGGGCCTTCCTCCTGCTCTATCCGCTGCTCAAGGCGGCGGTGATCTCGTTCCAGCACTTCCGCATGGGCGAGCTGATCAGGGGCGGCGCGGCGTTCGCCGGCCTGGAGAACTACGCGGAGCTCCTGACCGGCGCCGAGTTCTGGCAGGTGCTGCTGCGCACGCTCGTGTGGACCGCGACCAACGTCGTGCTCATCGTGGTCCTGTCCACCGGCGTGGCCCTCATGCTCCCGCGCCTGCGCCGCGGCCTGCGCCTGGCCCTGATGAGCGCCCTGGCCCTGGCCTGGGCCACGCCGATCATCGCGGCCACCACGATCTTCCAGTGGCTGTTCCAGTCGGAGCTGGGCGTGGTCAACTGGCTGCTGGTCACGCTCGGCCTCGACTCCTTCCAGGGCTACACCTGGTTCGCGAACGGCACGGCCACGTTCGCCGTCCTCGTGGTCCTGGTCGTGTGGCAGTCGGTCCCGTTCGCCGCGCTCACCCTCTACGCCGGGCTGACCACGATCCCGGCGGAGCTGTACGAGTCGGCCAGGATCGACGGCGGCACCGGCCGGCAGGTGTTCTGGAAGATCACCTTCCCCATGCTCAGGCACCTGTTCGCGCTGGTGACCTCGCTCGAGGTGATCTGGGTCGCCAAGTGCTTTCCGCAGATCTGGGTGCTCAGCCAGGGCGGCCCCGACGGCGCCACCACCACCCTGCCCGTGTACGCGTTCAAGATCGCCCGAGTGCTGCACCGCTACGACCTGGGCTCGGCGGTGGCCATGCTCACGGTCGTGCTCCTCGCCGTCGCCCTGGTCAGCAACCTGCGTCGAATGGTGCGCTCATGAAGCGGTTCGTGCTCAACGCGGCGGCGGTCGCCGTACTCGTCGTGATGATCTTCCCGGTGTACTGGATGTTCCTGACCGCCTTCAAGCCCACCAGGGACATCCAGGCGGCCACCCCGACGTTCTGGCCCGCCCACCCCACCCTCGACCACTTCGCCACCGCCATCGCCGCGCCGGGCTTTTGGACCTACTGGCGCAACAGCCTGCTGGTGACGGTGGCGGCGGTGCTGATCGCGCTGGTGGTGGCGCTGCTGGCGGCGTTCGCGGTGGCCAGGATGCGCTGGCGGGGCCGGGGGCCGTTCGTGGTGGCGGTGTTCGCGGCCCAGATGGCGCCGTGGGAGGCGCTGCTGGTGCCGGTGTTCATCATCGCCCGCGACACGGACCTGCTGGACTCGCTGGCCATGCTGACCGGCGTCTACTTCATGATCACGCTGCCGTTCACGATCGTGACGCTGCGTGGCTTCCTCGCCGCCATCCCCCTGGAGTTGGAGGAGGCGGCGCAGGTGGACGGCTGCAGCCGGATGGTGGCCTTCCGGCGGGTGGTCTTCCCTCTGCTCGCTCCCGGGCTCATGGCCACCTCGCTGTTCGGCTTCATCACGGCCTGGAACGAGTTCGCGTTCGTGAACGTGCTGATCATCAAGGACCAGGACAAGCGCACGCTGCCGGTCTGGCTGTCGTCGTTCAGAGACGTCTTCGGCACGGACTGGGGCGCCACGATGGCCGCCGCCAGCCTGTTCGCGCTGCCGCCGCTGCTGCTGTTCCTGTTCCTGCAGCGCCGCGTCGGCACGGGGATGACGGCGGGCGCGGTGAAGGGATAACCGCCCCCACTCAGCCGGGCCGCTCGGGCGGCCACTCCGCCGGGTCGGCGATGCAGGTGCCGCGGTGCGGCACCGTGACCACCCACCCGTGCTCCCGCAGCCGCGAGACGGCCTGCCGCGCCGTGACCTTGGCGACGCCGTAGTGCCGCATCAACGTCTGCTCGCTCGGCATCGCCCGGTTCGGGCGGAGTTCGCCCCGCCTGACCCGGGCGACGATGTCCTCGGCGATCAGCACGTAGAGCGCCCGCGTCGGCTTCAGCCGCGGCACCCCGAGCGGCCCGACGAACGTCCCCTCACCCTGCACGGTGTGGACGAGCCGACGCCGGCGCAACTCCCTGGCCACGTTGCGCGCCGTGCTCCGCGCGATGCCGAACTCCGCCTCCAGGGCCGCCTCACTCGGCACGGGCTCCCCGGTGCGCAACCTCCCACCGGCGATCCGCCCCTCGATCACCTCGGCGACCTGGACGTAGAGCGGCACGGGCCCATCACGGTCGAGCATGCTCATACCTTAGACGTCTGGATACGAGTGGCTAGATGATTGATGGTAAAAGTTGGTGGGTCGCCGGTTCACGGCTGTCAGCGCCCAGCGCGGCGCGCCGGGCTCACGCCACCATCGCCGCCAGGAGCTTGCCCCAGATGACGATCGTCTTGGTGTGCCGGCCGCGGGCGCACTCGTCGACCACGACCTCGTCGCCGATTCGCCGGGTCCTGCGGATGAAGTGCTGGCCACCGCTCTGGCAGAGCTCGTAGTAGGTCGGCTGGCAGTCGCACGTGTAGTCCCGGACGCGCGCCTTCATACCGCCCGGCCCCAGGGGCTCCCAGGTGAGCTTCTCGCAACCGGGGCCGGGGACCGGCACGTGGGGCGAGTGGTGCCGGTGGTGATCGGGCATCTGCGGCATGTACTCCATGGCGAAACGATAACTCTGGTCGTCTGCTCTTGTCTGCTTGTAGCAATCACTCTGTCTATTTAGACAGCACGATATGAGAGTTCTTGCCCGGCTTGGCCTATGTTGCCTACGTGCTCGATTACGAAGGCGACACCCACATCTACCTCCAGATCGCCGACATCCTCCGGCGCCGGGTCTCCGGGCTCGCGTCCGGGCAGCCGGTGCCGAGCGAGGCCGACATCCAGCAGGAGTTCGGGGTCGCCCGGACCACGGCCCGGCGCGCGATCCACGTGCTGCGGGAGGAGGGGCTCATCTACACCGTTCAGGGAGAGGGAGCCTTCGTCGGACCGGCGTCGGGTGCGCCTCGGCAGAAGCGGAAAGTACCGCTCTACCAGCAGATCGCCACAGACCTCATCGATCAGATCAAGGCGGGCACATTCCAGCCGCGACGCCCCATACCGGGCGAGACAGCGCTGGTCGCCCAGCACGGTGTCGCGCGTGAGACGGTACGGCGGGCCATGGCGCTGCTGCGTGAGCAAGGGTGGATCTACACCGTCGCGCAGCGCGGCAGTTATGTCTCCCCGAAGGAGTCGTGGCCCCAGGATTGAGCTCCGCGCCCGGTGCGGTGGGTGGTCAGCCGCCGGTGGTGAAGGCGGAGTGCCGGGCCTTGGCCTCGGGCTCCGTGAGCAGGGGGCGGGCCGCCAGCCAGGCAGCCGCGCCCGCCGCGTCGCCGGCCGTCGTGACCGTCTCGCCGCCCAGCAGCTCGGTCACCGCCCGCCGCACCGGCCCGTCGCTGGTCAGCACGCTTCCGGCGAGCACCACGGGGCCGGACACGTGCACCCGCCGCAGGGTCGCCACCAGCCGGTCGGCGGCCTCGTGCACGATCTTGACGGCGGTCGGGTCGCCCGCCGTCGCGGCCTGGCTGACCAGTGAGGACAGCGCGGCCAGGCGCATGTGGTCGGCCTGGGAGAGGCGCACGATGCGGTCGGCGGCGGCGCGCGGAGTGGCGGGGCGCTCGGTTCCGAGGAAGTGCTCCCCGACGAGCGCCGCCAACTCGCCGCCACTCGCCCAGGAGCCGTCACGAGCGGCCGCGGCCGGTGTGCCCGGTGACGCCGCGGCCGGTGCGCTCGGTGACGCCGCGGCCGGCATATCCGGTGACGCCTTGGTCAGGGTGCTCGGTGACAGGGCCGTCACCGGCAGTCCACGGTCGAGGGCTTCGACCACCGCCTTCACCGCGCGGCGTCCGATCCAGAAGCCGGAGCCCGCGTCGCCGAGCAGCCAGCCCAGGCCGTCGGCGATCACGCTCAGCTCGTATCCGACCACCTGGGCCGCCACCGCCCCCGTGCCGGACAGCAGCAGCGACCCGTCGGGTTCGGCGGTGCCGGCGGCGTAGGCGATGGTCACGTCGCCCGCGTAGTGCGGCCCTTCGGCGATGCCGTGTGCGGCCCAGACCTTCGCCAGCTCGGGCACCATCTCCGGGACGTGCCCCGCGACCCCCGCCAGCGACGCGGCGACCCGCCCGCCGTCAAGAGGGCCGAGCGCCTCCTCGAGCGCGGTCGCGACCGCCGTCACCGCCTTGGCCAGCCCGTGGGCGGTCGGATTGCCGGCTCCGGCCCGCGCGTAGCCCACCCGGGTGCCGTCGAGCGTGTGGACGGCGACGCGCGTGGAGGTGGCACCGGCGTCGACACCGACGACTAGCGATTGAGTCACGGTCCGAGTCTGGGGGTTGACGTGACACCGAAGCAAGAATAATTTTCGCCAGAAGACCGAGTATTCGGAAGGAATATTCGTGACTTCAGGAGCGCTCGGGCGCGTCGAGACAGAACTACCCGGTTTGCCGGAGGCATTGCGCAGGGTCGGCGAGGTGATTCTCGGGGATCCGGCCGAAGCCGCGCGGTCGACCATCATCGCGCTGGCCGAACGGGCGGGTAGCTCGCCCGCGACCGTGACCAGGTTCTGCCGGGCGTTCGGTTTCTCCGGCTACGCCGAGCTGCGCGTGGCCCTGGCCACCGAGACCGGCCGGGCGGCCCAGGCGGGCTGGGGCGCGGGCGTGGGGCACGAGATCGGCCCCGACGACCCGCTCGACTCGGCCATCGAGGTGATGGCCGCCGCCGATGCCCGGCTGATCCAGGACACCGCCGCCCAGCTCGACCTCGACGTCGTGGCGCGGGTGGCCGACGCCATCGTGGCCGCCCCGCGCGTGCTCCTCGTCGGCGTCTCCACCAGTGGGAACGTCGCCACGATGTTCGAGGGGCGGCTGCGCCGCATCGGCATCCCCGGCTGGAGCGCGGGCGACGCGCACGTGGCGCTGTCGGAGGCGGCGCTGCTCAAGGCGGGCGACGTGGCCATCGGCATCAGCCATCGGGGCCGTACACGTGAGGTCATGGAGGCGCTGGCGGAGGCGGGCAGCCACGGCGCCCTGACGGCCGCCGTCACCTCCTTCGCCCGCTCCCCGCTGGCGGAGCTGGCCGACCTGGTGCTGACCACCGCCAGCAGGGAGACGACGTTCCGGCTCGGTGGGCTGGCCGCCGTCCACTCGCAGCTCTTCGTGCTGGACGCCGTGTACGTGGCCGTCGCCCAGCGCACCTACGAGCGGACCAACGAGGCGTTCGAGCGCACGATCAGCGCCGTGGAGAGCCATCGGGTGGAGAGAGGCTGAATGACGTACGCATCCAAGGTCCTCGATCTGGCACGCCAGGTCGCCGAGAACCAGGCCGGCCCGGTACGCGAGGCCGCCGCGCTGCTCGTGGCCTCGATCAGGGCCGGTGGGCTGGTCAACGCGTTCGGGTCGGGGCATTCCGAGGCCATCGCCATGGAGATCGCCGGCCGGGCGGGCGGCCTCGTCCCCAGCAACCGCCTCACCCCCCGGGACCTCGTCCTGTACGGCGGCCGACCGGCCACAGTGCTCACCCCCGAACTGGAACGGGATCCGGCCGTCGCGCACCAGATCTACGACCTGGCGCCGGTGGAGCCCGAGGACGTGTTCGTGCTCGTGTCCAGCTCCGGAGTGAACGGCACGGTCGTCGAGCTGGCCAGGCTCGTCAAGGACCGCGGCCACCCGCTGATCGCGATCACGTCGGTCGAGCACAGCACCAGGATGACCTCCAGGCACCCGTCGGGCGGCAAGCTGCTCGACCTGGCCGACGTCGTCCTCGACAACGGCGCGCCGTACGGGGACGCGATCCTCGACCTGCCCGGCGGAGGCAGCTACGGTGCGGTTTCCACGATCACCTCCGCGCTGCTCGCGCAGATGGTGGTCACCGAGGCGGTGGACGAGCTCGTGGCGCTCGGCGAGACGCCTCCCCTTTACCTGTCGGTGAACGTGACCGGCGGCGATGAGCACAACAAAGCCCTGGAGAGCCGCTACGCGGGGCGTCTCAGGCGCGGAACATGAATAGTCAGGAGTAGCCATAATGCCTTCCACCCCCCATATCAGCAGGCGCGAACTTCTCCGGGGCGCGGCGCTCGTGCCCGTGGCAGGAGCGCTGGCCGCGTGTGCCACACCGGCCGCGCCACCGGCCGCCTCCAGTTCGGCGGCGCCGGTCGCGACCAGCGCGGCCAACCCGTTCGGCGTGGCGGCCGACAAGCCGCTCGAGGTCTGGATCTTCGACGGCGGCTTCGGCCAGGACTACGCCAAGAACATCCACCAGCCCCTGTTCAAGACGAAATATCCGAACGTCGAGGTCAAGCACAACGCGACCAAGGAGATCACCAAGGTCCTGCAGCCGCGCTTCGCCGGCGGCAACCCGCCCGACGTGATCGACAACTCCGGCGCCAACGCCATGGACTTCGGCGCGCTGGCCCAGGACAGCCAGCTCCAGGACCTGACCCCACTGCTCGACGCCCCGAGCTGGGACGACCCCAACGTCAAGATCAGGGACACCCTCGACCAGGCCGTCATCGAGATCGGCACCTACGACGGCAAGTTCTCCGTGCTCGGCTACGTCAACTACATCTTCGGCATCTGGTACTCGCAGAAGGTGTTCCGCGAGAACGGCTGGGAGGTCCCGAAGACCTGGGACGAGTTCCTCAAGCTCAACGACACGATCAAGAAGTCCGGCAAGATGGCGCCGTTCACCTACGCCGGGAAGTTCCCCCAGTACCTCTACGAGCCGCTGCTGACCATGGCCGCGAAGATCGGCGGCAACGAGGTGCTGGTCAACATCGACAACCTGGAGGACGGCGCCTGGACCACCGAGGCCATGAAGACCTCGGCCACGGCCTGGGCGGAGATCGGCGCGAAATACCTCATGGAGGGCACCGCCGGCCTCGACCACGTCCAGACCCAGACCGCCCAGAACAAGTACAAGGTGGCCATGCTGCCGTCGGGCTCCTGGCTGGAGAACGAGCAGAAGACGACCACCCCGGCCGACTTCGAGTACGGCATGTTCCCGCTCCCCGACTTCACCGGCTCCGACAAGCTGCCGTACGGCACCCTGCACACCTCGCCCGGCGAGAACTTCATCGTCCCGGCCAAGGGCGCCAACCCGCAGGGCGGCATGGAGTACCTGCGGGCCATGCTGTCGAAGAAGGCGGCCGGTGAGTTCAGCGAGATGGTCAAGACGGTGTCCGTGGTCAAGGGCGCGGGCGAGGGCCGCCAGCTCTCGCCGGGCGCGGCCAGCGCGTCGAAGGCCGTGACGGACGCGGGCGCGAACACCGTGACCTACCGCTGGCAGACCTGGTACGCCCAGATGAAGGACGAGGCCATCGCCGCCACCGGTGAGCTGATGACCGGCGGCCTGAAGCCGGAGGCGTACCTGGAGCGCCTGCAGAAGAAGTCCGACGAGATCAAGAACGACTCCTCGATCAAGAAGTACAAGCGCTAATGACCTTCAACAGGTATCGCCGCGGGCTGTTCATCACCTCGTTCCTGGCAGCCCCGGTGATTCTCTACCTGGTGTACGTGATCGCCCCGTACCTCCAGGCGTTCTACATCGCGATGACGGACTGGCGGGGCGTCACGGCCACGCCGAACTTCATCGGGCTGGACAACTTCGTCCGGCTGTTCGGCGACACCGCCTTCTGGAAGGCCGTCACCCACAACGCCGCCCTGCTGGTGTTGCTGCCGGTGATCACGATCGTCATCGCCCTGTTCTTCGCCTTCCTGCTCAACGTGGGCGGCGCGTCGGGCGTGTCGGGGATCCGCGGGTCGAAGTTCTACCGGGTGGTGTTCTTCTTCCCGCAGGTCCTGGCCGTCGCGGTGGTGGCGGTGCTGTTCCAGCAGGTGTTCAGGCCGGACGGCAGCGGCATGCTCAACGGCCCGCTGATGGCGCTCGGGATGAGCCCGATCGGGTTCCTGTCGAACCCCGACGTGGCGTTCTGGTCGGTGCTCGGGGTCATGGTGTGGCAGGCGGTCGGCTTCTACGTCGTGCTGTTCTCGGCGGGGCTGGCCAGCATCCCGAAGGACATGTTCGAGGCCGCGCAGATCGACGGGGCGGGCCGGCTCAGCCTGTTCTTCCGGGTCACGCTGCCGCTGCTCTGGGACACCATCCAGGTGGCCTGGGTCTATCTGGGCATCCTGGCCCTGGACGTCTTCGCGATCGTCTGGGTGATGACCCTCCAGCGCGGCGGCCCTGACAGGTCCACCACGGTCATGGCCGCCGAGATCTACCGCAACGCCTTCGAATACTTCCGCTTCGGCTACGCCTCGGCCCTGGGCGTGGTGATGTTCTTCTTCACCGTCGGCTTCGCGATCCTGTCGCTGCGTCTGTCCCGGCGCGAACGAATCGAGTACTGATGACAACGATGATCTCGTGGACGGCGGCGAACTCGCGCAAGATCGCCCGCCAGGAGCGGAGGCGGCGGCTCGGCCCGCTGGGCGTGCTGACGCACATCGCCCTGGTCGTCTGGACGCTCCTCGTGATGGTCCCGATCCTGTGGACGTTCCTGGCGTCGGTCAAGAGCGAGGACGAGATCTTCGGCTCCGCCTGGTCGCTGCCGGCCTCGCTGCGCTGGGACAACTTCGCCAGGGCGTGGGATCAGGCCAACATCGGCCAGTACATGCTCAACAGCGTCGTCGTGGTGGCGTTCAGCACGTTCGGGACCATGCTCATCGGGTCGATGGCGGCGTACGTGCTGGCCCGCTATCCCTTTCGCGGCAACCGGGCCGTCTACCTGCTGTTCGTGTCGGGCCTGGCCTTCCCGGTCTATCTGGCGCTGACCCCGCTGTTCTTCGTGGTCCAGAACATGGGCAACGTGCCGGTCGTCGGGCCGTTCATCGGCCTGAACACGCACGCGGGCCTGGTGCTGGTCTACATCGCGTACTCGATGCCCTTCACCGTCTTCTTCCTGTCGGCCTTCTTCCGGACGCTGCCGACGGCGGTGGGGGAGGCGGCGATGGTGGACGGCGCCTCGCACACGCGCGTGTTCTTCCAGATCATGCTGCCGATGGCGCGGCCCGGCATCATCAGCATCACGATCTTCAACGTGCTGGGCCAGTGGAACCAGTACCAGTTGCCCCTGGTGCTGCTGCAGGACCGGGAGAAGTGGGTGCTCACGCAGGGCATCGCCGACATCTCCTCGGCAGCCGGCTACGACCAGGACTGGTCGGCCATGTTCGCCGCCCTGACCCTGGCCATCTTGCCCATGCTGATCGTGTACACGGTCTTCCAGCGGCAGATCCAGTCCGGCCTGACTTCCGGGGCGCTGAAATAGTCCCCATACTGCTGAGATGACAGGCGACATCCAAGCCTTACTGTCCCACCACTTACCCGGATACCAGGTTCGCACCGTCTACCGCCTCGGCCACGGCCTGGACAACACGGTCTACGAGGTCAACGAGGAACTGCTGGTACGCCGCCGCCGGGCGGCCGACCCCGAGGCCAACCGGCAGGAGGTCGCCCGCCTGGCGGCCGTCGCGGAGCTGTCCCCGCTGCCGGTTCCCGAGGTGCTGTTCGCCGACGACGAGTCGGGCGTGATCGCGTACCGCAAGCTCGAAGGGGAGCCGCTGCACCGCAACCCCGTCGTCGACCCCGCCCGGCTGGCCGAGCCGATGGGCCGCTTCCTCAGCGCGATCCACGGCGCCGCGCCGGAGCGCATGCGCGAGGTGGCGCCTCTCGACCGTTACCCGGCGCCGACGCTGCTGCAGGACGCCGAACTCGACTACCGTGACGTCGAGCGGCACGTGCCCGTGGACCAGCGCCCCCTGGTGGAGCGCTTCCTGCGCGCCCTGCCGCCGGACGAGCCGCGCTCGCTGCGGTTCTGCCACAACGACCTGGGCGCCGAGCACGTGCTGGTGGACACGGAGTCGAGCACGATCACCGGCGTCATCGACTGGAGCGACGCCGCGATCACCGACCCGGCCCACGACTTCGCCCTGATCTACCGGGACCTGGGCCCGGAGATCTTCGAGCTGACCGTGTCCCACTACGCGCTCGGCCTGGGCGAGGAGGACCGGGACAGGGTGCGCTTCTACGCCCGCTGCGCCCTCATCGAGGACCTCGCGTACGGCCTGAGCACCGGCCCCCGCCACTACGCCGACGCCGCGCTCGCCCACCTGGCCTGGACGTTCTCGTAGAAAACGGCTCGCCATCCGCGGGCGTGATCTGCTTGGCTGCCTGCCATGACGTCGCTATGGGTGGGCGAGCGCGTGCGCCTGCGCGCCAGGGAACCCGAGGACTGGGAGGCGTTCCTGGCCTTCGAGGAAGACTCCGACGCGGTCAGGAGCGGCTGGCGGCGCAGGAGTCACTACGCGAACGGCCGCTACCACGACGAGGTCCTCTTCGGCATGACGATGGAGGAGTACACCGGACGTCACGGCTGAAGCTCGGCCCGCAGCCTGCGCGTGGCGGCGACCACGTTCGCCAGCGACGCCTCCACCTGCTCGTACGTGCGCGTCTTCAGCCCGCAGTCCGGGTTGACCCAGACCCGCTCGACCGGCAGCGCCCGCAGCGTCCTGCGCAGCAGCTCCTCGACCTCCTGCGCCCCCGGCACCCGCGGCGAGTGGATGTCGTAGACGCCCGGCCCGAGCCCGCGCCCGAACGCCTCCACCGCCCCCAGGATCCGCGCCCCGGAGCGGGCGGACTCGATCGTGGTCACGTCGGCGTCCAGGTCGTCGATGGCGGTCAGGATCTGGTCGGCGTCGGAGTAGCACAGATGCGTGTGGATCTGCGTGCGGTCACCGGCCCCCGACGTGGCCCGCCGGTACGCCGCCACCGCCCACTCCAGATAGTCGGCCTGCGCCGCCCGCCGCAGCGGCAGCAGCTCGCGCAGCGCGGGCTCGTCCACCTGGATGATCGACACCCCGGCCGCCTCCAGGTCGCGCACCTCGTCCCTGACCGCGCCGGCCACCTGGAACACCACGTCCCGCAGCGGCAGGTCGTCGCGGACGAACGACCAGGCCACGATCGTGACGGGGCCGGTGAGCATGCCCTTGACCGGCCGGTCCGTGAGCGACTGGGCGTAGGCGGCCCACCGTACGGTGATCGGGGCCGGCCTGCTCACGTCGCCGTGCAGGATCGGCGGGCGGGTGCAGCGCGAGCCGTACGACTGCACCCAGCCGTTCGCGGTGACGGCGAACCCGTCGAGGTGCTCGGCGAAGTACTGCACCATGTCGTTGCGCTCGGGTTCCCCGTGCACGAGCACGTCCAGCCCGAGGCGTTCCTGGAGCCGGACGACCCGCTCGATCTCGGCCTCGACCCGCCGCTCGTAGCCCGCCGGCGACAGCGTGCCCGCCGTCACCGCCGCGCGGGCCGCGCGCAGCTCGCCGGTCTGCGGGAACGACCCGATCGTGGTGATCGGCAGCGCGGGCAGCCGCAGGTGCTCGGCCTGCGCCGCGGCGCGCACCGCGTACGGGCTGCGTCCCTCGGCGACCACCGGCCCCGCCAGAGCCACCGACGGCCCGGCCGGCGCGGGCCCCGGGAACTCGGCCGCCGCGAGCGCCACCACCTCGGCCACCTTCTGCTCCGCGAACGCCAGCCGCTCCTTGAGCGCCGGGTCCAGCCCGGTCTCGGCCTCGACGTCGTAGGGCACGTGCAGCAGCGAGCACGACGTGCTCACCGTCACCCGCGAGGCCCGTACGGAGGCCAGCGCGGCCAGCGCCCGCTCGGGCGAGGTCCGCCACACGTCCCGCCCGGACACCACGCCCGCGACCACGGTCTTCCCCGTCAGGTCGACGGCCGGGACGCCGCCGCGCACCAGGTCGATCCCGATGGCCTCCACCGGCGTCCCGGCCAGCACCGGCAGCGACTCCCCGAGATCGCCGAAGTAGGACGCCACGAACAGCGCCGGTCGCGCGCGGAGGGCTCCGAGCCGCTCGTAGGCGGTCCTGACGGCCGCCAGCTCCTCCGGCGTCCGGTCGCCCACCAGCGCCGGCTCGTCGAGCTGCACCCACGCGACGCCCTCGGCGGCCAGCGCGGCGAGCAGTTCCTCGTAGCAGGCCAGCACGTCGTCCAGCCGCTCCAGCGCCGAGCCCAGCAGCAGGAACGTCACCGGCCCCACCACCACGGGACGCGTCTCGAACCCCAGCGCCCGCGCCTCCCGCACCTCGGCCAGCGGCTTGCCCGCGTCCAGCTTGAACACGGTGTCCGGGCCGATCTCCGGGACGATGTAGTGGTAGTTCGTGTCGAACCACTTGGTCATCCGCAGCGGCGCGAGCCCTTCGGTGCCCCTGGCCATCGCGAAATAGGGGTCGTCGGCGTCGCGGTAGCGCGACGGGATCGCCCCGAGCAGCACGGCCGTGTCCAGCACCTGGTCGTACAGCGAGAAGGTGTTCGACGGCAGCCCTTCGAGGCCGAGCTCGGCCAGCCGGCGCCAGGTCCGCTCCCGCAGCTCGGCGCCCGCCCGGTCGAGGTCCGCCCGGCTCGACCGCCCGTCCCAGTACGACTCCAGCGCCCGCTTCAGCTCCCGGCGCGGCCCGATCCGCGGATATCCGAGCACGGTGGACGTGGGGAAAGAGGACATTTCTTCGGCTCCCTCAGCAGTGGATCAGTCGCCGGCATCCTGCCGGGCAAGCCGCGCATCGTGCACCATGTATTGGTGCTGCTTATGCTTCGGGAGATCCACTGTTTTACCAAGGTCGCGGGCCGCCTCAGCTTCTCGGCCGCCGCCGCCGACCTGGGGATGTCCCAGCCCGCCATGAGCCAGGCCATCAACCGCCTCGAACGCGCGACCGGGGTCCGGCTCTTCGACCGCACCGCCCGCGAGGTACGGCTCACGGCGGAGGGCAAGGCGCTGCTGGCGTACGCGGAGCAGGTGATCGAGTCGGCGGCGGCGTTCACCGCGGAGGCCGGCCGGCTGGCCCGGCCGACCATTCACCTGGCTTATCCACCGATCGTCGGAGCGCTGGCGGCGCGGATCGTCAGACGCCTGGCCGGCCGCACGCCCGCCATCGGGGTGGAGCTGCGGGTGGCCGGGCGCGGCGCGGCGGCTCGGGCGCTGGCCGACGGCGAGGTGTCGGCGGCGATCCTGTCCACGCCGGCGCCCGCGCGGTTCGTCACGGCGGCCAGGTTCCACGTCACGGTCGACCATCTGGCCGTGCCCGCCGGGCACCGGCTGGAGTCGATGCCCAAGGTCACCGCGGCGGAGCTGGGCGGGCACCTGCTGCTCACACCAGGCAACCGGCCCTGGCCCGGGCTGCCGGGCCGCTCGCGGCTGGTCGCCGACGACGACTTCGCCGCCGCGATCGACCTGGTGGCCGCGGGCGCGGGGCTGCTGCCGATCCCGCAACTCCTGGTCAGGACCATCCGGCGCGACGACGTGCGCTTCGTGCCGCTGGAGGCGGGCGACCTGCGCATCACCTACGCCCTGGCCTGGTCGAAGGAGCGGGTGACGCCCGAGTTGATGGCCCTGGTGCAGGCCGTGCAGGACGCCCTGTGGACTAGGTGACCGGCAGGTTCTTCAGGGCCTCGCGCCGGCTCAGGCCCGAGATGCCCTTGGCCTTGACGTAGCGGACCACCTCGGCGGAGTTGGTCTTGGCGTATTCGCGTAACGCCCAGCCGATCGCCTTGCGCGCGAAGAAGTCGTTGTCGGACAGGCTCGGCTCGATGCACGCGTACAGCAGCGCGGTGTCGGTGCGGGCCTTGAACCGGTTCTGGCAGAGGATCGCCGTGCGGCGCTTCCACAGGTCGTCGTCGTGCGCCCACTCCAGCATGAGCGGCCGCATCGAGTCGGGGTAGGTCGCCAGCAGGCCGCCGACCCGGTGTGTGGCCAGCTCGTCCACCAGGTCCCACCAGGCGCCGGAGACGATCATCTCCTCGTACATGGGGACCGTGTAGAGGGTCTGGAACTCCCGGTAGCGGTGGTTTCCGGACAGTTCGATGGCGGCGTAGCGCTCCTCGCGGTATTCCGCCTCCCGCCACAGGGTCAGCACCGCCCGCCGCCACTCGGGCGCGCTCCCGAGCCGGTGCTCGGCGAACACCCGGCGCAGCGCCGCCCGCCTGGGCACGGCCTGGACGCCCAGGAAGGGCATCGCGGACTTCATGTACGCCCGCATCGTCTCGGCCTTGCCGGGCTCGGCCACCTCCTGCAGTGCCAGCCGCACCGCCTTGCCGAGGCTCATCCCTTTTGCGTGGTGCGCTCGCCCGTGGCGAGCCCGTCGAAGAGCACGGTGATGTAGTGCTCGGCCAGACCGGCCGTGTTGAGCCGGCCACCGGGGCGGAACCAGCGCACCGCCACCCAGATCGTGTCGCGGATCATCCGGTAGGTGAGCTTCGGGTCCACGTCGGACCTGAACAGCCCGGCCGCCTGACCCGCCTTGATCTGCGACACCCAGATCTGCTCGACCTCGTCCTCGGCCTTGACGAGGTAGTTGAACCGCTCGAACTGACGCAGGTAGTTCCAGTCGTTCTGCATCACCGTGATGGCGGCGCGGTGCGGCTCGAGCGTGCCGAAGCCGATGCGGACCATCTCGGACAGCACGGTGCGGGCGTCGGCGGTGGTGTCGAGCGCGGCCCGGTAGCGGGCGATGAGGTCGTCGAGGAAGGTGGACAGCACCTCGTCGACGATCGTCTCCTTGGAGTCGAAGTGGTGGTAGAGACTTCCTGAGAGGATGCCCGCCTCGTCGGCGATCTCGCGTACGGTCGTGGCCTGGAAGCCCTTGCGCGCGAAGAGCTCCGCGGCGAGCTTGACGAGGTGGTCACGGCGCTCGGACGCGGACCCCGATGAGCCGGCGCGCTGGCGCTTACCCGGGGTGGTGGTAGTGCCGGAGTTCTTTCGCGTGGTCACGACACCATTATGGCCCTCAGACAATCGCTTGTTCGCCTAACTGGCCCAGCTCATACGGCATTCCCGTGTAGACCAAGCGCTTGCTACGATGCCGGGATGAGTGAGGCGTACATCGTCGGCGCCGTCCGCACCCCCGTCGGGCGCAGGAACGGCGGCCTGGCCGCGGCCCATCCCGCCGATCTCGGCGCGCACGTGCTCAAGGAGCTGATGGAGCGCTCCGGGGCCGATCCCTCGGCCGTCGAGGACGTGATCTTCGGCTGCGTGGACACGATCGGGCCGCAGGCCGGGGACGTCGCGCGTACCTGCTGGCTGGCGGCCGGGCTGCCCGAGGAGGTGCCGGGCGTCACGGTCGACCGCCAGTGCGGCTCCGCGCAGCAGGCGCTGCACTTCGCCGCCCAGGCCGTGATGTCGGGGACGAGCGACCTCGTGGTGGCCGGGGGAGTGCAGAACATGAGCATGATCCCCATCTCGTCCGCCATGCTCGCGGGCCGCGCGCTCGGGCACGAGAGCCCCTTCGCGGGCTCCAAGGGCTGGGCCGAGCGGTACGGCACGCGGGAGGTCTCCCAGTTCGCCGGGGCCGAGATGATCGCCGCCAAGTGGGGCCTGTCGCGGGAGGAGATGGAGCGGTACGCGTACGAGTCGCACCGGCGGGCGCTGCACGCCATCGACGCCGGATATTTCCGGCGCGAGATCGCCCCCTACGAAGGCGCCGCCACCGACGAGGGCCCCCGCAGGGACACCACGCCCGAGAAGATGGCCACGCTCAAGCCCCTGGCCGAAGGCGGGCGGCTGACCGCCGCCCTGGCCTCGCAGATCTCCGACGGAGCCGCCGCCCTGCTCATCGCCTCGCCCCGCGCCGTGGAGGAGCACGGCCTGACCCCGCGCGCCCGTGTGCACCACCTGTCGGCGCGCGGCGCCGACCCGATCATGATGCTGTCCGCCCCGATCCCCGCCACCGCGCACGCGCTCGGCATGACCGGCATGTCCATCGAGGACTTCGACGCGATCGAGATCAACGAGGCGTTCGCCTCCGTCGTGCTGGCCTGGATCCAGGAGACCGGCGCCGACCCGGCCAAGGTCAACCCCAACGGCGGCGCCATCGCGCTCGGCCACCCGCTCGGCGCGACCGGCGCCGTGCTGGCCGTCAAGCTGCTGCACGAGCTCGAGCGGACCGGCGGCAGGTACGGCCTGCAGACCATGTGCGAGGGCGGAGGACAGGCGAACGTCACCGTCATCGAGCGACTCGATCCCCCCGCCCCTGCGTCACCATGAAGGTATGGCGAACCCGTTCACTCTGGGCGTCGCGTCCGGTGAGCCGCTGCCCGACGGGGTGATGCTCTGGACCCGATTAGCCGTAGACCCCTTGAGCACCGACCCCAAGCGCCCGGGAGGCATGGCGCCGAGAGCCGTCGAGGTGAGCTGGCAGCTCGCCGAGGACGAGCGCTTCACGCAGGGGCTGCGCCAGGGCACCATCCAGGCGCTGCCGGTCTGGGGGCACAGCGTGCACGTCAGGGTCGCCGGGCTGCGGGCGGGCACCGACTACTTCTACCGGTTCAGGGCGAGCGGCGGGCAGAGCCCCGTCGGGCGCACCAGGACCGCCCCCGACCCGGCCTCGTCGCGGCCCGTGCGGTTCGCGGTGGCCAACTGCCAGCGGTACGAGCACGGCTACTACACCGCCTACCGGCATCTGGCGGACGAGCGGCCCGACGTGGTCTTCCACGTGGGGGACTACATCTACGAGTCGCGCCAGGCCGCCGGCGTCGTGCGCGCGCTGGGGCCGCTGCCGGGGGAGACGAGCCGGCTGCACGAATACCGGCAGCGTTACGCCCGCTACAAGACCGACCCCGACCTGCAGGCCGCGCACGCCGCCGCGCCGTGGGTGCCGACCTGGGACGATCACGAGGTGCTCGACAACTACCGGGGCAAGGGCGACGGGTCGGCCGCGTTCCTGCGCCGCCGGGGGGCCGCCTACCAGGCGTACTACGAGAACCAGCCGGTCCGGGTCCGGCCCGAGGACGGCAACCTGCAGATGTACCGCAGGCGGACGTACGGGACCGTGGCCGACTTCATGGTGCTCGACGTGCGCCAGCACCGTGACGTCACCACCATGCTGGGGCCCACGCAGGAGCAGTGGCTGCTGTCCCGCCTGGTCATCAGCCCGGTCAAGTGGCGCGTGCTGATGCAGCCGCTGTTCTTCGCCCGCCGGGTCGTCCCCGGCGACAACCCCGGCGTACGCCGTGACTCCTGGGACGGCCACCCGGCCGAGCGCGCCCGCATCCTGGCGCTCAACGTGCCGGGACTGGTCGTGTTCAGCGGTGATGTGCACAACGCCTGGGCGGGGGAGCTGAAGTCCGACTTCGCGGACCCCGGCTCGGCCACGGTCGGGGTGGAGTTCGTGGGCAGCTCGATCAGCAGCCGCCCCCCGGAGACGGACGGGCCGGCCGTGCTCGCCCGCAATCCGCACCTGAAGTTCTTCGACCCCCGCCGGGGCTACCTGTCGTGCACGGCGAGCGCCGAGGAGCTGCGGGTGGCGTTCCGTGCGGTGGACTTCGTGGACAGGAGGGGGGCTCCCCTGTTGACCGTGGGAGAGCTCGTCACCAAAGGGAGTGGGCTGACGTTAGAAAACACCTCTAGCAAATAAGAAACTTTCCTATTAGATTTCGGGTCATGCCCCTGAGCGGTGACCTGCTTCACCTCGCCGACGCCGTACTCTTCCCCGGTTTCACCGGACACACCCCTCCCGACTGGCTCCGGCGCCGGCTCGGCGACGGGCTGGCCGGCGTGGTGCTGTTCTCCCGCAACATCGCGGACCCCGCCCAGGTGGCCCGGCTCACCGCCGCGCTGCGCGCGGAGAATCCCTCGGTGCTGATCGGCACCGACGAGGAGTCCGGCGAGGTCACGCGCCTGGAGGTGGCCACCGGCAGCAGCCGTCCCGGCGGGTACGCGCTCGGCGTCGTGGACGACGTGGCCCTGACCGAGTCCCTGGCCCGGGACCTCGGCGGGGAGCTGGCCAGGGCGGGCGTCACGATCGACTTCGCCCCCTCGGCCGACGTGAACTCCAACCCGGACAACCCGGTCATCGGCCTGCGGGCCTTCGGCGCCGACCCGGCGCTGGTCTCCCGGCACACCCGGGCGTTCGTCCGCGGCCTGCAGTCGGCCGGGGTGGCGGCCTGCGTCAAGCACTTCCCCGGGCACGGGGACACCTCGGTCGACTCCCACCACGGGGTGCCGGTGATGGCCGAGCAGGGGATCAGGGAGGCGCTGGTCCCTTTCCGCGCGGCGATCGAGGAGGGGGTCAAGGCGGTCATGACCGGCCACCTCCTCGTGCCGTCGTACGACGCCGAGCGGCCCGCCACCCTCAGCCCCAAGGTGCTCACGGGCCTGCTGCGGGAGGAACTGGGCTTCGACGGCATGATCATCACTGACGGCATCGAGATGGCGGCGGTGTCGGAGGTGTACGGGATCGGCGGCGCCTCGGCCCGCGCCATCGCCGCCGGCGCGGACGCGATCTGCGTGGGCGGTGAGCACGCCGACGAGGCCACCGCCGCCGGAATCCGCGACGCGATCGCCACGGCCGTCACCGAAGGACTGCTGCCCGAGGAACGCCTGGCCGACGCCGCTCGCAGGGTCCGCGAGCTGGCCACCTGGACCGTCTCCTCGGGCAGCCCCGCACCTCCGGCCCCCGTACCCCCGGCCCTCGTGGCCGGCCCCGCGACCGCGCCGGCCGGCCTGGACCTCATGAGGACGTCGGCGGCGGGGGCGGGAGCCGCCGCGAACGGTCACATCGGGCTGGTCGCCGCCCGCCGGGCGGTCCGCGTCACCCGCCGCTCCACCGCGCCCGTCCTCCCCCTCGCCGCGCCCCCGCACGTCGTTGAGCTCACCCCGCAGATGAACCTGGCCATCGACAGGAACACCCCATGGGGAGTGGGCGAACCCCTCACCCGGCTCCTCCCCGGCACCACCACCACCCGGCTGGCGGCCGGAGAGGCCACGGGGGCCGTCCTGGAGCGCCTCATCAGCCGCGCGACGGGCCGCCCGATGGTCGTGGTGGTCAGGGACGTACACCGGTACGCCTGGCAGTCGGAGGCCCTCAGGCACCTGCTGAGCGCCCGCCCCGACGCCGTGGTGGTGGAGATGGGCCTGCCCGCCCGCTCGGACCTGGGCGCCGTCCACATCGCCACGTACGGCGCCGCCAGGGTCTGCGGGCAGGCGGCGGCGGAGGTGCTGACGGGTAGCCTTTGATCGTGAACTTCGACGGCGAGGACCTCTCACACAAAGCCCTGTCCGACCGGCTCCCGTCCGGGGAGACGCACGTCTTCCGGGAGTGCGACCTGACGGAGGCCGACCTCTGGGGCGCGCCGCTGGCCGGCGCCCGGTTCGAGTCGTGCGTCCTGGAGCAGGCCGATTTCCGCAAGGCCGACCTCGACGGCGCGGTGTTCACGGGCGGGGGCGGGATGCGCATCCGCTTCAACGACGCCGACCTCATCGACGTGACGTTCACGGACACGGACCTGTCCTCGGCCCAGTTCGGCGGCGCGCTCCTGACGGACGTGTCCTTCACGGGGTGCCGCATGATCGGCGCGGCCCTCAGCTCGTCCCGGGGCACCGGCTTCAAGGTCGCCCGCTCCAACCTGACCCTGGCCAACCTCGGCGGCTGCTCACTGAGGGGCGAGCACCTGGAGGGCGTCCGCTTCGACGACGCCGACCTGTCGGGCTGCGACTTCACGGAGGCGGTGCTGACCGACTGCCGCCTCATCGGGACACGCCTGCTCAACACGAAGTTCGCCAAGGCCGACCTGCGCGGCGCCGACCTCGGCCAGCCCGACGACAACAAACTCCGGGCCTTCACGGGCGCCATCATCAACCAGACCCAGGCCAACGCCATCCTGGCCGCCCGTGGCATAACCGTCCTCTGACCCGCCCCACCCTCGGGTTCTCAGGGTGGCGGCAGGCGGGCCAGGGTGGACTCGGCCTCGCCCATGATCCGCTCGATCAGCTCCCCGCACGACGGCAGGTCGTCGAGCACCCCCACCACCTGCCCCGACGCCATCACCCCGAGGTCCACCCGGCCCTCCACCATGGCCGCCCGCAGCAGCACGGGGGTGTTGGCCGCCTGCAGCACCTGGGCCCAGGTCAGCTCGCGCCCCCGCCGCATCCGCCGCCCCTCCCGGAGCATCTCGCCCCACGACAGCCCCGACAGCCGCTTGAACCGGGCCCCGTTCACCACCGCCCGCACCAGCCGCGACCGTTCTAGCGAGGTCACGAAGGGGGTGCTGAGGACCCGGTGCGGCACCCCGTCCACCTTCCTGGTCACCACGGTCTCCCGCGCCGCCAGGTAGAACTTCTTCACCTCGTCGGGCACCGGAGAGTCGCTGGTCAGCAGGAACCGCGTCCCCATGGCGATCCCGCACGCCCCGTACGCCAGCGCCGCCACCAGCCCGCGCCCGTCGAAGAACCCCCCGGCGGCGATCACCGGGATGTCCACCGCATCCACCACCTGCGGCAGCAGCAGCGTGGTCGCCACCGGACCGGTGTGCCCGCCCCCTTCGCCACCCTGGACGATCACCGCGTCCACGCCCCACCCCGCCACCTTCTCCGCGTGCCGCCGGGCGCCCACCGACGGGATCGTCACCACCCCGGCGTCCCGCAGCCTGGCGATCAGTTCCCGGCGCGGCGCCAGGGCGAACGACGCCACCCGCACCCCCTCCCGGACCAGCACCTCCACCCGCTCGGCCGCGTCGTCGGCGTCGGCGCGGATGTTCACCCCGAACGGCGCGTCCGTACGCTCCTTGACCCGCCGGATGGCCGCCTCCATCTCGGTCACCGACATGGTCGCGGCCCCGATCACGCCCAGCCCGCCCGCCTGGGAGGTGGCCGCCGCCAGCCGGGCGCCGGCGACGTACCCCATGCCGGTCTGCACGATCGGATGGCGGCACCCGATCAGCGAGGTCAGCGCGGTTCTCACGCCGCGACCTCCCGGTCGCGCAGGCGGCCGGGGTCGAGGCGGGCGAGGAGGGCGAGCTCCTCGGGGGTCGGTTCGCGGGTTTGGGGGACGTCTCCGGACAGGTCGCTGAGGGGGAACCCCGTCGCCGCCACCACCTCGTCCACCGACACCCCCGGATGCACGGACACCAGCCGCATCGTCCCGTCCTCCGTTCGGAAGTCCAGCACGGCCAGATCCGTCACCACCCGCCGCAGCTCGAAGGCTCCCCGATCGGTCCCCAGCCCGCTGACCATGTCCACCTCGCGCACGAACACCCGGGTCGAGTGCCGGGGGATCCAGTAGCTGGTCGGATCGCACCGCGTGTTGCCGGGCGCCCCGCGCACGCCGAGGAGCTGGGCCTTGGGCCGGGCCCAGTCGCCGATGCAGGAGATGTTCGTGTTGCCGTACCGGTCGATCTGGCCGGCGCCGAGCATGGCGTGCCGGCGCCCGTTCAGCACCAGCCACAGGTGTTCCCTGAACGGCAGCCAGCCCTCCACCACCTCGGGCGCCTGTCCCAGCGCGGGCACGTCCCCGGTGAGCAGGCAGACGCCGTCGTGCGTGAGCAGATCGGGCTCGAACGTCAGGCGCGCGAGCCGCGCCGCCAGCACCGTGACCGGCCCGCCGATCCCGGCCGCGAGGATCTCCCCGTCGCCCCTGAACGCCTCCGCGCACGCCACCACGCAGACATCGGCCCTGCTCACCGCGACTCCTCCACATAACGCCGCTGCGCGGCCTCGTCGCGCCCGTAGTCCGGCTCGCACGAGGTGAAGCCCGCCCCGCCCGGCGCCTCCACCACGCCCGCCACCATCGAGCGGCTGATCAGCAACGACTGGACCGGCCCCTCCTTGAGCAGGTCGGCCGTGTCCACCACCCGCTCGCACGAGACGTAGCACCGCCCGGCCGCCTTGGCGTACAGGTCGTCGAAGAACGGGTCCGGCCCCAGGTACTGGGCGTTGCCCCGGGCGTCGGCCCGGTTCAGGTGCACCAGCGCCACGTCCAGGTTCAGGGCCGGCACCGCGACCAGCTCCTCCCCGTCCCCGTACGGCGACCGCACCGTCCGCAGCCCAGGATTGACCCGCAGCACGTCCGACCCCAGCCCCGCCCGCGTCGGCAGGAACGGCAGCCGGTGCGCCGCCGCCAGCAGCCCGAACATGAACATGCCCTCGTCGTACTCGACGAACTCGATCCGCCCGGCCTGCCGGGCCCGCCGGAAGTTGGGCTCCAGGGGGATGGTGTCGAGCGTGACGAACGGGGCCACGACCGTGCGCACCTTCCCGGCCGCGCAGAGCAGGCCGACGTCCGGCCCGCCGTACGAGACGATCGTGAGGTCGGTGACGGGGGCGCGGAGGAGGGCGTGGACGAGGGTCATCGGCTTGCGCCGCGAGCCCCAGCCGCCGATCCCGACCGTCATCCCGCTCTCCACCGAAGCGGCCACGTCCTCGGCCGTCATCACCTTGCTCACGTGAACTTCTCCCGGTGCCGGTCGCCGATGCCCATCAGGTTCAGCTCGAAGGTGAAGCCCTGCTCGAAGCGGTAGCTGCGGTGCACGTCGACGGGGTCGATGCCGTTGAGGGACTCCTTGGCCCGGCGGATGACGTACGGGTCCTTGCTCGCGATCTGCTCCGCCACCTCCATGGCCGCGTCCCGCAGCTTGTCGCGCGGCACCACCTCCAGCACGGACCCGAACGCGTGCAGCTCCGCCGCCGTCACGTTCCGGCACGTGTACACCATGGCCCGCATGAGCTGCTGCGGCACCAGCCTGGCCAGATGCGTGGCCGCCCCGAGCGCGCCCCGGTCCACCTCCGGCAGCCCGAAGTAGGCGTCCTCGCTCGCCACCACCACGTCCGCGTTCCCGGCCAGCCCGACGCCGCCGCCCAGGCAGTGGCCGTGCACCGCCGCGATCACCGGCACCGCGCACTCGTAGACCGCCGCGAACGCCGCGTAACACGCCCGGTTGGCCCCGACCAGCGCCGTGAACCCCTCGTCCGCCCGCATCTCCTTGATGTCGACCCCGGCGTTGAACCCCCGGCCCTCGGCCCGCAGCACGACCACCCTGGTGGCGGGGGAGTCCCCGGCCGCCCGTACGGCCCGTGCCAGCTCCTCCCAGCCCCGCACGGTCAGCGCGTTCACGGGAGGCACGTCCACGACGACCTCGGCCACCGGCCCGTCCCGTAGCGTGATGCCCATTCGGCTCCCTAGTTGCACCTAACGCTTGCTTGGTACGGTAGCACCCGTGACCGTGACTTACGACTACACGGGCAAGGCCGTCCTGGTGACCGGCGGCACCAGGGGCATCGGCGCCGGCATCGCCAGGGCCTTCCACGACGCTGGCGCGGAGGTGACCGTCTGCGCGCGCACCCCGCCCGAGGAGACGGCCTTCCGGTTCGTCCAGGCCGACGTCCGCGTGCCCGGCGACGTCGAACGGCTGATCGGCGGGTTCGGCCGGCTCGACGTCGTCGTCAACAACGCGGGCGGCTCACCGCCGGCGGCGCTCGCGGGCACCTCGCCCCGCCTGCACGCCCGCGTCATCGAGCTCAACCTGACGGCCCCGCTGCTGGTCTCGCAGGCCGCGTACCCGCTGCTCGCCGCCGTCCAGGGGGCCGTGGTGATGATCGGCAGCTCCAGCGGCGCCCGCCCCTCGCCCGGCACCTCCGCGTACGGCGCCGCCAAGGCCGGCCTGCACCACCTGGCCCGCTGCCTGGCCGCCGAATGGGCCCCCGGCGTGCGGGTCAACACCGTGGTCGTCGGCCTGGCCGCCACGCAGGACGCCGCCGCCCACTACGGCGGCCGGCGGGACCTGGACGGCAAGGCCATCCCCGCCGGCCGGATGGCGACGCCCGCCGACGTGGCCGCGGCGTGCCTGTGGCTGGCCGCCCCCGGTTACGTGACCGGCGCCGAGGTGAGGGTGGACGGTGGCGGCGAGGTTCCGGCCTGGCGGCATCTGGTCGCGGACGACATTTCCTGATATCTCTGCTTGATCCTTCCGGGAGGTCTGTGTGGGAATCTGTGCCGGTCGTGTAGTGGTCGTGACGGGCGCCGGTCGCGGCATCGGGAGGGAGCACGCCCTGGAGTTCGCCAGGCAGGGCGCCCGCGTCGTGGTCAACGACCTCGGCACCGGCCCCGGCGGCGAGGGCAGGTCCGGCGACACCGCGCTGAGCGTGGCCGAGGAGATCGGCGAGCTCGGCGGGCAGGCCGTGGCCAGCAGCGACGACGTCTCCGACTGGGACGGCGCGGCCCGGCTGGTCAAGACCGCCGTCAGCGCGTACGGGCGGCTGGACGTGCTCGTCAACAACGCCGGCTTCCTCAGGGACCGGATGCTCGTCTCCATGACCGAGCAGGACTGGGACGACGTCGTCCGCGTCCACCTCAAGGGTCACTTCCTCCCGCTGCGCCACGCGGCGGCCTACTGGCGGGAGAGGTCCAAGGCCGGCGACCCCGTCAGCGGCCGGATCATCAACACCTCGTCGGGCGCGGGCCTGCTGGGCAGCGTCGGCCAGGGCAACTACGCCGCCGCCAAGGCGGGCATCGCCGGGCTGACCCAGGTGGCCGCCGCCGAGCTGGCCAGGTACGGCGTCACGGTCAACGCCATCGCTCCCGCCGCACGTACCCGGATGACGGAGGAGGTGTTCGCCGCCACCATGGCCAGGCCGGAGTCCGGCTTCGACCCCATGGACCCCGCGAACGTCGCCCCGCTCGTCGTCTGGCTCGGCTCGGAGGAGTCGGCCCACGTGACGGGGCGGGTGTTCGAGGTGGAGGGCGGCGCGATCTCCGTGGCCACCGGCTGGCGCCACGGCCCGAAGGTGGACCGCGGCGCCCGCTGGGACCCGGCGGAGGTCGGCGAGGCCGTCAAGACCCTCCTGGCCGCCGCCCCATCCCCGGAACCGGTGTACGGCGCCTGATCAGCGCCTGAGTCACCGCACGATCCCCGGCAGCACGACGGCGCCGTCCTCGCGGGTCGCGAACATCTCGCGGCTCTCCCCGGTCCGCACGTCGATGGCGTAGACCAGGGACGGGAGGCCGTCGCGCGGCGCCTGCGGCACGGCGAGCACCGTCACCTGGTGCTCGTTCAGCCACGCCCCCATCCGAGCCGGGCGCAGGCCCTCGTGCACGCCGGAGATGAGCACGGTGGTCTCCTGGCCGCCCCGCAGGGCGTCGAAGGTGGCGATCGAGTCGGCCCGCCGGGGCCGCTCGTCGGTGGAGCCCGTGAGCCTGGACAGGGTGTGCCCGTCGGGCGACAGCAGGCTGAAGTCGTAGGTGAAGTCCGCGACGGTGATGGGCTGATGGCCCAGGACCCACACCTTCGTGGTCTTGTCGTACGGCTTGATCAGCACCACCGGCCCGTCGCCGTCGGCCACGCTCACCGGGAACCAGCCCCGCTCGAGCTCGGTCGTCGTGCCGCGCAGGACGTCCACCAGCAGGTTGGGCTGCCGTCGCCCGCCCCACCCGGAGACGACGAAGCGCAGCCCGTCGTGGGACAGCCGCAGCGTGTACTCGGCCTCGAACGCCTCCTCGGGCTCCTTGAGCGGCGCCTTCCAGGTCTTCCCGTCCGCGAGGTCGCGGATGAGGATCGTGTGCTGCTTCGCGCTGTAGTAGGCGATCCTGCGGCCGTCGGGTGTCGCGGCCATCGGCCCGGGCCCGGGGTCGAACGCGTAGACCTCGCCGTCGCGGGTCGCCAGCCGCCATTCGCGCCGCTCGCACCCGGCCTTGCACGGCATCTGGTACATCTGCTCCACCGGCCCCACCCCCTTCTCGGGCAGCGGCAGCGCCTTCGTCTCGGGCGGCGCGAGCACGATGGGCGGCTCGTGGAACACCTGCTGGAACAGCACGGTGGAGCCGGCCGCGATCAGGCACACCACGGCGGCGCTGATCGCGGCCAGCCGGGTCGCCCGCCGCCGGCGAGCGCCCCGCACCGCGCGGTCGGCCAGGTCCACACCGGGCGCCTGCGCGGCCAACTCCCGCAGGTCGTCACGGAGCGTGTTCATTGGTACGCCTCCTGCGGGTCGAGCGCGCGCAGCTTCGACAGCGCGTAGTGGGTCTGGCTCTTCACCGTCCCGACGGAGACGCCCATGAGCCGGGCGGTCTCGTGCTCGGTGCGGTCCTCGTAGAAGCGCAGCACGATCACCGCCCGCTGCTTGGGCGTCAGCCGGGCGAGCGCCTGCTGCAGGGCGAGACGGCGCAGGGTCGCGTCGTCGTGCGATCGCCCCCTTTCGGGCAGTTCGGCGCCGGGCAGCTCGACCTGCCTGCGCCGGCGCCAGGAGATGGTCTGGTTCACCAGAGCCTTACGGGCGTACGCCTCGGGGTTGCCGCTCTTGGCGAGCTTGGCCCAGTGGGAGGCGACGCGGGTGAGGACCGTCTGCAACAGGTCCTCGGCGAGGTGGGCGTTCCCGGTCAGCAGGTACGCCGTCCGCATCAGCGATTGCTGGCGGTCGCGTACGAACTCGTGGAACCCCTCATAGCGGTCCATGTACTGAAACAACTCCGCCGAGGGCTCCAGGGTTGGAAACCCTCATCGTAGGGACGAGCGGGCCGTCGGCCGCAGCCGAAGCCGCTCGGGGGCGGCGGTGGAGAAGGGTTCGAGCATCGGCAGGTCCACCTCCCGTTCCTCCTCGGGTGTGTCGAAGCGGGCGAACCACACGAACACCTTCTCCCCGGTCCGTACGGGCAGGCGCGGGAAGTCGTTCTCGGCGGGCTCGGTCTCGAGGCAGGCGATGGGCGTCACCCCCGCCTCGGCCAGCACCGGCGCGGCCTTCAGGGAGAAGGTTTCGGCGAAGCCGGCCTCGACGTGGTGGATCGTGGCGACGTACAGCGACGGGGGCAGGTCGGTGGCGCCCACCGGCGGGCGTTCCCACGACGGGAATTCCGGGCCCGCGGAGCGCAGCAGGAGCACGTCGTCGGAGTCGATCATGGTGGCGTTCGCCGCGTCGCGGTGGGCCCGCCACACGGGGCCGTCGTAGAAGGCGGCCAGCGCGGCCCGGCGGGACGGCATGTCGGGGAAGGCCCGCAGCCAGGAGAACGTGTCGGGAGCGTCGGGGTCGCGGAAGGTGCCGGTCACGCGCATGCCGGTCGCCTCCTGCGACTCGACGAACTCCCGCTCGAACAGCGAGATCAGCGTGTCCCGGTGGCCCGGATGGAGCGTGTAGCGGCGTAGTTCGTGGATCATGCGCGGAGGGTATGGCCGGGTCACTGACATCCCGTGTCAGCGTATTCGCCGAACAATATTCTGATTACTTAGAGCTACAGAATGACAACGCATAGTTATATGCTCGCATTGACCTTGATCTCCTGGGGTCAAGGAAGGTCCAAGGGGAGGGTGGCGCGTCCTGGGCCCCGGGCGACCGTCTCCCCCGCCGGCGAAGGAGCAGAAGTTGATCAAAAGAGTGTGCGCCGCCGCGGCCGTGCTGACTGTGGCCGCCGGTGGCTCACTTCTCGCAGTTCCCGCTCATGCTGACGACGACTGGCTCGGCCCCCTCCCCGGTGGCGACTGGGCCACGAATCGGAGCGGCAACTACGACTCGTCCCAGTCAGGAAACAACTTCGGCGACGTCTTCGCCGGTAACCACGGCGAGGGTCACTCGACCAACGTCAACAACATCAACGGCATCGCCCCCACCGCCACGAATGGCGGGATCACGGTGACGTACATCTTCGACTGACCGGCTGACGTCCGGCAATACAGCACTCTGAAAGGACTTCCAGATGATGAAGAAGCTCTGCGTGACCGGCGTCATCGCCGCCGCGGCCGGCCTGACCCTGCTGTCGGCCCCCGCCTACGCCGACACCAACGCGGGCAACTCCAGCCGCAACACCGACTCCTCGCAGTCGGGCAACAACTTCGGCAACGTCGTCAACGCCAACGTGAACGGCCACGGCGCCACCGGCGTCAACAACGTCAACGGCAACGCCGTGACCGCCACCAACGGCAGCGACGTGGTCACCGACGACCTGAACGACTGATCGAAGCGGGGCGCGCCGCCCGGCGCCTGGGCGGCGCGCCCGGAGCCGTGCGAGCCGGGTCCGATATGGCCCGGCTCGTGCCGTATTAGCATCTGTGTGTGACTATCTGTGCTTATGCCACCTTTGAGGATCTCCGGGGTGAGGACGACGAGCGCGACCCGGTCCTGGCGGCCTGGCGCGAGGCGGGCATCGACGGGCGGGCCGAGCGCTGGGACGATCCGGCGGTCGACTGGAGCGCCTACGACGCCGTGGTCGTCCGCTCGGTGTGGGACTACGTCCTGCGCCGGGAGGAGTTCCTCGCGTGGGCGCGCGAGGTGGAGTCCGTCACCAGGCTGCTGAACCCGTACGCCGTGCTCGAGTCCAACACCGACAAGACCTACCTGCGTGAGCTGGGCGTGCCGACCGTGCCCACGCACTGGTCGTCCGAGGGGCTGCCGGACTGGCCCGAATACGTGGTCAAGCCGTCGATCTCCGGAGGCGCCCGCGACACCACCAGGACCGCCGACCGCGCCGAGGCCGCCGCGCTGGCCGCCGCCCTGGAGGCCGCCGGGCGCACACCGATGGTGCAGCCCTACCTCGACATGGTCGAGTCGGAGGGCGAGACCTCGCTGCTGTACTTCAACGGCCGCCTCAGCCACGCCGTCCGCCGCAACCCCATGCTCGTCCCCGGGACGACGCTCGACGACAACGCGCGGGCCCAGCTCCGCACCCCAGCCCCGGACCAGGTCGAACTTGCCGAGAAGGTGCTTGCCGCCGTACCCCATGTCCTTCTCTACGCCAGGATCGACCTGGTCCGGCTTTCCGGCGGCGCGCCCGCGGTCATCGAGCTGGAGCTGACCGAGCCCTACCTCTACCTGGGCCACCGGCCGGAGGCGCCGGCGAGCTTCGCGCGGGCGCTGCGCGAGCTGCTCTGATCAGCAGGAGATGCCGCCGTCCACGGGGATGACCGTGCCGGTCAGGTACGCCCCCGCCCGCGACGACAGGTAGATCGCCGCACCCGCCATGTCCTCGGGGCGGCCGATGCGCCCCAGCGGCACGTTCGAGGCGATCATCTCCCGCGTGTCGGGATCGCCGAGCGCGAACGCCATCATCTTCGAGTCGAAGGGCCCGGGAGCGATGGCGTTGACCGTGATGTGCTCCTTGGCCAACTGCCTGGCCAGGTGCCGGGTCAGCATGTGCACGGCCGCCTTCGTCGAGGAGTAGGCGTAGCTCTCCAGCGCGGGCACCCTGAGGCCGTCGATCGAGCCCACGTTGATCACCCGGGCCGGGTCGTCCGCGCTCGCCGCCTCCCTGAGCCGCGGCAGGAAGCGCTGGGTCAGGTAGAAGACGCCCTTGACGTTGATGTTCCAGAGCTTGTCGAAGGCGTGCTCCGGATACTCCTCCAGCGGGGCGCCCCACGTCGCCCCCGCGTTGTTCACCAGCACGTGCACCGGCCCGTCCACCGCGGCCACCAGGGTCTCCAGCCCCTCAGGCGTGGACAGGTCGGCCGGTACGGCGGCGCAGCCCAGCTCGGCGGCCGTCTTCTCCACCTCGGCCGTCTTGCGGGCGGAGATGTGGACCGTCGCCCCCGCCTCCACGAACCCGGCGGCGATCATGCGGCCGATGCCGCGCGAACCACCCGTGACGACGACCGTCTTGCCTTCCACCGAAAACAGAGTCATGTTCCGGCAGCATGCCATACCGACCGGTCGGTTGCTAGAAGCCCTCGTCCTTCACCCACAGCCGCAGCAGCCCGCGGAAGTGCTCGACGAACATCTCGCGCTCCTCCGGCGGGTACGTCGCGATCACCGTCTCCACCAGCAGCCGGTCGAACTCCGGCCCGGCCACCCACTCCAGCGTGACCTCGTCGATGTGCGCCAGGTGCGTCCGGCAGAACTCCTCATAGCGCTCGGTCTCGAAATACTTGTCCGCCAGCCGCCGGTATTGGCCGAGGCGCTCCTCATAGGTCCCGGTGACGGCGAAGTAGTCGTGCGTCTCAAGGTCGATCCGGGGCCGGCGCCGGGTGGCCACGCAGAACACGCTCCACTTCACCAGCGTCTTGATCGCCCACGGGAAGTAGTAGTGCAGGCTCGTCAGCGCCACGTCGGGGCAGGCGTTGGCGTAGTCGATGGGATGCACGTCCGGGCCCTTGACCAGGGTCTCGCAGGAGTTGAACTCCCACCGGAAGAACGCGTTCACCAGCTTGCCGATCGTCACGACCTCCTCGCCGACCTCCGGCGACAGGAACGCGTGGTCCACGACGTAGCGGGCGTGCATCGGCTCCTCGGGCCGGAAGCGCATCACCATCGTCTCGGCCCCGATGGACAGCGACCTGGCGAACGCGTCGTAACCCTGGACGGCCTCCTGCAGGTGCATGAGCATCTCGCCGCTCTCGTCGTAGGCCCGGTGCAGCTCCTCCCGGTCGCGTACGAGGGAGACCCCCCGCCAAGCTCCGCCGTCGTACGGCTTCATGAACAGCGGGTAGCCGACGCTCTCCGCCACCTCGTCCAGGTCGAAGGGCTGGTTGTAGCGGGCGGCGGTGTAGGCGTAGCGGGTGTTGTCGAGCGGGTTCTTGAACGGCACCAGCACCGTCCGCGGCACCTTGAGCCCGAGCCGCATCATCGCGCAGTAGGCGGTGTGCTTCTCCATCGACTGGAACGTGAACGGGCTGTTGAGCAGATAGACGTCGTCCATCATGGAGATCTTCTTGAGCCACTCACGCGGGTGGTAGTACCAGTAGGCCAGCCGGTCGATCACCAGCTCGTGCCGCGGTTCGGCCCGCAGGTCGAACGGCTCGATGGTGAGCCGCTCGACGTCGAAGCCGCCCACCCCCTTGATCGGCCCCAGCCGCCGTAACAGGGTCTCGAACGCCGACGGCCAGTCCTCCTCCGTCCCCAGCAGCAGCCCGATCAGATGTCGCACGACGCGCCTCCTCCCCGGCCTGGCCGCAGGAGGTTCACACGCCGGGAAGACGGCCGTTGCGGAACAGGTCGACGAACCTTCGATGGTCTTCACGGGCCTGTGCCCCATAACGATGCGCGAAATCCACCAGCATCCCGATGAATCCGGACCGGTCGTCTCCGATCACCGCCACGATCGCCTCCTCCGTCGAGAAGTCGACCAGGTCGTGGCTGGACTCGTCGTCGGCCACGGAGTGCATACGCGCCACCGCCCGCCCCAGGTCCTGCACGATCGAGCGCAGCTCGTCCGGCTCGTTCACGTCGTCCCAGTCCAGGTCGGCCGAGTAGGGCGAGACCTCCGCGACGAGCTGCCCGACCCCGTTGAGGGTGGTGTAGCCCAGCCAGGGATCGGCGTAGGCCTGCAGCGCCCGCTGCGACTCGGCCGTGCGGTGCCCCTGGTGCAGGAAGTAGGAGGTCACCGTCTCGTCGGCGACGTATCGCGCGACCGCCGGCACCGCCGCCTGCTTCATGTACAGGATGACGTCGTTCTCCAGCGCCTGCGAACGCCCCTCCAGCAGCAGGTTGTACGAGGGCAGTCCCGCCGACCCGATTCCCACGCCCTTGCGCAGCGCCACATCCTTGATCACGTGCTCGACGGGGTTGCCGGGCACGGGCAGCGAGGCCAGGTACTCCTCGAACGCGGCCAGCACGTCGCGCCTGGTCACCGCGTCCACGTGCTCGCGCCCCTCCATGAGCGCGAAGCGCCGGTCGTAGTCGTCGATCACGGTCTCGACGTCGAGCAGCGCCACCCGGGTGCTCAGCCGCGCGGTCTGCAGCACCCGGTGCAGCACGCCGGTGGTGGTGCCCAGCGTGAGCGAGCCGATGGCCTCCTCGCCGCCCGCGGCGATGCCGGACAGCTCGACCAGGTACGCGCCGGCGAAGTCGGTCACCAGCATGCTGATCGAGTCGTCGGACAGCGCCTTGGCGTATCCGAGCAGGGCCACGCTGGCGGCGAACCGCTTGAGGTCCCAGACGTAGGGCCCCACGTACGCCTCGTCGAAGTCGTTGACGTTGAAGACCAGGACGCCCGAGGCGTTCATGTAGGTGCCGAAGTTCTCGGCGTGCAGGTCGCCGTGGATCCACACCCTGCTGGTCGGGCCGTCGAGGAAGGACTCGTCGGCGAACGGCCCGGCCATGTCGGCGTAGAACAGGCAGGCGCTGCCCCGGTAGAAGGCGAAGGGGGAGGCCGCCATCTTCCGGAATTTCCGCCTGAACGCGGGAGGGTCTCGCTTGATCGATTCGCCGAACTCCGCCATGAGGACATCGAGCAGGAAGGAGGAGCGTGTGCCCATGCACCGGACACTAGATCGCGATCCTGCCGTCGCCTACCCCGATCTTTCCCCGACCTGATCCGGTCCGGGCAAAACCGCGGCGCGCCCGCCCGGCAGGGCCCGGACCCCCGCCCAGGCCAGCGCGGCGGCCAGCACCCCGAGCAGCACGCACTGCGCGCAGGCCATGGCCCACGGGACCCCCTCGGGCATGTAGTCGAGCAGCGGCAGCCGGTCGGCCAGCAGGAGCAGCCCGAAGGCCGACATCGCGAGCGCCGCCGAGGGCGGGCGGCGCCGGGCCGGCAGGGCCACCGAGGCCGCGGCCCACACCGGGATCGTCATCCCGGCGAGGTCCAGCCACAGGTAGAGCCAGGGCGACAGGTAGAGCCGCAGCGCGCCGGCCACCTCGACCCAGCCCAGTGCCACCACTCCGGCGGCGAGCGGCGCCAGGGTGAGCGCCCAGGAGCGGCGCCGGGGCGGGACGTCGCCGTGGAAGCCCAGCAGCAGCGCGATCACCGGCACCGCGGTGAACACCAGGCCGCCCGCCTCGGAGAGCGCCCGGCCTCCGGAGGGCCCGAGCACGAGGATCGACATGAGGAAGGAGGCCGTCACGGGCGCGACGCCGAGCACCGCGGCGATCTTGGCCACCCCCGCCCGGCCCTGCATGATCGCGATGAAGGCGAAGGCCGAGCAGACGACCATGCCCGACCCGCCGACGATCAGCAGTCGCTCGAAGGAGCCGGGGGCGCCCACGAATCCGGGGTCGCCGTCGAGCGTGACCCGGCGGAACAGATCCGCCACGGTGAAGACGGCGTACAGGCTCTGGAAGGCCAGCCCGAGCAGCGCGACGAGGCGGACGGCCTCACCCCAGGCGAAGGAGCGCGGGGAGGCGCTGGAGGCGCCGAGCCGCACCCGCACGGACAACGCCAGCACGCTGGCGACCTCACCCCACCGGGGATGGGCGTTCAGCTCGTCGGGCACCTCACCCGACAGCTCCATGAACGCGGCCACCATCTCCTCCTCGCGCTCGGCGCGGTAGGAGGCGGGCAGCAGGCGCAGGACCGACCGGTAACGCTGCTCGAGCAGGCTCATGCGGCACCTCCGGCGGCCTGGGAGCGCAGGCGGGCGCGCAGCCGGGCGTTGGCGGCGCCGGCGTTGGCGGCCATCCTGGCGGCCTCCTCACGCAGGGCGTCGGCGCCCTCGTCGGTCAGCCGGTAGTAGCGCCGCAGGCGGCCCTGCCGCACCTCCTCGCGGTCCAGCGCGACCAGCCCCTCTGCGGAGAGCCGGTCGAGCACGCCGTAGAGCGTGCCGATCTTGAGCTGCACCCGCCCCTCGGACAGCCGATCGACCTCCTGGACGATCCCGTAGCCGTGGCGTGGCTCGTCCACCAGCGCCGTCAGCGCCAGGAACATGGGCTCCGTAATGTTCACCGGCCCACTATATCCTGGTGCTCAGGATATCGTCAGGGATGTTGCGAGGAGACGGAGACGACCTCACCCGTCATGTACGACGAATAGTCGCTGGCCAGGAAGACGATCACGTTCGCCACCTCCCACGGCTCCGCGGACCGCCCGAACGCCTCCTTGGCCGTCAGCTCCGCCAGCAGCTCCTCACTGGTCACCTTCGCCAGGAAGGGATGCACGGCCAGCGAGGGCGCCACGGCGTTGACCCGCACACCGTGCTCGGCCGCCTCCAGCGCCACGCACCGGGTCAGCGCCATCACCCCGGCCTTGGCCGCCGCGTAGTGCGCCTGGCCCCGCTGGGCCCGCCAGCCGATCACGGAGGCGTTGTTGACGATGACGCCGGAGCCCTGGTCGATCATCTGCCGGAGGGCGGCCCTGGTGCAGCGCATCGTGCCGTTGAGGGTGACGTCGATGACCGCGTGCCACTGGTCGTCGGACATCTCGGCCAGCGGCGCCGTACCGCCGAGGCCGGCGTTGTTGATCACGACGTCGAGCCGTCCGTGCGCCTCCACCACCGCGTCGAACAGCGCCAGCACCTGCGCCTCCGACGTCACGTCACACGGCACCGCGAGGGGCTTGACGCCGGTGAGCTCGGTCAGCGACTCCGCGGCCTCGGCCAGGCGGCGCTCGTGCCGGTCGGAGACGACGATCGTGGCGCCCTCCTCGGCGCAGCGCCGCGCGGTCGCGTAGCCGATGCCCGCGCCGGCGGCCGCCGTCACCAGCGTCACCTTGCCGTCGAGCAGCCCGTGGGCCCTCGGATAGGATGGGGGCGTCGGCGGCCTGGTCGGCGGGGTCATCGGCGGCTCCAATCAGCGGGGAAGTCCCAGGGTGCGCTCGGCGATGATGTTCCGCTGGATCTCGCTGGATCCGGCATAGATCGTGTCCGCCCGGCTGAACAGGTAGAGGCGCTGCAGCTCGTTCAGCCCGTCCTCGTCGCCCACGAGCCCGGCCCTGCCCTGTACGGCCTGCGCCAGCTCGCCCAGCCCGCGGTGCCACTCCGACCAGTACAGCTTGGCGATCGACACCTCGGCTCCCGGCTCGGGCCGCAGCATCCGCAGTGCGTTGAGCCGCATGATCTCCAGCTCCAGCCACGCCCTGACCAGCCGGTCGCGCAGCACGGGATCGCGGTCCGCGCCGGTCCGCTTCGCGGTCTCGACGATCTTGGCCAGCTCTCGCCGGAACCCGATCTGCTGGCCGAGCGTGGACGCGCCGCGCTCGTGGCCCAGCGTGGCCATCGCGACCCGCCAGCCGTCGCCCGGCGCTCCGAGGATGTTGCCCGCCGCCGTCCTGGCGCCGTCGAAGAACACCTCGTTGAACTCCGAGGTCCCGGTGAGCTGCACGATCGGCCGGACGGTCACGCCCGGCCCGTCCATGGGGACCAGCAGGTACGACAGCCCGTGATGCCGCCGGGAGCCCGGCTCGGTCCGGCACAGGACGAAGCACCAGTCGGCCACGTGCGCCAGCGAGGTCCACACCTTCTGGCCGGTGACGACCCACTCGCCGTCCTCGAGATGGGCCCTGGTCTGGACGTTCGCCAGGTCGGATCCGGCCTCCGGCTCGGAGTAGCCCTGGCACCACAGCTCGTCGCCGCGCTGGATCGGGGGCAGGAAGCGGTCCTTCTGCTCGTCGGTGCCGAACTCGAGGATCGTCGGGCCGATCAGGCCCTCGCCGATGTGGTCCACGCGGGCGGGGGCGTCGGCTCTGGCGTATTCCTCGTGGAAGGCGACCTGGTCCTCCAGGGAGGCGGCGCGGCCGCCGTACCGTTCCGGCCAGCCCAGGCAGGTCCAGCCGGCCTTGCCCAGGTGGCGCTCCCACGCCTGGCGCAGCTCGTGACCCTCGTGCTCGCGCCCGGGCCCGCCGAGCCCTCTGACGTGGACGAACTCGCCGCCCAGGGCCTCCTCCAGCCAGGCCCGCGCCTCCTCACGAAGGCTCAAAGAACCCTCCGTACCCGCCGCGGAAGAACACCAGCGGGCCGCCGTCGGCGTGGGTGTCGAGCTGGAGCACCCGGGCCACCACGATGTTGTGGTCGCCCGCCGGGTGCTCGGCCTCGACGATGCAGTCGAGCCAGGCGAGCGCGCCCTCGAGCACCGGGTTGCCGCCGGGGGAGCCGGTCCAGGCCAGGCCCGCGAACTTGTCGCCGCCCTTGGTCGCCATCTGCGTGCACACCTCACGCTGGTCCTCGGCCAGCACGTTGACGGTGACGACCTTGGCGCCGCGTACCCGGGGCCAGCTCGTGCTGGTGTGGGCCACGCAGAACGCCACCAGCGGCGGGTCCAGCGACACCGAGGTGAAGGAGTTGGCCGCCAGGCCGCACGGCTGCCCGTCCTCGGGGTCCACGGCCGTGATCGCCACCACTCCGGTCGCGAACCGGCCGAGCACCTGCCGGAAGCGGCGGCTGTCGAGGTGGCCGTTGCCGCTGTGGTGGGAAGGGCCCGTCGGCATGGTCGCTCCGTTGCGAGTCCTGCGCTGATATGGCGTCGGAAGGCCGCGACAGCCGTCCGGCGCGATGAGCCGGGCAGCGTGTGTGCTCATGGTCCGCCTCCTCGTCCACCTACTGCTCGCATCTTACCAAGCGCTTGCTTGGGACGATAGGGGAAGGCGGAAAAAGCTGTCAAGCCCGCGTCGACTGGGCCGATGTCGGCCCGGGTCGGCGTTGACAGGCGCGAAACGAGCTGCCTAACGTGACGAATGTGCCCAAGCGATTGCTTGACATCCGAGACCGGACCGCGATCGCGGGGGTCGGCTACACGCCGTTCACCAAGGACTCCGGCGTCAGCACGCTGACCCTGGCCTGCCGCGCGGTGCTCGCGGCCCTGGAGGACGCGGGCCTGTCGCCGGACGACGTGGACGGCCTGGCCACGCACCGGGTGGGCGACTCGGCCGCCCCGACCCTGGTCGCCCCCGCGCTGGGCCTGGCGGACCTCACCTGGCACCTCGACCAGTTCGGCGGCGGCAGCGTCTCCCACGCGGTCGTCGGCCAGGCCGCGCTCGCGGTGGCCACGGGGATGGCCGAGACCGTCGTCTGCTACCGGGCCATCAACGCCCGCTCGGAGTTCCGCATGGGCGGCACGGGCCGGGGCGTGCCGGTGAGCCCGGAGGTGCAGTATCAGGCACCGTACGGCTACGTGGCCCCACCCCAGCAGTACGCCATGTACGCCCGCGCCCACATGCTGCGCTACGGCACGCGGGCCGAGCACTTCGGCCGGCTGGCGGTCACCCAGCGCGCCAACGCCGCCAAGAACCCGCGGGCCCTCATGCGCACGCCCATCACACTTGACGACTACCTGGCCGCCAGGTGGATCGCCGAGCCGTTCCGCCTCCTGGACTGCTGCCTGGAGACCGACGGGGCCTGCGCGGTCGTGGTCACCACGGCCGAGCGCGCCCGCGCGCTGCGCCGGCCGCCGGTCCTCATCTCGGCCGCGGCCTGGGGCGGCGGGATGTCGCACCTGTCGGGCCCGTCCGCGGACCCCACGGTGACGGCGGCCGCCGCGCTGGCCCCGCGCCTCTACGCCCAGGCCGGGCTGGGGCCACGGGACATCGACGTGGCCGAGCTGTACGACTGCTTCACCTACTCGGTGATCGTCCAGCTCGAGGACTACGGCTTCTGCGCCAAGGGCGAGGGCGGCCCGTACGTGGACTCGGGCGCGACCGCCCTGGACGGCGCGCTGCCGGTCAACACGCACGGGGGCTTCCTGTCCGAGGGTTACGTGCACGGCATGAACCACATCGCCGAGGCGGTCTCGCAGCTCCGGGGCGACGCGGGGGACCGGCAGGTCAGGGGTGCGGAGGTGGCGCTCTCGACGGCCCAGCCGGGCTACATCCTGCCCGCGACGTCCGCGCTGATCCTGAGGAGGCCGTGATGGCGGCGTACCGGCCCGAGCCCGACCGCGACTCCCGGCCGTGGTGGGAGGGGGTCGCCAGGCACGAGTTCGCGGTGCAGGAGTGCGAGGCGTGCGGCCTGTCCCGCTTCCCTCCGCGGGCGTTCTGCCCGTCCTGCCGGACGGAGGAGTGGCGCTGGCGACAGGTGGTGCCCGAGGGGACGGTCGAGAGCTGGATCGTCAGCCATCAGCCGTTCCTGCCGGGTGCGCGCGATCCATACCTAGTGGTAATGGTCCGGTTGGCGGCGGTGCCGGGAGGTCTGGTCTACGGCAACTGGCGTGGCGAGGGGCCGCCGGAGTACGGGCTGCGGGTGCGGGGCGCGTACACCGAGGTGGGGGAGGGGCTGACGCTCGTGGACTGGGAGCCGGCCGGCGCCGGGAGCGTCCATCGCGCCGGAAATCCGCCGGATCGTTGACCTGAAGCCGGAAATTGGATTGGTACCGGAAAATCCCACCAGTCCCACCATCCCGAAGCTGCCCCCGGGTTGGGCTCTGAGGGTTGATGATGAGGGCAGTAGACGTCGACGCGGACGGCTCGGACTTGGCGGCAGGCGTGTGTGGCAACGGCGTGATGGCGACCGTGACCACGAGGTCACGGCTGACGATCCTGCCCGCATACCCTGCGGCCCGCGCTCCACCCCAAAGAAAAGGCCCCCATCGGTGGATGGAGGCGTCTCGGTGGTCGGTCCCTCGGAGGAAAGCGCGCCCTGGCGGGCGTGGGGGACCCGCCAGGACGCGCTTCCTGCCCCGTGTGCGACGGCGCCAGGACTCCGGCGAGGGATGGAGTCCTAGACCGTGAGCTCGCGCACGGAGTCGATGGGGGAGTGTGCAGGTTGCTGTTGCCGGAAACGTTCGGCGATGCGTCGAGCTGCACCAACCGGGTCATCAATGGGATGCGGGACGGGGGCGCCACCCTCCTCGTTCCAGACAAAGGATCCGTCGTCGCACCACGCGGTCAGCTCAGTCAACGCCGGTAGCACAGATTCGCCATTGCTCTGGTAGGTGTGGGTGAACCCATCGCGACGCAAGGCGTAACGCAGTAAACGTATTGCTTCGCGAGGGTCATGCCAGGGCAGGTATGGCGTACCCATGCGGTCCGGCAACATTGGCCTCCACCCCCTCACCGGCCTTTAGATGGATTTGTACCAACGAATGGATGATGGGCCTGTCGAGGGGGTTCGGTCAAGGGGCTGTGGCCTGCTAGAACCAGATCGTCTAAATTGTTGGAACAAAAGGGGTGAAAGTGGCAAGGTCGGTGCTGTATCAGCAGGTGGCTGCGGAGTTGAGACGAGCCATCTACTCGGGTGTCCTCGGCCCCGGGTCACAGCTGCCGACTGAGGCACAGCTCATGGAAGACCATGGCGTGAGCCGGAACACCGTAAGGTTGGCCCTGGGAGAACTCGTCAATGAGGGGCTCGTCACGCGCACGCCGCGGCGCGGAACGGTGGTCAGGGACCGCAGGCCGCTGCTGATCTATCCGCAGCGGGAGTTGGAGCCGCAACCAACAGGAGAGCTGCGGGAAGCCTTCGCCTACGCCGTGGCGCAGGAGGGCCGCGCGCCAAGCCAGTACATCGAGGTGCTGACGGTGTCTCCCGTCGAGGAGATCGCCAGCAGACTGGAATTGGCGGATGGGGAACTGGCGGTGGTGAGACGCCGTCTGCGTTTCGTGGACGGGCAGCCGTACAACACCAACGACTCCTACTTTCCCCGTGACATGGTGGCCGACTCCGAGATCGCCAGACCTGGAGACATCGCGCGAGGGGCGAACCGGGTGCTGGAAGAGCTGGGGCATGCGCAGATACGCGTCGTGGACGACATCTGGGCCCGCATGCCCAACCAGGAGGAGGCCGAGCGCCTCCAACTCGAACTCGGCACGCCAGTCATGGTCTATGTCCGAGTGGGGTACGACGGGGCAGACATGCCAGTGCGTGTCGCCGTGTCGGTTTTGCCAGCCGACAAACATCTGATCAGGTACGAGCTCGATCGCCGCTGACGAGCTCGGGGTGAAGGGGTGATTTCGCCGGCCGGGCGCAGCGAGAAATAGCCGCCTCGCTGGCCTGGGGGAGTCGTGCATACTCCCCTAAATCGCCATTTATCCATACATATCGGGTTGAGGCCCCATTTCGCCCTTGTGCGACATTGCATCATCACGCTGCGCTGTCGTGCGGATACCCCATGCAACGAAGGGTTTGCCATGCACACAAACACCTTGCTTCATCCGCTCTCTCTGCGTAGGGCGGAACCCGCGGACCTTCCCGGCGTACTGACGCTGCTCGCCGACACCGCCGAGTGGCTCTACACGCGAGGGGTGAGGCAGTGGCCCCGCGGGGGGTTCGGACCCGAGCGGATCGAACCGCTGATCGAGGAGCGGGTGCTTTTCCTGCTGGACGACGAGCTCAGATATCTCGACCCCGACGAATCGGCCCCGCCGGTCGCCACCATAGCCCTCGACGAACACGCCGACCCGGAGTTCTGGACCCCGGCCGACGACCCGGGGGCGGCACTCTACATCCACAAACTGGCCGTGGCCCGTCCCTGGTCGGGCAGCGGGCTCGGCGACGCCCTCCTCGACTGGGCCGGCGCCATGGCCCACTCCTCGGGCCTGCCCTGGCTCCGGCTCGACTGCGCCAAGGGCAACCCCCGGCTGCAGGACTACTACCGCGGCCGCGGCTTCCGCCACCTGCGCACGGTGGACCTCCCGCACCGCTCTTCGGGCGCCCTGTTCGAGCGTCCCACGGAGGACGTCCCCACCACGGTCTTCCGTGACCTCACGCTCGCCGAGCTGATCAGCGTCTGATCCCACCCCCCAGGGGCCCGGCCGTGCTCGCGCGGCTCCGGGCCCCTGCCGGTTCGCGGGCCGGTGCATCGGTCGATTCGTCGGCCGGTTCGCCTGCGCCAGGCCGTCTTCTCCCAGGTGGCAGTGCATATTCCGGCGCAAAGGCACAGATCGCCATATAACCTCTCCTCCATGACCGGATCCCTGCTCGAGGTGATCGCGCTCAACGTGCGCGACGCCGTGGCCGCCGAACAGGGCGGAGCCGACCGGCTGGAGGTCGTCGCCGACATGGCGGCCGACGGGCTGACCCCCGCGCCGGAGACGGTGGCCGCGATCGCCGCGGAATGCCCTCTGCCCCAGATGGTGATGCTCCGCTGCGACGCCGGCTTCGCCGCCGACCCCGATGTGCTCGCCCGGCTGAGCCGCGACGCCAAGGCCCTGGCGCAGGCGGGTGCGGCGGGGTTCGTGTTCGGGTTCCTCGACGGCGTGGGCACGGTCGACCTGACGGCCACCGAGGCGCTCATCCACGCGGTCTCCCCGCTCCCCTGGACGTTCCACCGGGCCGTCGACCACGCCGCCGACGTCCAGGCGGCCTGGCGGGCCGTGCGCCTGCTGCCCAACCTCGCCACCGTGCTCACCTCCGGCGCCCCGACCGGGGTGGGGGACGGCCTGCCGGTGCTGAAGACGCGCGCCGACGCGGGCGACGGCTCGATCATCCTGGCCGGCGGCGGGCTGAAGCCCGCGTACGTGCCCGCCCTGCTCGACTACGGCGTCCGGGCCTTCCACGTGGGCTCGGCCGTGCGCGCGAGCTGGTCGGACCCGGTCGAGTGGCGCCTGGTACGCCAGTGGCGGGCGCTGGTCGAGCGCGACTGAGGATCAGGGCAGGGCGGCGTCGGCGCGGCGCAGGGCGGCGGCCAGCGTACGGATCGTGGCGGGCTCGTCCATGACCCCGCCGTCGGCCGGGCGCCGCTCCTCCCAGGCCCGCACCCGCTCCCGGTAGGCGTCGTAACGGGCCAGGTGGAAGGCGTAGACGGTGGCGAACCGGCTCACCAGGTGCGACGGGTGCATGTCCCATCCCTGGTAGAAGCCGTGCCGCAGCGAATGCCGCACCAGCTCCGCGTGCCGCCGCCACAACCCGTGGACGTCGCGCGCCAGATCCGAGGCCGGCGACGCCGCCAGCGACCCGTCCGACAGCTCCACCCCCGTCCCCGCGAACGCCGTCTGCATGACGTGCCGGGCGTGGTCGCAGGCCGGATGGTCGAGCCGCTGCTCGTGGGGCGGCAGCCCGATCGCGGCCGTGTAGTCGAACACCCCGAAGTGTGCCGCCGCCAGCCGCCCGCCCAGCGACTCGTTCAGGTCGCCGCGCAGGAACGCCAGCGTCTGCGGCGCCTCCACCTGCATCTCGAACCGCAGCCGCGCCCCGAGCCCCGCCTCCAGCCGCTCCAGCACCTCCGCGAACTGCCCCAGGTACGGCTCCATCAGCACCTTGGGAAAGGTCACCGTGAACCCGCCGGGCAACTCCCCGGCCGCCGCGACCACCCCGGTGACGAACCGTTCGAGCGTGCGCACGGACCGGTCCGGGTCGCCGTCGGCGAACGACTTCACCCGCGGCCCCCACCGCCGCGGCAGCGTCCCCGCCGCGCGCATCGCGGCGATCGCCGCCACGGCCCGATCGACGTGCTCGTCCTCGACGGGGCCGGGGCGCACGCCGTAGCCGTCCTCGAAGTCGACGCGCAGGTCGTCGACGGGCTCGGCGGAGAGCTTGCGCAGCAGCCGCTCGTGCACGGCCGCGGCCAGGCCGTCGGGCACGCCGAAGACCTCGGCCAGCGAGCCGGGGTCGGCCAGATGGGCCTTGACCAGGGACAGCGCCTGGTCACCCCACTCGGCGACCGTGCGGGCGGAGAACCGGTCGGCGGGGACGTAGACGGTGTGGACGGGCTGCCAGGCGGGTTCGGCGGCGGGGTAGCGGGCCTGCTGCGCCCGGTAGGCCCGCGCGAAGCCCTCAGGGACGGCAGGCACGGAGCATGGCCTCCAGGCCCACGAGCTTGACGCGCTCTCCCCGGCTCAGCGACTTGGCCAGCTCGCCCTCGGCCGCCTCGATGGCCTGCCACTCCTCGTACGTCACCGGCCGCACGCTCCGAGAGGCCAGCAGCGCGTCGATGGCGCCGTGGCCGGTCCCCGCCCCCGGCGCCTTGCCCTCGAGGTCGGACAGGAGCGTACGGACCGTCTCTGCCGCGTCGGACTTGTTCGTGCCGATGACCCCGGTGGGCCCGCGTTTGAGCCACCCCGCCACGTATTCGCGCTCGCGTACGCGCCCGGCCTCGTTCGGCACCGTCATGGTCCGCTCCGAGAACGGCACCCCGGGCAGCGGCACGCTCTGGTAGCCGACCGAGCGCAGCACCATGCCCACCGGCAGCGTCTCGAACTCGCCCGTGCCGACCACGCGCCCCTCCTCCGACAGCCGGGTGCGCTCGAGCTTGAGCCCCTCCACCCGCTCGGTGCCGAGGATCTCCACCGGCCGCAGCCAGAAGCGCACGTCGAGGCGGCGCGGCCGGCCGACCGCCCCGCGGCCGGCCCACGACTGCAGGATGGTGATGTTGCCCTGGATCTGGCGCGGGAAGTCGCCGCCGAGGACGACGGCCTCCTCGGGGCGCACGCAGACGTCGGCGTTGGCCAGCTCGCCGAGCTCGCGCAGCTCCTTGAGGGTGAACTTGGCGTGCTCGGGGCCGCGGCGGCCGATCATGTGGATGGCCTTGACCTGGCTCGCCTCCAGGCGTTCGAGCACCTCGTGCGGCACGTCGGTGGCACGCAGCTCGTCGGCGGTCTTGGCCAGCACGCGGACGACGTCGACGGCCACGTTGCCGACGCCGATCACCGCGACCTCGGAGGTGTCGAGCGTGAACCGGGCCGGGTCGACGTCGGGGTGCCCGCAGTACCAGTTCACGAAGTCGGTCGCCGCCACGCTGCCGGGCAGGTCTTCGCCCGGGATGCCGAGCCTCCTGTCGACCATCGCGCCCGTGCAGTAGACCACCGCGTCGTAGGCGCCGAGCAGGTCGTCGACGGACAGGTCGGAGCCGAGCGTGACGCCGCCGAGGAAGCGGACCTGGGGCAGCTCCAGCACCCTGCGCAGGTAGTTCGCGATCGACTTGATCGACGTGTGGTCGGGCGCCACACCGTATCTGACCAGCCCGTAGGGGGTCGGCAGGCGCTCGATCACGTCCACTTCGACCGGTTCGGCAGACTGCTTGACGAGTGCCTCGGCCGTGTAGATCCCGGCCGGGCCCGACCCGATGACCGCCACGTGCAACGCCACGCTGCCTCCTAAGACTCGGCTGCCCGAGACATGCGTCCCACCAGATGCAACCGGCCAGTGTGATCGATGTATCCCCGGTCGCCGGTGCGGATGAACCCGTCCTTGGCGAATACCGAGCGATCGGGGCTCCTGCCAACGTAGCCGCTCATCACCGCTTCCGAGCGGAGAAGCACCTCACCTTGATCCTCGCACGGGAGAACGCGGCCCTCCGCGTCCCGGATCGACACGGCGACGCCGCCCCGCGGGCGGCCCACACACACCTCGGCGTCCTCCGGGGGATCGTCGGGGCGCGTGCCGAGGCCCAGCCCGGCCTCCGTGCAGACGTACCGGTTGCACACGGGCACGCCGTACCTGTCGCGCAGCGCCCCGATCAGCTCGGGTGTGGCGGGCGCGCCGCTGGACAGGATGAGCGTCAGTTCCGGCAGGTCCTCGCCGCGCTCCAGCACCCGCTCCAACTGGTACGGGCTGCCCTGCAGCACCCCGATCCCGTGCTCGCGCAACTCCCGCAGCGCGGCCTCGGGGCTCCACTCGGGCAGCACGTGGCAGGTCCGCCCGGTCTGCAGGAACACCGGCAGCCGCGTGGCGAACCCGATCCGCCCGAGCCCGTACGGCACCAGCCGCGCGTCCCCGGTGCCCCAGCGCGCCCCGGCTCCGTGGGCCCGGATCGCCTCGAGCTGGCGGTTGCCGAACACGACGCCCTTCGGCGGCCCCGTCCGGCCCGACGTGAACGTGATCACCACGGGCCGCCCCGGATCGGGCGGGAACGGCGGCGGCGGGGCCTCGTCCCTGCGCAGCCCGCCGAGCACGGCCGGGTCGAACGGACGCGGTCCCCGGCGCAGGGGCAGCGTGACCACGTCGAGCCCCGCCATGGCGGGAAGCACCCTCGGGGCGGTGATGACGAGCGTCGGGTCCAGCTCGGCCGGCAGCCCGGCGCGTCCGGCGCCGACGCCCGCCGTGACCGCGCCGATCTTGGCCGCCGCCACGTAGCAGATCACGAACTCGGGACCGTCGGGCAGCGCGAGCACCACGACGTCGCCGATACGGATCCCCCGGTGGGCCAATCCGGCGGCCACCTGGTCGGAGAGCCGGTCGAGGTCGGCGAAGGACAGGACGGAAGAGCCGGTGACCATGGCCGCGCGCCCCCCGAACCTACGTGCGGCCTCTCCGGCCAGCAGGCGCAACATGGCAGCTCCTGGGGCAAAAGGCGCACTACTACGCTACTCGCCCGAAGCCTCGCGGCGGCGCAGGGCCGGCTTGTCGATCTTGCCGTTCGCGTTGGTGGGCAGGGAGCCGACCACGACGATCCGCTTGGGGATCTTGTAGTTGGACATGTTGGCCTTCGCCCAGGCGAGCAGGGCGGCGGGGTCGGGCGTCCGGCCGGGCCTCGGGACGACGTACGCCAGGCCCGCCTCGCCCGAGGCCGGGTCGGGGACGCCGATGACCGCCGCCTGCGCCAGCGAGCCCTCCCGGAGCAGGAGCGACTCGACCTCGGCGGGGGAGACGTTGAACCCGTTGACGATGAACAGCTCCTTCTTGCGGTCCACGATGGCGAGGTTGCCCGCCGCGTCCAGCACGCCGACGTCGCCGGTGTGCAGCCAGCCGCCGGCGTCGACGACCTCGGCCGTTCTGCCGGGTTCGTCCCAGTAGCCGCGCATCACGCCGTAGCCCCGCTGCAGGACCTCGCCGCGCTCGCCGGTCGCGACCTCCTTGCCGTCGTCGTCGACGACCTTGACCTCGATGCCCGGCACGGGCCTGCCGGTGGTGTTCGCGATCACGTCGATGGGGTCGCCGGCCCTGGTCATGGAGACGACCGTGCCCTCCATCAGCCCGTACGCGTTGATCATGCGTTCCAGCCCGACCCGCTCGACCAGCCGGGTGATCAGGCCGGCCGGCACGGCGGCGGCCCCGCAGATGGCCACCCGCAGCGACGACACGTCCCAGGATTCGCGGTCCAGCTCGTCCAGCAGCCGATGGAACAGCGTGGGCGGCCCGGCCAGGATCGTGATCCGCTCGGCGGAGATCAGCGACATCAGCGCGTCCGGCGTGAAGATCGGGATCGGCAGCATCGTGGCCCGGCGCAGCACGCACGCGATCAGCCCGGCGTTCAGCCCGAAGCCGTGGCTGAACGGCGCGATCACCGGGTAGCGGTCGTGCTCGTCCAGGGTGACGATCTCCGACCAGTCCCAGTAGCCGCGCAGGACCTGGGCGTGGTCGAGCATGACGCCCTTGGGCGCCCCGGTGGTGCCCGAGGTGGACATGATCTCGCACAGGTCGTCCGGCCGGACGGCCAGCGCGCGCTCCTCGGCCTCCCGCCCGGACGCCTTCGCCTCCGCCGCGAGGTCGGTGGCCTGGATCAGCCCGGGAACGGGCGGCAGGAGCCCGGCGAGCGGGGTCTGCGCGGGGCTCGCGCCGGTGATGAGCACTTTCGCGCCGGTCTTCTCGACGAGCTGGGCGGCCTCGATCCCCTTGAAACGGGACGAGAGCGGCACGATGACCGCCCCGGCGTCCCAGATCCCGAACGCGTGGCGTACCCAGTGGGCGGAGTTCAGCCCCCACAGCGCGACCCGGTCGCCGGGCCCGACGCCGAGCGCGATGAGGCCGCGGGCGACCTCGGCGGCCTGCGCTCTCAGCTCCGCCATCGTCACGCGCGCGCCGCCGTCGGCGAGCACGGTCGCTCCGGGATGGCGCTCCGCCTGGTCGCGCAGCATGCGGGGGAGCGTGCCCCAGTCCTCCGGTGCCATCGAAGACCCCCTAGGAGAGCAGGGCGCGGTCCCGTCCCAGGTGGTGGCCGCGCAGGTCGTTCACCGTGCCGGGCACGGGGGTCTCGGAGACGTCCTGGGCGATCTCGACGGTGATCGAGATGGGGGTCAGCGCGCGTACGGACTGCTCGATCCGCGCCTTCCACATGGGGTTGCGGACCAGGCTCTCCCGGCCGAACCGCACCGTGAGCGCCGCCGCGTCCAGCGTCCCCTGCCGGCTGACCGCCAGCTCCCAGCCCGTCACGCCGTCGATCTTCGCCAGCGCCTTCTCGATCCGGGGCAGCGCCAGCCACACGCCCCTGACCAGCACGTGATCGCCCACCGTGTGCGCGGGCACGCCCTGACCGCCCGCCTTGGCCACCAGGCCGGTCCTGAGCACGACGTCGCCGAGCGCCGAGTGGGCGCGGGGGGTGACGATCAGCTCGGCGAGCGGGGCGGCGGAGTCGGCGGTGTCGTCCTTGGTCAGCGCGGCCAGGCCCACCAGGTCGTCGGCGAGTGGGGTGAGCGGGTCGTCCTCCGACGCCCGCCAGGCCAGCGCGTCCCCGCCGAACGGGCTGGCCAGGACCTCCGTGACCGTGGCCCCGAACTCGCCCGCCAGATGCCCCATCGTGCGCCTGGAGGCGATCTCGCCGGTCAGGACGATGTTCCTGAGCCCGAGGTCCAGCGGGTCCAGCAGGAACTCCAGGTGCAGGCGGGACAGAAAGTCCATCGCGCCCGTCGGCGTGATGACCAGCGTGGTGGCCCTCAACGCGGTCAGCGCGTGGTGCAGGCGCATCCGTCCGCGCGGGCCCACGCCGGCGGCGGCCCCGGCCACGTCGGCCGCCGCGGCGGCCCAGATGGCGCCGGCGGGCTCGGCGAGGGCCACGACCACGCGGTCGCGCGGGCCGGTCCCGGCCTGAAGCAGTGCCTTCCCCGTCCGCGCCACGGCGTCCGCGCGGTCCGCGGGGCCCAGCGGGAAGACGCTCGAGACGTCGGGGGAGACGAGCAGCAGCCCGGTGGCGGTGTGCGCGGCGCCGCCGAGATCGTCCCGGGTGAGCCAGCGGGTCATCAGCGCACCACCTCGGTCATGAACAGCGTCATCGAGTCGCACACCCGGTCGTGCGCCAGCCCGCCGACCTGCGCCTGGATGATCAGGTCGGTCGCGCCCGCCTCGGCGATCCTGGCCAGGGCCTTGCGCGAGCCCTCCACATCGTCCACCACGACCATCAGGTGCTCGCGCAGCGTGGCCATGGACTCGTCCGGCGGCAGCCCGGCGGCGAGCTGGCCCAGCACGCGGTGGGTGGCGTGGCGGGCGTCGTAGTAGTCGGGCGGGGTGACGAGGTTGACCTGGCGCCGGATGTACCACAGGACGGGGTCGGCGGCCGTGGCGTTGGCCTCGTCACGCGTGGGGGCGACGAACCAGGGGATCATCAGGGCCACGCGGCGGCTGGCCGGGTCGAAGCCGTGCTCCGCCAGGCATTCACGATATTTCGCGATGTCGGCGGCGACGTCGTCGATGCCCTTGAGCATTGTCATGCCGAGCAGGTTGTACCCGTGCCGGGCGGCCGCCAGATAGCCCTCCAGCGAGGTGGAGGCCACCCACACCGGGGGATGGGGCTCCTGGGCCGGGCGGGGGTAGACGGCCACGTCGGGGATCTCGAAGAACTCGTTCGACCGGCTGATCGGCTCGCCGTCGGCGCGCCAGATGGCCAGCGTGGCCTCCAGCGAGTCCTCCCAGATCTGCCGCGACTTCTCGAACGGCCGCTGGAACGCCTGATACTCCAGGGGTGAGGCGCCCCTTCCCGTGCCGAACTCGACCCGGCCGCCGCTCAGCACGTCCAGTGTGGCGACGCGCTCGGCGGTGCGGATCGGCGACTGGAACGGCAGCAGCACGACCCCGAGCCCCAGGTGGATGCGCTCGGTGCGCTGGGAGATGGCGGCCAGGACCAGATCGGGGGCGGAGGAGTGGGAGAAGCCCCTGGTGAAGTGGTGCTCCACGAACCATGCCGTGTCAAAGCCCAGCCGGTCGCCCAGCACCACCTGGTCGATCACGTTCTGGAACGCCTGCTGCTCGACTGCGCGGGTGCGACCGCGGACCTCCAGTTCATACCCCAGGCTGATCCGTAGGGACGTCATCGCGCCTCCGGCGTAATAGGAAACCAAGCGCTCGCTTGGTAGAGCGTATCAGCGGCAAAGACTTGCGGGAAGGGCGCGGCGGCGATCAGAGTGGATGCTCGTGAAGCGAAAGCACGCGCTGCGGCGGCCGAAGGATGGCTTGTTCCCCGACCACGGCGACGACCTCTCGCTCACCAGCGCCCGCGGCTACGAAGCGTTCGGCCGCGTGATGGCCGCGCTCGCCACCGAGGCCGACTTCATCGAGTCCTGCCGCGACCTCACGTGGTGGCGCGGCGCCGACCACAGCTGGCACGTCGAGTGGCGCGACGGACCCTACGCCTCGGAGGTGGCCTGCCTGCTCGCCGAACAGGTGTGCGACCCCGACTTCGAGGGCTCACCGGTCACCGAGGCGGGCCCGGGCAGTGACGGCTCGGCCGTGCTCGACGTGATGGGCGTGCGGTTCGAGCTGCGCGCGATCGACCCGATGGGCCGGGCCTCCGTACGCGCCCGCTCCGGCCTCTGGCGCCTGGCCGAGGCCCTCGACACCACCCGCCGCACCAACGCCCGCCACCCCTGGGAGGAACTGCTCGGCGGCTGAAATACGCCGGAGGGCGTACACCGGTTCCCGCTCGGGGGCGGACGCCGGCGGAGCCGCGCGAGCGGAGACTGATGGTCCGGACAACGCCGACCGGACAAGGGGTCACGCACATGCGGGCAAGAGACGAGCCGGAGTTGGCGGAACTACTGCGGCGGTGGCGGGCACGCGCGCTGCTGACGCAGGACCAACTGGCCGAGCGTGCCGGGTTGAGCACCCGTACCGTTCGCCGCCTGGAGGGGGGCGCGCTGCGCCGCCCGCGCAGCGAGTCGCTGCGGCTCCTGGGTGAGGCGCTGGAGCTGGACGACGAGGAGTACGCCAGGCTCACCGCCCTCGCCCGCGGGGGCGCGCCGGCCGCGGGGGCGCTGGGGACGGTGCCGGTGGGGACGGTGCTGGTGGGGACGGTGCTGGTGGGGGTGGTGCCGCGCGAGCTGCCCGCCGACGCGGCGCCGTTCATCGGCCGGGTGAGCGAGCTGGCCGAGCTGGCCAAGGACGGCGACCACGAGTGCGCCTCGCCGACCGTGCACGCGATCGACGGGATGGCGGGCGTCGGGAAGACGGCGCTGGCCGTACGCGCGGCGCACCGGCTGGCCTGCCGGTTCCCCGACGGGCAGCTCTTCCTCGACCTGCACGGCCACACCCAGGGGCGGACGCCGGTCGAGCCGGAGCACGCGCTCGGCCGCATGCTGCGCTCCCTGGGCGTGCCCGGCGACCTGCTCCCGCCGGCGCCCGAGGACCGCGCCGCGCTGTGCCGCACGCTGCTGGCCGACCGGAAGGTCCTGATCGTGCTGGACAACGCGGCCGGCGAGAGCCAGGTGCGGCCGCTGCTGCCCGGCGGCCGGCAGTGCCGCGTGCTGATCACCAGCCGGCGCCGCCTGACCGGCCTCGACGGCGCCCTCACCATGTCGCTCGACGTCCTGCCCCTGGAGAACGCCGTCGCGCTGCTGACCATGACCGCGTCGGCCGACCAGGTGGCGGGCGCGCTGGCCGGCACGCTGACCGACACCGTACGGCGCTGCGGCCTGCTTCCCCTGGCCATCCGCATCGCCGCCGCCCGGCTGCGCTCCCATCCCGCGTGGACGGTGGAGCACCTGCTCGAACGGCTGGGCGGGCACGATCGGCGGCTGGCGGAGCTGGAGGCCGGGCAGCGCAGCGTCACGGCGGCCCTCGACCTGTCCTACCGCGAGCTGCCCGGCGCGTCGAAGCGGGCGTACCGGCTGCTCGGCCTGCACGTCGAGCCGGAGTTCGCCGCCGACACGGCGGCCGCCCTGCTGGACACCACCGAGTCGCAGGCGGGGCGGGTGCTCGAACGGCTGCTGGACGCGCACCTGCTGCGGGAGGCCACGCCGGGCCGCTACCACTTCCACGACCTGGTCCGCGAGCACGCCCTCGGCGCCGACGCGGCCTGACCCGTACGCGCGGCCGTCGGTTTCGTGCGGGCCTTCGCTGGGGTGACGCGGTCAGTCGTCCTCGCCGAAGACGTGCGCGGCCAGGCGGGCGCGGTGGGCCTGGGGCGGGCAGAAGAGCTGGGCGTCGGAGGTGGCCCGTTTGAGGTAGCGGTGGGCGGGATGCTCCCAGGTGATCCCGATCCCGCCGTGCACCTGGATGTTCTCGCCCGCCGCCGTCAGGTACGCCTCCGTGCAGTACGACCCGGCGATCGCCGCGAAGATCCCGTCCCCGGCCGCCGCCTCCGCCGCCGACCTGGCCGACTCCACGAGCAGGAGCAGGTCGGCCAGCTTGTGCTTGATCGCCTGGAACGAGCCGATCGGCCGCCCGAACTGGTGGCGCCGCTTGGCGTGCTCGACCGCCATCTCCAGGCACCGCCGGGCCCCGCCCGCCTGCTCGGCGGCCAGCGCGGCGATCCCGAGGTCGCGTATGCGGGCCCACGACGTGCCGTCGCCGAGCCGCCGTACTGGGGCGTCCTGGAAGGAGAGCTCCTGCAGCGGCCGGCTCTCGTCCACCGTCCGGTACGCCGTCCGCCGCGTCGGCACCGCCTCCACCAGCAGCCCACCGGCGTAGACGAGCACCACCTCGCCCGTCAGCGCGTACGGCACCACCCCGGTGAGCAGGTCGCCCTCCAGCCGCAGCGCACCGTCCCCCGGCAGCACCACGGTCGCCGTCACCACCCCTTCGGCCAGCGCGGCCAGCAGCCCGGCGTCCCCGGCCTCCCGGGCCGCCCCGACGGCCATGACCGCCGACTGCAGGAACGGATGCGGCGACAGCGCCCGCCCCAGCTCCTCCGCCACGGCGGCCATCTCGGCCGGGCCGCAGCCCGCGCCGCCGTGCTCCTCGGGGACGAGCAGCCCGGCGATCCCGACGTCCCGCGCGAATGCCTGCCACGGCGCGCCGGGACGGTCGGCGAGGTAGGCGCGGACGACGGCGCGGAGTTCATCGGGAAGTGCCACGCCAGCATCGTAACCAAGCGATTGCTTGTTTTGGCATGCGGATGACCGAAATTTGCCTTTTTTGTAGGGTCACATAATCTGCAAGTGGTCATCCCTGCATTTATCCGGGGATGGGTTGACCAGGGGATGGAGATGAACAACACCACCGTCGACTATGCCGACTTCGCCGAATACGACCGGCGGCAGCGTGCCATCGAACGCCATTTGCTCGGGGCGTTCCTGGGAGGACTCGTCGTCGGCCTGCTCGGCATTGCCACCTCCGGCAACGGCCCCGACTGGCTCGGCCAGGTCTACGACCCGTACGCCTATCTCGCCCTGGCCCTGGCCGTGGGCGCCAGCGCGTCGGGGTTCGGGTGGGCGCTGCTGACCACGTTCCTGGCGGCGGTGTCCACCATGGTCTCGGCCCTGGGCGCGAGCGCCCTGCGCGGCCAGGACGCCTTCGCGATCATCGGCGGCAGCCCCGCCGGCCTCAACTGGACGCTCGCCCTGCTCGTGGGGCTGGGCCTGCTGGCCTACACCACACGCAGGGACGACGCCTGGGGCGACGTGGCGGCGGGCGCGGTCGGCGCGGCCCTGATCGCCGACGTCGTGGGCCGATCCACCCCCGGCTTCATCGACAGCGAGCGGTCCTTCTGGCCCGGACCCGCCCTCGCGATCGGGCTGCTGTCCGTCGCGCTGGTCTTCGCGCTGCGCAGGAACCCGCGCGGCCGGGTGCGCGCGCTGGCCGTGTCGGCGCTGTTCGCCGGCCTCTTCACGGTGACCCTGGCGGCCTTCGTCGCGGGCTGGATCCCGCTGGAGGTCTGATAAGCCCGAGCGCTCGGCTCCTCCGAGTCGATAGCCTGTAGTCCTTCACATCCAGGTTCGAGCAAGGAGTAGCCGTGTTGCTGCGCATGTCGTCGTTGTTTCTTCGCACCCTGCGGGACGACCCGGCAGACGCGGAAGTGCCGAGCCACAAGCTCCTGGTCCGCGCCGGCTACGTCCGCCGCGTCGCGCCCGGCATCTACTCCTGGCTCCCCCTCGGCAAGATGGTCCTGGAGAACGTCGCCAGGGTCGTCCGCGAGGAGATGAACAGGATGGGCGGCCAGGAGGTGCTCTTCCCCGCACTGCTGCCCCGCGAATACTACGAGGCGACCGGCCGCTGGACCGAATACGGCGACACGCTGTTCCGGCTCCAGGACCGCAAGGGCGCCGACTACCTCCTCGGCCCCACGCACGAGGAGCTCTTCACCGACATGGTCAAGGGCGAATACTCCTCCTACAAGGACTATCCGGTCACCCTTTACCAGATCCAGACCAAATACCGGGACGAGGCGCGGCCCAGGGCCGGCATCCTGCGCGGCCGCGAGTTCCTGATGAAGGACTCCTACTCCTTCGACCTCGACGACGACGGGCTCAAGCACTCCTACGAGCAGCACCGCGAGACCTACATCCGGACGTTCGACCGCCTCGGCATCCGCTACAAGATCGTGTTCGCCCAGTCGGGCGCGATGGGCGGCTCGGCGTCGGAGGAGTTCCTCGCGCCCACGCCCACCGGCGAGGACACGTTCGTGGCCTGCCACTCGTGCGGCTACGCCGCCAACGCCGAGGCCGTCACGACCACCGCCCCGGCCGCCCGCTCCGTCGACGACGCGGCGCCGCAGCGGGTGCTCGACACCCCCGACACCCCGACCATCGACACGCTGGTGTCCTACGTCAACGAGCACCACGGCCTGTCCGTCACCGCCGCCGAGACGCTCAAGAACGTCGTCGTCAAGGTCACGACGCCCGGCTCCGACAAGGTCGAGACGCTGGTCATCGGCGTGCCCGGCGACCGCGAGGTCGACTTCAAGCGCCTGGAGGCGGCGCTGTCGCCCGGCGAGCCCGCCATCTTCGAGGCCGCCGACTTCGCCAAGCACCCCGGCCTCGTACGCGGCTACATCGGGCCGCAGATCCTGCGCGAGCTCGGCATCCGCTACCTCGTCGACCCCCGGGTCGTCACCGGCACCTCCTGGGTGACCGGCGCCAACGAGCCCGGCAGGCACGCCGCCGACGTGGTCGCGGGCCGCGACTTCATCCCCGACGGCACGATCGAGGCCGCCGAGGTCCGCGCCGGCGACCCCTGCCCCCGCTGCGGCTCCGAGCTGTCCATCGACCGGGGCATCGAGATCGGCCACATCTTCCAGCTCGGCCGCAAATACGCCGACGCCGCCGGCCTCGACGCGCTCGGCCCCGACGGCAAGCCGATCCGCGTCACCATGGGCTCCTACGGCATCGGCGTGTCCCGCGCGGTGGCGGTCATCGCCGAGCAGGCCTACGACCAGCTCGGCCTGGTGTGGCCGCGCGAGGTCGCGCCCGCCGACGTGCACATCGTCGGCACCGGCAAGGAGAACCAGGTGGAGGCCGCCCTCGAGCTGGGCGCCGAGCTGGAGTCGCGCGGCCTGCGGGTCCTGGTCGACGACCGGCCCCAGGTCTCGCCCGGCGTGAAGTTCAAGGACGCCGAGCTGCTGGGGCTGCCCACGATCGTGGTGGTCGGGCGCGGCCTGTCGCAGGGCGTCGTGGAGCTGCGCGACCGCGTCTCCGGCGAGAAGTCCGAGATCCCCCTCGCCGAGGCAGCCGACCGCATCCAGGCCGCCGCCGGCGCCTGACGTCCATGCGCCCTGACATATGGGCACTGATGCCTACACGCTGACGCCAACCCGCTGACGCCGGCGCCCTGATCGGCCGGCGTCAGCGGGTGATGTCCGTGAGCGTCGTGGATTCGTCCACGGCGCTCCGCTTCGTGCGCCGCCGTACGATCACCGGCCCCACCAGGCAGGCCACCGCGATGAGCAGGATGACGAGCGACACCGGCCGCGTCACGAACACCGAGGGATCCCCCTCGCTGAACGCCAGCGCCCGCCTGAACTGCACCTCCATCAACGGCCCCAGCACCGCACCCAGGATCAGCGGCGCAACCGGATACCGGGCCCGGTGCAGCACCCACCCCAGCAACCCGAACCCGTAGGCCACCAGCACCTCGAACACGCTCTGCGAGATCGAGTAGACCCCCAGCGTCGCGAAGGTCAGGATGGCGGCCGTCAGCAGCGCCGCCGGCACCCGCAGCAGCTTCACCCACAGCCGGATCAGCGGCAGGTTCAGCACCAGCAGCATCACGTTGCCGATGTAGAGGCTCGCGATCAGCGTCCACACCAGCACCGGCTGCTGGTCGAAAAGCTGCGGCCCGGGCTGCACGTTGTAGATCTGGAACGCGATCAGCAGCATGCTCGCCGTCGCCGACGTCGGGATGCCCAGCGTCAGCAGCGGCACCAGCACCCCGGAGAACGCCGCGTTGTTGGCCGCCTCCGGCCCCGCCACGCCCTCGATCGCGCCCTGCCCGAACTCCTCCTTGTGCTTGGACAGCCGCTTCTCGACGTTGTAGCTCAGGAACGTCGGCAGCTCGGCCCCGCCCGCGGGCAGCGACCCGATCGGCAGCCCGAACAGCGTCCCGCGCAGCCACGGCTTCCAGGACCTGCGCCAGTCCTCCCGCGTCATGCCGATCTTCCCGTCCAGGGTGATGGGCGGCGGCTGGGGCTGGTGCCGGGCGGCGGCCGTGGAGACCGCCTCCGCCACCGCGAACAGGCCGACCGCGACCGCGACCACCGACAGCCCCTCGTACAGCTCCGGCACGCCGAACGCGAACCGCGGCTGCCCGGTCATCTGGTCGATCCCGACCATCCCGATCGTCAGTCCGAGGAACAGGCTCGACAGCCCGCGCACGATCGAGTCGCCCATCAGCGAGGTGACCGTCACGAACGCGAGCACCATGATCGAGAAGTATTCGGCGGGCTGGATGAGCTTGGCGATGTTCGACATGCCGGGGGCCAGGAACGTGATGACGACCGTGGAGATCGTCCCCGCCACGAACGACCCGATGGCCGCCGTCGCCAGCGCCGCCCCCGCCCTGCCCCGCCGGGCCATGGGATAGCCCTCGAGCGTGGTGGGGATGGAGGCGGTCTCGCCGGGGATGTTGAGCAGGATCGCGGTGGTGGAGCCGCCGTACATGCCGCCGTAGTAGATCCCGGCGAACATCACGAACGCCCCCACCGGATCGAACACGAACGTCAGCGGCAGCAGCAGCGCGATCGTCGTGGCGGGCCCGAGCCCCGGCAGCACGCCCACGAGCGTGCCGACGGTGACGCCGAGGACGGCCAGGAGCAGGTTCTGCAGGCTCAGCGCGTGGCCGAAGCCGTCGAGCAGATTGCCGAGCACGTCCATCTCAGATCGCCAATCTGATCAGGCCCGGCGGCAGCGTGATGCCGAGGAGCCGGTCGAACAGGAAGTACGTGGCCAGCGCCAGCACCAGCCCCGCCACCACGTCGCGCACCAGCCTCCTGCTGCCCAGCACCCTGGCCACGGCCACGAAGAACACGGTCGTGGCCTGCCAGTAGCCCACGGGCACGAGGATCAGCGCGTACGCCGCCAGCGCGCCCACCAGCAGCAGCACGGACGGCCAGTGCGTCTCCTCCGGCGCGGCGGCGCCCGCCTTGAACGCCTGGACGACCCCGAACACCGACACCACCGCCAGCCCGGCCCCCACCAGCAGCGGGAACGCCCGGGGCCCCACGGCCTGGTAGCCGCTGCCCTGCGGGATCGCCAGCGCCTGGGCCAGCACGACCACGGCCGCCGCCAGGAAGCCGAGCGAGACGATGCGCTGCGTCACTTGCCGAGCCCCAGCTCACCGAGGAGGGCGGTGACCTGCGTACGCTGCTCGGTCAGCACCTTGCCGAACTCCTCGCCCGGCTTCCAGTCCTCGGTCCAGTTGTTGCGCTCGAGCACCTTCTTCCAGCACGTCGTCTGGCGCACCTTGTCGAGCAGGCCGACGACGTCCTGCTGCTGCTCCTTCGACAGCCCCGCCGGCGCCAGCACGCCGGCCAGCGTGGAGATCGCCTCCTCGCCCAGGCCGAGCTCCTTCATCGTCGGCGCGTCGATGCCGTCGACCCGCTCCGCGGAGTCCACGGCCAGCACCCGGAGCTCGCCCGCCTCGATCTGCGGCCGCAGCTCGGCGACGGTGTCCACGCCGATCGTGGCGGCACCGCTGAGCAGCAGGTTCAGGGACTCGCCACCACCCGCCGTGGGCACGAAGTTGATGTCCTTGGCCGCCAGGCCCTTACTCTTGGCCATCGCCGCCACCGTCATGTGGCCGGGCGCGCCGAGCGAGCCGCCCGTCCACTTGATGCTCTGGGGCTTGTCCTTCATCGCGTCGAGCAGGGCCGTCAGCTCCTGGTACGGCGACTTCTTCGGCACCACGAACGCGCTCGGCCCCCGGCTCAGCCCGGCGACGGGGGTCAGCGTGGACAGGTCCACCGGCGACTTGTTGTTCACGATGCCGCCCAGCATGGTCACGCTGTCCATGACCATGAGCTGGTAGGGGTCACCCTGCCGCTTGGCGAACTGCGCCAGCCCGATCGTGCCGCCCGCGCCCGGCACGTTGGTCACCGTGGCGTCCACGTCGGCCACCTTGCACTCGCTGAGCGAGCTGGCGATGCCCCGCGCCCGCGTGTCCCACCCGCCGCCGGGGCTGCCCGGCGCCATGATCGACAGGGCCTTGCTCGGATATTCGCCGCCCGCGTCGGCGCTCTCGCCCACGGCACAGCCGGTGAGAGAAACGGCCACCGCGAGGGCGGCCGCCAATGTGATCTTCATGATGACTCCTGGGGGGTGAGGATCGATGTGAAGAAGTCCTTGACCGGCTCGAGCACCTGCATCGGGTCGTGGCCCACGCCCGGCACGACGTCGAACCGCACGCCGATGCCATGGGCCGCGAAGTTGTCGCGCAGCGCCTTCAGCCGCTCGATACGCGTGACGCCGTGGGCGTCGGCGCCGTCCATCCAGTTGGAGTCGCCCGCGTTGTTGATCTCCCAGGTCTCCACGTCGAGAGCGCCCACGACCATCTGCACCGGCACGTCGCGCAGTTCCTCCGCCCTGGGAGCGCAGCCGAACTCCTCCTCGAACCCCTTCAGCCCGATCCACCACGGGTTGTTCGGGTCGATGTACGTTATCCGCCCTGGTGCACCAATCGACAATCCGGCGAGCCGGTCGGGGTGCAGGTAGGCGAACCGGTGCACGAACTGGCCACCGCCGGAGAAGCCGTGCAGCAGGAACCGCTCGGTCCGTACGTTGAAGCGCTCGCCGACCTCGTCGACGATGGCCAGCAGGGCGTGGTCGAAGCGGATGTCGCCGTACCGGAGGAATTTGAAGCCGTGCAGATCGTGCGGGTCGTCGCCGATGCCGGCGGGGAAGAGCGGGGCCAGCACCACGCAGCCGCGCTCCTCGGCCCACTCGGCGAAGTTGTCACGGTACTGCGGGCCGCGCCGGCCGGTCCCGTGCTGCAGGACGGCCAGCGGCAGGGCCGCCCCGTCCGGGTCGTGAGCGGACGGGACGTACAAGCAATAGGAGAATCTCTGGTCGTATCTCGACGCGAAGACGGTCGTCGCACCCGCCGAATAGAAGCCGGTCGGATGCTTGACCACGTGCAGTACCTCAGCCATGACGCCACAGCCTGCGCAAACACGAGTAACCCCACAAGGAGATTGCCGCGAACGCGGTAATCTGCAGGGTGGCCGTCACGCTCCTCCTCGACTCACCCGGCACCGGATCCGTCGCCGTGCAGCAGTCACCCCTGGCCGAGCTGTGCGCCTGCCTGCACGTCTTCGACGAGCCCGGCCACCATCCGGCCAGCGCGGGCTGGGTGGCCAGGGCGCACGCCGAGCTCGACACCGCCCTGCTGGCCACCGCCGCCGTGTGGGCGCCGCTCTGGGGCGCCTTCCGGGCCCGCTACCTGCTGCCGCTGTCCGCCGGCTCCCGGCGCACGCTGGACGACGAACTGCGCGAAGTGGCCGGGCTGCCCATCGGCGACTTCGTCGCGATGACCGCGCAGGCGCTGATCGGCAAGAACGACACCGAGCTCGGGCCGCGGCTCGGCGACGACGTGCTGCACCGGCTGCGGCTGATCTCCTCCAGCCGCATGGAGATCGGCGCCCGGCTGCGCGCCGACCCCGAGGGCGTACGCGGAGAGCTGCTCGACTTCCTGGCCGCCTTCGCCGCCGCGGCCTTCGACGCCGAATGGCCGGCGCTGCGCCGCGAGCTCGAACGCGACGGCGCGCTACGCGAACGCGAACTGCGCAGGAAGGGCGCCATGGTGCTGGCCGACTTCCCGACCGCGTCAGTAGCCGGGTCCGCCACTGGGTCCGCCACTGGGTCCGCCACTGGGGCCTCCCCGGGGCGGCTGCGCCTGGTGTTCGACAAGCTCTACAACGCCACCGCCCGCGTCGACGACCACCGGCCCTGCCTGCTCGTCCCGACCGTCCACGGCCGGCCGCACTTCGTGATCAAGCACTATCCCGGCTACCCGGTCGTCATCCAGTACAGCGCCGACGGCACCACCACACCGACCCTGGAGACGGCCCGCCGCCGGCTCGCCGCCCTCCAGGACCCCACAAGGCTGCGGCTCTGCTACGCCATCCTGCGCAACCCGGTCGCCACCGCCGAGCTGGCCACCCAGCTCGGCATGACCGCCCCCCAGGTCTCCCGGCACCTGCGCAGGCTCAGGGAGGCCCAGCTCGTCCACACACACCGGCGCGGCTCGGTCGTCTACTACCAGCTCGACGCCGACGCCATCGAACGCCTCGGCCCCGACCTACTCTCCGTCCTGTACCGCTGAGGGCGCGTTGCTCCCGATGGGCGAGGCGGGCGGCGCGGCCTGGGCGGGCATGCCGGGGAAGGCCGCCGGCTGGGCCGGCTGGAAGGTGTAGGACCGGGTCACCGCCTCCTGCATGGCCAGCGCGGCGTACCGGCGCAGCGCCGCGTCCTGCGCGGCCACCAGCTCCAGGTACGCGGCGCTCACCCCGCTCTCCAGGTGCACCGCCAGCTTGACGGCCAGCGCGGCGCTGGAGGGGAAGAACGGCAGCGCGTAGGAGGCGTCGGGCTCGACCGGTTTGCCGCCCCGGCTCGTGATGTAGCCGCGGAGCTGGTCGCGCCGGGCCCGGTGGGCGTCGAAGGCGGCGACGATCCTGGCCCGCAACGACCCCGACGTGCGCCCGCCGAGCAGCCCGTACGCGAACAACGCCGCATGCTCGGCCGCCAGCGCCTTGCGCAGCTTCTCGACGTCCTCAGCGCCCTCTCCCGCAGCGCCCTCTCCCGCAGCTTTCACAACGACCTCGGCAGGGCGGCGACGTGGGCGGCCTCGCAGGCGCCGATGCTGGCGATGAGCTGGGCCAGCCCCGGCGAGACGGCGGCGAGCTGGCGCGGACGCCGGGCAGCCGCCTTGCGCTCGACGTCGCGCAGCCGCGACAGCGACGGCTTCGGAGACGCCTTCGCGCTCGCGCTCGCGGACGGCGACGCCGGCGAGGACGCCGCGGGGGAGGCCTTCACGTGCTTGCGCAACTCGTTCACATGGGCCTGGTGGCGCTCACGGAACGGGACGAGCTTCTTCCCGCCCCTGTCGATCAGGGATGAATAGAGCGCGATCGTGCGTTCCTTCTCCGCGATGAGGTCCTTCAGCAGCAGGGTCTCGGGAGAGTCGGTGGCCTGAGCCGACGGCTCCGGAGGGCCGGACGCGCTGCAGGCGGTCAGAGCCGCCGCTCCGCCCGCCAGCAAGGTTCGCCGGGAGAGGTGACGCGGGCGCACGGGCTTGGACCTCCAGTGACGGTGGAGCAGACCGACGAGGAACCCGCCCATCAGAGCGCCGACGCCCGGCCATGCCTGATCGACGCCGCAGCGGCGGTGCGCCCGGCGGCTTTCTCATCGCTAGCATCGTACGGGTTGACGCCCGGGATCGCTCTCAGGCGACGCTCCGCCATTCGACCGTGACGAGTGGCGCTCTTTCCGTGCCCTCATACGGATAGGGTGTCAACTGTCGTCGCTGGCTGAGCGGCCAGACGGCGGAGAGCCTGAGGCGAGGTCCGCCCGGCTGAGACATGACAATAGGGGAGGTCGATATGGGCAGCGCATCACCCCGCGACCACCTGATGAAGCTCCTGGAGCCCGTGGTCAGCGCGGAGGGCCTCGACCTGGAGGACATCACGGTCACCCAGGCCGGCAAGAGACGGCTGTTGCGGGTGATCGTCGACCGCGACGGCGGCGTGAGTCTCGACGACGTGGCCGACGTCAGCCAGGCCGTCTCCACGGCCCTCGACGACGACGATTCGATGGGCCAGACGGCCTACACACTTGAGGTCTCCTCCCCGGGCGTCGATCGCCCGCTCACCGAGCCCCGCCACTGGCGCCGTGCGGCCAAGCGGCTGGTGAAGGCGGAACTGACGAACGGCACCGTGGTGGAGGGCCGCATCATGGCCGCTGACGAGAGCGGCGTCGACCTCGACGTCGAGGGCGCGGCGCACAGGCTTGGTTACGAAGACCTGACCCGGGGACGGGTACAGGTGGAGTTCCGCCGCATCGACGACGTCGACGGCGACGAAGGCTAAGGGGGAGCCGTCGTGGACATCGACATGAGCGTCCTGCGCAGCCTCGAACGAGAAAAGGACATCTCCTTCGATCTGGTCGTCAAGGCGATCGAGGACGCGCTGCTGATCGCGTATTTCCGCACCGAGGGTACGGGCGCCAAGGCGCGGGCCGAGCTTGACCGCGGCAGCGGTCACGTCACGATCTGGGCCGCCGAGCTCGACGAGGAGGGCGAGGTCGTCAGGGAGTTCGACGACACGCCCAACAATTTCAGCCGGATCGCCGCGACCACCGCCAAGCAGGTCATCCTGCAGCAGCTCCGCGACGCCGAAGACGAGATCAACTTCGGTGAGTTCGCCAGCCGCGAGGGCGAGCTGGTCTCCGGCGTGATCCAGCAGGGCAAGGATCCGCGCGTGGTGCTGGTCGACCTCGGCAAGATCGAGGCCGTGCTCCCGCACGCCGAGCAGGTCCCGGGCGAGGAATACGTGCACGGCGAGCGCATCCGCGCCTACGTCGTGCAGGTGAAGAAGGGCCACAAGGGCCCCTCCGTCACCCTGTCGCGCACGCACCCCGGGCTGGTGAAGAAGCTGTTCGCGCTCGAGGTGCCGGAGATCGCCGACGGCACGGTGGAGATCGCGGCCGTGGCGCGCGAGGCCGGCCACCGTACGAAGATCGCCGTCAGGTCGCGCAAGCCCGGCGTCAACGCCAAGGGCGCGTGCATCGGGCCGATGGGCTCGCGCGTGCGCAACGTGATGACCGAGCTGCACGGCGAGAAGATCGACATCATCGACTGGTCCGAGGACCCGGGCGAGTTCGTGGGGAATGCGCTGTCTCCGGCACGCGTTTCCCACGTTGAGGTTCTCGACCTCGAAGGGCGGGTGGCGCGGGTCACCGTCCCCGACTACCAGCTCTCGCTGGCCATCGGGAAAGAGGGCCAGAACGCGCGGCTGGCCGCTCGACTCACCGGATGGCGAATCGACATCCGGCCCGATACACAAGCCGAGGACGCCGCCGGTTCCGTAGATGCGTCAACACGGTAAGCTGGAATATGGTGGCCAAGCGGTCCCACAGCGCACCTGTGTGGGCTGCAGGGCTCGCACGGCTAAGTCCGAGCTGCTCCGCCTGGTGCGGGTCGAGGATCATGTGGTCCCTGACCTGCGCGGACGGCTTCCAGGCCGCGGTGCATCGCTGCATCCGGCCGTGAGCTGTCTGGAGCTTGCCGAGCGTCGCCGAGCGTTTCCGCGCGCGTTCCGCGTGCCGGGGCCGCTTGACGTGTCGCCCGTGCGGGCGCACCTGGAGGGAGAACCACGAAATGTCATGTAGGACGCCGAGTTGATGGGCGGAGTCAGATTGCTATGAGCGCCTGATGAGCACGCGGCGATGAAGACGTCAAGGTAGCGACGGTCCGGACGGCACAGCCAGCCTCCCGGGCCGAGTAAGGGAGTGCAGTGGCGAAGGTCCGGGTATACGAGCTCGCTAAGGAGTTCGGCGTAGAGAGCAAGGTCGTCATGGCCAAGCTCCAAGAGATGGGAGAGTTCGTCCGTTCGGCGTCCTCGACCATCGAAGCGCCGGTGGTCCGCAGGCTCACCGAAGCTCTGGGCGCATCCAAGGGTGGGCCCTCCAGGGGCGGCGGACAGCCGTCCAACAGACCGCAGCCGCCCAAGGCTGCGCCCCGGCCGGCGGACAGCCAGGCCGGTAACGGCGCCGGGCAGGCGTCGACCCCAGTTTCACCGCGTCCGGGCCCGAGGCCCGGCCCGCGCCCCGGCCCCGGGGCTCCCGGGGGTTCCGGTGGTCCCGCAGGTTCCGGCGGCCCCAGTGGTCCCGCCGCCCCCGCGGGCGGCGCTCAGCAGCGTCCGCCGGTGCCGATGCCGCACCAGCAGCCCCAGCAGCCTGAGGCCGCTCGTGGCGAGGCTTCCTCGGCTCCGCAGGCGCGTTTCGAGAGTGGCGCGCCCACGCGTCCGACGCCGGGCCCGCGGCCCGGTCCTGCCGCCCGCCCGGGTCCCAAGCCCGGCCCGGCGCCCCGTCCGGGGCCCTCGGGTGGCGGCGGCGGTGGCGGTGGTTCCGCTCAGGCGCCGCGTCCCGGCGCCTCTTCCGGCGGTGGCCCGCGTCCCGGCCCCAAGCCTGGTCCGCGCGGTCCGCGTCCCGGTAACAACCCGTTCTCGTCCAACGCCAGCGGCATGGGCCAGTCCCGTCCGCCGCGGCCGGGCGGCAACCGCGAAGGCGGCGGCGGTCCCGGTCAGCGTGAGCGTCGTGACGGCCCGCCGCGCGACGGCGCGATGCCGCGTCCGCCGCAGGGTCGTGGCGGTGGCGAGGGCAGGCCCGGTGCGGGTGGCCCGCGTCCCGGCCCGCCCGCCGGTGGCCCGCGTCCGGGTCCCGGTGCCGGTGGCCCGCGTCCTGGCGGTCCGCGTCCCAACCCGATGATGATGCCGCAGGGTCGTCCTGCCGGTCCCGGTGGCGGCGGCGGTGGCGGCGGAGGCCGTCCCGGCGGCGGTGGCGGTGGCGGTCGTCCCGGCGGTGGCGGCGGAGGCCGTCCCGGTGGTGGCGGCGGTGGCGGTCGTCCCGGTGGTGGCGGCGGTTTCGCCGGTCGCCCGGGTGGCGGCGGCACCGGTCAGCGCACCGGCACCGGTGGTCCCGGTGGCGGCGGCGGTTTCGCCGGTCGTCCCGGTGGCGGTGGCCGTGGCCGTGGCGGCGGCACCGCGGGAGCCTTCGGGCGTCCCGGCGGCCGTCCCGCGCGTGGCCGTAAGTCGAAGCGTCAGAGGCGCCAGGAGTTCGACAACATGTCGGCGCCGGCGATCGGCGGTGTGCAGGTCGCTCGCGGCAACGGCGCGACGATCCGCCTTCCGCGCGGTGCGTCGCTGTCCGACTTCGCCGACCGCATCGGCGCGAACCCCGCCTCGCTCGTGCAGATCATGCTGCACCTGGGCGAGATGGTGACCGCCACGCAGTCGGTCAACGAGGAGACGCTGCAGCTTCTCGGCGCAGAGCTCGACTACAACATCCAGGTCGTCAGCCCGGAGGAGGAGGACCGCGAGCTTCTCGAGGCCTTCGACATCGAGTTCGGCGAGGACGAGGGCGACGAGGCCGACCTGGCCGCGCGTCCGCCGGTCGTGACCGTCATGGGTCACGTCGACCACGGTAAGACCAAGCTGCTCGACGCCATCCGCAAGACCAACGTGGTGGCGCGCGAGGCGGGTGGCATCACCCAGCACATCGGTGCCTACCAGGTCTCGGCCACGCACGAGGGCGAAGAGCGGAAGATCACCTTCATCGACACCCCGGGTCACGAGGCGTTCACCGCCATGCGTGCCCGAGGCGCGAAGTCGACCGACATCGCGGTGCTGGTGGTCGCGGCCGACGACGGTGTGAAGCCGCAGACGATCGAGGCTCTCAACCACGCCCAGGCGGCCGACGTGCCGATCGTGGTCGCGGTCAACAAGGTCGACAAGGAGGGCGCCGACCCGAACAAGGTGCGGGCCCAGCTCACCGAATACGGCCTGGTCGCGGAGGAATACGGCGGCTCGACGCTCTTCGTCGACATCTCGGCGAAGAACGCCACCGGCATCGACGAGCTCCTCGAGGCGATCGTGCTGACCGCCGACGCCGAGCTCGACCTGCGCGCCAACCCGTCGATGGGCGCCCAGGGCATCGCGATCGAGGCTCACCTCGACAAGGGCCGCGGCCCTGTCGCGACCGTCCTGGTCCAGCGCGGCACGCTGCGCGTCGGCGACTCGATCGTGTGTGGCGAGGCCTACGGCCGCGTCCGCGCGATGCTCGACGACAACGGCGACGCGGTCGAAGAGGCCACGCCGTCCCGTCCGGTCCGGGTGATGGGTCTGACGGCCGTGCCGGGTGCCGGTGACAACTTCATCGTCGTCACCGACGACCGGATGGCCAGGCAGATCGCCGAGCAGCGCGCGGCGCGCAAGCGCAGCGCCGACATGGCGAAGTCGAGCCGTCGCCTCACCCTCGAGGAGCTGTTCAGCAACCTCGAGAAGGGTCGCGTCGACGAGCTCAAGCTCATCATCAAGGGTGACGTGTCCGGTTCGGTGGAAGCCCTGGAAGACGCCCTGCTCAAGATCGACGTCGGCGACGAGGTCAGGCTTCGTGTCCTGCACCGCGCGGTCGGCGCCATCACCGAGTACGACGTCAACCTGGCCGTCGCCGACGACAACGCGGTCATCATCGGCTTCAACGTCCGGCCTGAGCCCCGGGCGCGCGACCTCGCCGAGCGCGAGGGCGTCGACATCCGCTACTACTCGGTCATCTACCAGGCGATCGAGGAGATCGAAGCGGCACTCAAGGGCATGCTCAAGCCCGAGTTCGAAGAGGTCCAGATGGGCACCGCCGAAGTCCGCGAGGTCTTCAAGGTGCCGAAGATCGGCAACGTCGCCGGTTCGCTGGTCCGCTCCGGCGTGATCGTCCGCAACAGCAAGGCCAGGATCATCCGCGACGGCGTCGTCATCGCGGACAACCTGTCCGTCTCGTCCCTGCGTCGCTTCAAGGATGACGCGACCGAGGTCCGCGAGGGCTTCGAGTGCGGTATCGGTGTCGGCTACAACGACATCCGGATCGACGACGTGATCGAGACGTTCGAGATGCGGGAGAAGCCGCGCGCGTGACGCGCGGCCGGGGCGCCCGGCGGGCGGGGCCGTCCTCGACGGAGATCCTGGCGATGTCCTCGTAGTATTGGCGGCAGCTCGAGTAGCCCGCGAACGCCGAGTTGGCGAACACGGCCGCC